>DNDP01000077.1:4699-9168 GCA_003484235.1 Verrucomicrobiales bacterium
TCGCTCGACCTCACCGGCCTGCCGCCCACCGCCGAACAGGTGCGCGAGTTCCTGGAAAACCCGCGCGACCAGCGGAGCAAACGGGACGCATTGATCGAGCGGCTGCTGAACAGCCCGGAGTTTGTCGATCATTGGGCCAACAAGTGGGCCGACCTGTTCCGCCCCAATCCCGATCGCGTGGGGGTGAAGAGCGTCTACCTGTTCGATCAGTGGCTGCGCGAATCCTTCCGTCGAAACGTCCCCTACGACGAGTTCGCCCGGGCGCTGTTGACGGTGGAGGGCAGCAACCACCGGGACGGACCCGCGGTGGTCTATCGGGACCGCCGCGAGCCGGCCGATCTGACCACGATGTTCAGCCAGATCTTCCTCGGCGTGCGGATGGAGTGCGCGAAGTGCCATCACCACCCCAACGAGAAGTGGAGCCAGGAGGACTTCTACCAGTTCGCGGCGTTCTTCGGCCCGCTCAAGCAGAAAGGCGCCGGTCTGTCGCCGCCGATCTCCGCCGGCACCGAGGCCTTCTACTTCGCGCCCGGCGGCACGGTGAAACATCCCGTGACCGACGCCGTGCTCGCGCCGCGTCCTTTGGACGGCCCGACCGTGACACTGGCGAAGGACGCCGATCCACGCCGGGAACTGGCGAGGTGGCTGACCGATCCGGAGAATCCGTTCTTCGCCCGGGCGGCGGTGAACCGTGTCTGGGCCGGTTATTTCGGCCGCGGCTTCGTGGAGCCGGTGGACGACTTCCGCGTTTCCAATCCGGCCGTCCATTCGCCGCTGCTCGACGCGCTGGCCGCGGATTTTTCCGGGCAGGGATACGATCTCAAGCACCTGATGCGGACCATCCTCAGCTCCGCACTGTACCAGCTGAGCTCGGCGCCAAACGAAAGCAACCTGGCCGACACGAAACATTTCTCCCGCTCCTACCGCCGCCGCCTGCCGGCCGAGGTGATGCTGGATGCGGTCTGCGACGTCACGGGCGTGCCGGAGGAGTTCGAGGGGACACCGCCCGGATCACGCGCCATCCAGACCTGGACGTTCAAGACGCGGTCGCACTTCCTCGACGCGTTCGGACGGCCGAATGCCAGTTCCGACCCTCCGTGTGAGCGCGATCTGCGGACCAGCGTCGTGCAAGCACTGCACCTGATGAACTCCCAGGCGCTGCAGGCGAAGCTGGCCAATCCCGAAGGCCGCGCACGGCGCCTGGCCGCCGGCGAAAGATCACCCGAGGGGATTGTGAAGGAGCTCTACCTCGCTGCCTTCACCCGGGAACCCACCGCCGAGGAGCTGGCCACCGCCACCGCCGCGTTTGGTGCAGAAGCCCAGCAGCGCCAGGCAGCCGTGGAAGACGTACTTTGGGCATTGCTCAACTCGCCGGAGTTTGTTTTCAATCACTGAAGCTCCCATGAGAGATTTGCGATTCAACTGCGCCGGAATGCGGCGGCGGGATTTCCTCCAGCTCGGTCTGGGAGGTGCACTGGGGCTCGGCTTCTCCGACCTGCTGCGGTTGCGCGCCGGTGCCGGCGAGGTCCCCGCCGGGGCGTCAACCGCGGGCCGCAAGGGCAGCAACGTGAACTGCATCCTGGTCTGGCTGGATGGGGGGCCCTCGCACTACGAGACCTTCGATCCCAAGCCCGATGCCCCGGCGGAGATCCGCGGGGAGTTCAAGGACATCGCCACCGCCGTTCCGGGCGTGCGGTTCAGCGAGTGCGTTCCGAAGCTGGCGGAAGTGGCGGACAAGTTCACCGTTGTGCGATCGATCCATCACAAGGACCCGAACCACGGTGGCGGCAACCACTATCTGATGACCGGGATGCCCACGCCGGCGCCGGTCGCCTGCGGCGCGTTTGTCACGTTTCATCCGTCCTTCGGTTCGATGGTTTCCTACGAACGCGGGCTTCACAATGGACTGCCGGCCTATGTCTCGATGCCCCAGGTGTCGCGTTCGGGCGGGCCCAATTTTCTCGGCGGCCAGCATGCTCCGTTCGTGATCGACGGCAATCCGGACAGCAAGGGCTTCCGCGTCCGTGACGTGACCCTGCCAGCCGACATCGACGAAGCACGGGCGAAGGGCCGGCTGGAGCTTCGACAGGCGCTGGACCGGATGGACCGCCACGCGGACAAGCTTGCCGATGATCCGGCGGTGACGTTCGACGACTTTTTCGCGCAGGGATTGGAACTGGTCCGGTCGCCGGCCGCCCAGGAGGCATTTGACATTCATCGGGAACCGGAGCCGGTGCGGGACGCCTATGGCCGGAACGATTTTGCCCAGCGGCTGCTGCTGGCGCGCAGGCTGGTTTCCGTCGGCGTCAGCTTCGTGACCGTCTACTACGGCGGATGGGATCATCACACGAAAATCTTCGAGGCCTACCGGGGCAATCATTTGAAGCGCTTCGATCAGGGCATGGCGGCGCTCATCAAGGACCTCGATGAACACGGGCTGCTCGACACCACGCTGGTCGTGGTGCTGGGTGAGTTCGGGCGCACGCCCAAGGTGAACAAGGACGCCGGACGCGATCACTGGCCCGGCGCGATGTCGGTGTTGATGGCGGGCGCCGGCGTCCCGCGGGGGCACGTCGTCGGCGCCACCGATCCGAAGGGCTATTATGCCTCGGATGCCGTCTACAAGCCGGAGGACTTTGCGGCGACCCTCTACACCAAGCTCGGAATCGATCCCAACCAGACGCTTCACACGTCGACCGGCCGGCCGATTCCGCTGGTCAATCAGGGTCGCCTGATCAGGGAGCTGTTCGTTTGACGCCGTGTCGTTTGCGGTGTGCGTTTGACCAGCATGGCCATGACGAGAATCCAGGGTGCCGGCGGAACAGCCATCTTCATGGCATTGCTATGCCTGCTGTCCGGTGATCGGGCGCAGGCAGCATCACCCACGCTGGACCATCTCTACCCGGCCGGAGCCGGACCCGGCAGCACCAATCTCGTCAGGCTCTCGGGCAAGGCAGACCCGTGGCCGCCCCAGGTATGGGTTTCCGGCGGGTCCCTGCAGGTGACCACGACCACCAACAAGAACGAGCTGGAGGTGGTGGTGGCAGCCGACGCGGAGCCGGGGCCGCGCCTGGTCCGGCTGTTCAACGACGAAGGCGCGAGCGAGTTGCGACCGTTCATCGTGGGGAACGGCCGTGAGCTAACGGAAGCGGAGCCAAACAACCATTTTGCCGCCCCCATGGCCGTGGGCGACCTGCCCGTGACGGTGAACGGCCGGCTCGAAAAGTCGGGGGACGTCGACTCCTACGCGGTTCACGTGCCGGCCGGCCGACGGCTCCGCGCGACGCTCGTCAGCCATCTGCTGATGAGCAAACTGGACGGGGTCCTGCGGGTGGTTACCACCAACGGTCATCAGCTCGCGTGGAATCACGACTCGGCGACGATTGATCCTGAGGTTGAGTGCCTGGCGGAATCGGATTCGGTCGTGGTGGTGCAGGTTTTCGGTTTTCCGTTCCCGGCCACGGCGGACATCCGGCTGACCGGCGGCGAGGGGGCCTTCTACCGGTTGCGACTCGGCGTCTACGAAGCCGAACCAACTCCCTCTCCCGGGGACCCCGGCGAACTTTCTTTGCCCGTTTCGCGGCGGGACTGCCTGGCCGAATCCGGTGCGCGCCACCGCCACTCATTGAAGCTGGTCAAAGGCGAATGGATATCGGCCGCGGTCGCGGCCGCCTCGCTTGGTTCACCGGTCGATGCGTGGCTCGCCGTGGAGAACTCCGAAGGGCGTGAGCTGGCGCGGAACGACGATGCCGACGGTTCCTCGGATCCGGCATTGGACTGGCAGGTGCCGGAGGACGGCGTATTCCAGTTCGTGGTCGGGTCGCTGACGCGCAATGCCGGACCGGATCACCGGTACCGGCTGACCATCGAACGTTCCGCCCCGGACTGGCGGGCCGGTCTGGTGAACAGTTCGCTGACTGCGAAGCCGGGATCCACGAACGAACTTCGAGTCACGTTTGCACGGCTGCGGGGACTCACGAATGAACTTCAGGTGCTGGCAAATAATTTGCCGGAGGGGGTCACCGTGGAGCCGGTGGCAGCACCCGCCAAGGGCGGCGAATTGAAGCTGTCGGTGGTCGTGTCGGCAACGGCCGCCGCGTGGCGCGGGCCGGTTGAGGTTGTCTGCCGGGACGCAACAACCGGCCACGAGCGAATTGTCCCCTTCAGGTTGACCGGCACTGAAGTGAACAACGGAGTGCCGGGGGGCTATCGGGTTCTTCTTGCGGATCAGGTCGATCACTTTTGGCTGACCGTGCTTCCTGCGGAACCGGAGAAGCCCGCCGAGTGACCTTCAACGGGTGAAGTTCTTACTCTGATTCCCGCCGGTTGCGCATCAAACGGCCCAGCTCCTGGAGTTCGGCCTCGTCAAGCTGACCGTTCTGGTTGGCATCAAGGCGGTCGAACATCGCGCGCTGGCGTTGAGGCAGCTCGTCGCGGTCAATCCGGCCGTCGCCGTTTTGATCCAGCCG
>DNDP01000072.1:0-246 GCA_003484235.1 Verrucomicrobiales bacterium
GGGCCCATTTTGGCGAGGTTTTTCGGCACGGGCTGACGGCCTCCAGCATCTCCAACAGCCTGCTTTACTCGAGCCTGAGCGCGTTCCTGGACCTGATCCTCGGTGTGATCATCGCGTGGCTGCTGACCCGGCGCAGGATTCCCTTCGCCGGCGTGCTGGATGCCATGGCGATGCTGCCACTGGCGCTGCCGGGCATCGTCCTGGCCTTTGGCTATGTGGCCGCCTTCGACTTCGAGATCGAATGGC
>DNDP01000072.1:577-8258 GCA_003484235.1 Verrucomicrobiales bacterium
GTCACGCTCGAAGAAGCCTCGGCCAACCTGGGGGCCTCGCCATTCCGCACGCTGCGGAAGATCACGCTGCCGCTGGTGGCGGCCAACCTGGTCGCCGGGACGATTCTCACCTTCTCGTTCGCCATGCTGGAGGTGAGCGACGGCCTGATCCTGGCGATGCGCGAGCAGTTCTTCCCGATCACCAAGATGATCTACCAGCTGATGGGACGCATCGAGCCCGAGGCTCCGGCGGTGGCGTGCGCGCTTGGCGTGGTGGGCATGGTGATCCTGATGGGCAGCCTGCTGCTCGCCGGAAAACTGCTGGGCAAGAAGATGGGTCAGCTGTTCCGTGTGGGGTGAGACGAGTCGTGCGCGCGGTCAGTGGAGCGCTACTTCCGGTGGCGTGCCAGGAACCCCGGTTCGGTGCCGGCGAGGTCGGCGGCGCGCTGGCCGGCCAGCAGCCGGCCGTAAACCTGCAAGTCGCGCACGAGCATCGTCAGCCGCTGGGCAAATACCTCGCCGGCAATCCGGCCGTCCTTGAGATCGGCCTTCTCGTCGAGCGACAACCCGTAGGGCATCGTCCACGCATAGCACTGCCGGGCAATGGTGCGCAGCTGGTCGTGTACGGTGAGCCCTTTCTCATGGGAGGCGACCACCGTGGCAAACAGTTTGCCCGCGAATTCCTTCCAGAAATGATCGAGGAAGTTCTTGATCGCTCCGCTGATGCTCCCGTGGTAGTCGGGCGTCCCCAGCACGAACGCGTCGGCCTTGGCCACACGCGCCTTGAGCGGGCCGTAGTAGTCGGCGCCCCAGGAAGATTCGGGGTTGAGGATGGGCAGCTGGGTGTCGTGCAGGTCAAGCACGTCAACGGCGCAGCCGGCCTGCTGCAGCTGGCCGGCGATCTCGGCGAGCGCGACCTTGGTCGAGGAACTGGCGCTGTTGCTACCGCAAACCACGAGCACGTTCAGGGGGGAATCGGTCATCAGCCGAGTGTAGGCAAGACCCGCGGCCCGGCAAAGGAGAATGCCGTCCGGGCGATTTTTCCTGCATGATTTGGCGGCGCGCGGCGTATAAAGGGTAAACCTCTGCACGACATGAAAAACTCACTTCCCTCTTTGATGCTGCTCGTCTCCCTGGTGGCCCCGGCCACCCTGCTGGCGCAGCAGCCGGACAGAACCCCGGCCGTCCCGGAACACGAAGCCCTGCTGGCCCGGGCCAAGGCCGAGTTCGCGCGCATTCAACCGCATTTTGTGTTCGACGGCTTGCCGCTCGTCGAAGTGGTCGATCGCCTGCGCAATCAATATCCCACCATCAACTTCATCCTGCTCGAGGAGGCGCAGAATGTCCTGGTGAACCTCAAGCTCAACCAGGTATCGCTGGCGGAGGCCCTGCAGGCCTTGGAGATCGCGACCGCGCGCGAACACCTGAAGATCGTGGTGGAGGGACCGCGGCTGGTGCGCTTCGAAGTGGATGCCCATGCCCCGCCCGTTGTGGAAGCTCCAATCTTGCTGCGGGCATTCAACCTCGCCGGCTACCTGCAGCACCGTGAGCCTGCCGAGCGGGAAGTGGCGCTCAAGCACATGCATGAACTCCTGAGGGAGGCGGTTGAGTTGATGCAGCGCGTCAGCCTGGCGCGGAACAAGATCGGCCTTCCCGCGATGAAGATTCACGCCGGCACACAAATGCTGATCGCCTCCGGCAAACCCGAGGAGCTGGCGATCCTTCAGGAAATCATTCATAACCTTCCCGGCATGGAGCCGGGCTATGGCATGGGCCATCCGGGCGCGACCGGGGGATACGGTGGCGAAAGCGTCATGGGCGGCGGAGGCATGATGTCGGGAATGCCGGGAATTGGTCCGCGTTCCTCCCAGGCTCGGCAAGGTTCATATGAGGATGGTTCCGCAGCATCAGCGGGCGGCCCGAGGACGGGCAGCGGCCGCCAGAAATAGCGGATTTAAAACCGACCTGCGATGAACGGGTGAACACGACCTCCCTCAACGTGGATCCTTTCACCAGCCCGGCCATTCCGGCCGAGCCGGCCGCCTCCTTCGCGGCCGGCGCATCCCTGTCTTCTGTTGCGATCCTCACAACCGGCATCATCGAGGGCGACGAGGCCGCGTTCCGGCGCTTCCACGAGGCTTACCATGACCGGCTCTTCCGCTACCTGCTGGTGCTCCATCACGGCGACGAAGCCACCGCCCGCGACACCCTGCAGGAGACCTTCCTGCGCGTGGTCCGCCACTGCCGGCGCTTCGAGGAGGAGGCGGCATTCTGGAACTGGCTGACCGTCTTGGCGCGCAGTGCGGCACGGGATGCGGGTCGGCGCCAGAACCGGTATTGGCAGGCGGTCCGCCGTTTCTTCGGCGCCCGGCCGGAGCCGGATCCGGCGGGGCGGCCGGGTGCGGATGCCGATCAGCGGCTTGCCCGGCTGCTTGCGGATGGGCTTGTCCAACTGGAGCCGTTGGACCGGCAGCTAACCGAGGGCAAGTATTTCGAGCATCGCACCGTCGCCGAACTTGCGGCAGCCCATCGGCTCACCGCAAAGGCCGTGGAATCGCGATTGCACCGGTCCCGCGGGCTCTTGCGGGCCCACATCGAGAAAGGACTGCGCGATGAAGATTTACCCTGAAATGAATCAGCTGCTCGACGACGTGCTCAAGGAAGGCGCACCGCCCGGAAACGGTGAGGCGGTGTTGGAACGGTCGCTGGCCGCACTGCGCGGCCGCCGGCGCCGGCGTGCCGCGTTCCGGCAGTGCCTCGTGGCGTTTCCCGCAGTCGTGGCCGTGGCGCTGGGATGGACGCTGGCGCAGCGCTGGAACGACCCGGGGCGGAGCGTGGCCGAGACTTCCGGGGCGGTCGTGCACGGGACCACGCCGCCGGTCATCGAGCTCATCTCGGACGAGGAGCTGTTCAGCTATTTTCCCGACCGGCCGCTGGCGTTGGTCGGTCCCGAAGGCCATCAGCAGCTTATCTTTCTCGATCGACCGATCGAGCCGCAGTTGGGACAAAACTGAGCGCCTCCTCAGCCCGCCGGGAGCAGCATGCCGCCCTGGACCTGCCAGGTAGCAACCCGCCGTTCCAGTTCACGGGGCCAGTTGCGTTCGGTACAGGTCATGAAGACCTGCCCCTGGGCGTGCTGGGTCCGTTCCAGCAGCGGCAGCAACCCGCTGCGCCGCTTGAGATCGAGCTCGCCCATCACGTCGTCGATCAGGAGGACTGGCGGCGCGCCGTGGATGCCCGTCAGGTACTCCGCCTGGGCCATCTTCAGGGCGATCGCCACGCTGCGCTTCTGCCCCTCGCTCGCGAACTGGATCGCCGGCTTGTCGTTCACCAGGAGCTGAAGATCGTCGCGGTGCGGACCGATCAGTGTGGAGCGATAGGATCGTTCCCGGGTGCGGGCGCGGTTGAGCTCCGTCGCGAAGTCCTGCTTCACGGCGGGAAGATATTCCACCTTGAGTTCCTCGGCGTCATTGCTGATGCGCCGATAGGCCAGTCGAGCCAGGGGCGAGATGCGGGGCAGCAGCTCGCGGCGGAGCGTCATCAGCTGGTTGCCCGTCCCGACCATTTCGTGGGTGAAGCTTTCCAGCAGCGCCTCGTCGATGGCGCGCTGCTTGAGGAGGGCGTTGCGCGAGCGCACCGCCTGCATGTAGCGCTGCAGGATGGGCAGGTAGCCCGGCTTGGTCTGGGCCAGCAGCAGATCGAGGAACCGCCGGCGGACGCGCGCGGCGCCCTTCACGAGCAGGAGATCCTCGGTGCAGAACACGACGGCCCGCAGGGTGCCCCAATAGTCCGTCAGGCGGCGCACCGGTTCGCCGTTCAGGGTGAGCTTCTTCTCCCGTGGCGACCAGTAGAGCTTCGCCTCGGTCGTGCCCTGGCCGACGATGCTGCCGCCGGCGAAGTATCCCTTCTGACCGTGACGGATCATCTGGGCGCCGCCGACCCCGCGGAAAGAGCGGAGCGTGGCGATCAGGTAGATCGCCTCGAGGATGTTCGTCTTGCCCTGGGCGTTGTCGCCGAGCAGCAGGTGGAATCCGGGCGAGAAATCGGCATCCAGCCGCGCATAGTTGCGGAAGTCGCGGAGTCGCAGATGAGCCAGATGCACGCGCGGAGGTTGGAGCAGGGGATTGACGTCCCGGAAGAAAATTCGACGCCATCGCTCCCGGTCCGGGATTCACCGGGAACTGGTGCAAGAAAACTCTGGCGCCGCCTCATGGCTCCCTGTTCTGCTGAACGCCGGATGCAAGAATTCCGATCCCAGTCTGCGAAGCCGGATCCCGTGCCTTCATGAGCCAGGTGCGCGCCAGGCTGTTTCTCCCGATGCTTCGCGGATTGGACCGCGTCCTGCCGGTGAATGCCTTTTGTGGAGCGGTCCGCAGCTTCGCAATGGTCCGGGCCGGCATTCATGGTCTGATCAAGGGCGTGCCGTCTCCGCGAAGACTCCCCGCCTGTTTCGAGTCGGAAGAGCTGCTCAGGCATCGCCACCTGTACCGGCTCGACACCTACGAGAGCCGGATTGTCCAGGCGATCCCCGACCGGCTGCATGAAGCCCGCTGGCTGGACCGCTGCCAGATATCCGGAATCGAGCCGCTTCTGCGGGCGAAGGCGCAGGGTCGTCCGGTGGTGATTGGATTCTTTCATTTTGGGCCCTACGAGCAGTTGCGGAGCTGGATCCGGGCAGCGGGCTTGCCGGCCTCGTTTCATGTGGGGGGCGCCCCGACGATCCGTTCGAAACTCGCCCGCGCAAAGGACAGGCTGGCGCTTTTCCCGGAAGTGCCGACGGTTTTCTATGACAGGCAATTGGGACCGGCCATCCGCTCATTGAAGGCAGGCAACCCCCTGATGCTCGCCCTGGACCAGCCCGCGATGCGACGTGTGGATTTGGTGCTCCCGCGGGGCACCCGGTTCGAGATGCCCACGGCCGCCATCCGGCTCGCTGTCCGGCATCACGCCCTGCTGGTCACCGCCAACCTGCTGTATCTGGGTCGCTGGCGGTTCCGTCTGGACATTGGCGAGCCGGTGCCGCACGAGCTGCTCACGAAGGGTCGCGAACGGGAGGCGGCAATGCATCTGATGGAGCAGGTGCTGCCCATCTTCAGAAAACACCCCGAACAGTGCCGCAAGGAATTGTTTTTACGCTTCCGGGACGATTCGCCAAGCTCCGCCCCTTTCGATCCGACATGACCGCCGCTCCACTGGCAACGCTGCTTCGCGAATGCCCGATTGTGATCACGGGAATGGGCTGCAGTTCCGCGGCCGGACATTCCGTCGATCAGCTTTGGGCGGCGGCGGTGCGGGGTGCGGGAACAGCGCAGTGGGAGGATTTCGAGATCGGTGGGCGCCCCGTTCGCCAGGCCGTTTGCCGTGTCGCTGGAATTGAGAACGCGCCAGTGGATGTCAGGCCAGTGCGAAGACGTGACCGTAGCGTCATTCTGGCATGGATTGCGGCAGCACTTGCGCTGCGGCAGGCGGGCTACTCGGAAGATCGTTGTCCCATCCAGCTGGGGGTGTTGGCCGGATCTTCGCGCGGTCCCCTGGGCAAGACGGCGGAGGCATTCTCGCGGGTGGTCGCTTCCCGATATCCGCCATCGCTGGCGGCCGACGCCACATTTGCGGTGATCAGCGGGGCCCTGGCCCAGTTGCTGGGTGTGCGGGGACCATCATCGACCGTTTCGGCGACCTGCGCTTCGGCTGGATTCGCGATCGCGCAGGCCGCCGAGCAGATATTGCTGGGCAAGGCCGACGTGATGCTGGCCGGTGGATCCGACGCTCCGCTTTACCCGGCGGCGATTGCCCAACTGGGTTCCGCCGGCGTATTGGGCCTGGCTGACGCTGCGGCCGAAACTTGCCGGCCATTTGATCGCCACCGGAGCGGTCTGGTTCCGGGCGAGGGGAGTGCGTTTCTCGTCCTCGAATCGGCCTCACACGCGCGCAGCCGTGGTGCCCAGCCGCTGGCCCGCCTGGCGGGATGGGGGACATGTGTCGATTGCGCGGGGCGCGCCGGAGTCAGCGAAAGCGGCGCCGGCATGGTGGATGCCATGGAACGGGCGATGGCGGCGGGTTCATTGAACCCGGCGGACGTCGACCACATCAACACGCACGGAACCGCCACCCGTTTGAATGACCCGGCGGAAGCCCGGGCCATTCGGAGAGTGTTCGCTGAACGCGGCGCGATCCTGCCCTGTTCCTCGACCAAGCCCGTCACCGGACACTGCCTTGGTGCGACCCCCGCCTTGGAGGCGGTGATCTGCGTGGAGGCACTGCGCCGTCAGATCGTCCCACCGACGGCCAACTGCCGGGAGGTGGATCCCGAGTGCGCGATCGACGTCGTGACGGGGGCTGCGCGCCCCGCCCGGCTTCGCCATGTGATGTCGAATGCGCTGGGTTTTTGGGGATGCCATTCCTCGCTCATCTTCGGTAGCGTCTGAGCCGACATGAGCGCCGACCTTTCCTTTCGACGCGAACTCCGCGAACTGCAGCGGGCGCATCCGCTTTTCCAGCGGGTCCATCCGTTTTGGCGCGATTGTTTTCGCGGTCGTCTCGAAATCGCCGACGTCCAACGGTGGGCCGTCGATGTCTATCCGGTCGTGCGGGACTTTGCGCGGCTCTACGTGCAGGTGGCGGCCAAGTGCGAATCCGAACGCATGCTGACCTTTCTGGCGGAAACCATCTTCGAGGAGACGGGCAGCGGGGTGGAGGCGGAGTCGCATCCCACGCTCTTTCGCGGATTTCTCCACGCCCTGGGTGTGAAGGGGGTGTCGATTTCTGCGGTGTCGGCGACCGTAGCCGGCCGGGAGTTTTTTGACTTCGCATGGAAGCTGGCGCGCGAGGGTTCGTTCCTCGAAGGGCTGGCGCTCGTGGGCCTGGCCATCGAACGGCCGCTGCCCCAGTTTTTCCAGATGATCGCCCAGGCGTTTAAGCGGCACCACGACCTGGACGAGCAGGCGGTCCGGTTCTTTGCCGTCCATACCGTCGCGGACGTGAAGCATTCGCAGGTGGCCAGCCGGATTGTCGGTGAACTTGCGCAGACACCCGCCCAACAGGAACGGGTGCGGCAGATTCTCACCCGGGTATGGGATCTCCAGCGGCGGCAGTTGGATGAGCTGCACGCCAGTGTTGGAGTGGAGCGGGCCGCCTGACCGGCAATTGGCGGGCGGCTAGCTCCCAGCGGCAGCCAGTTCCTCCTCGAAATCCACGATCTCCTTGATCTGGGTGAGGAACCAGCGGTCGATCTTCGTCAGCGCGTAGATCTCCTCGACCGTGAGTCCGGCGCGCAGGGCGTGGCGCAGGTAGAAGATGCGCTCGGCATTGGGCACGGAAAGCTTGCGGGTGATGACGTCCCGGGGAAGCACGTCACGGTCGCCATACAGCTCGGTGCCGACCCGCCAGGGCTTGCCGTCGCCACCCAGGCCGCTGCGACCAATCTCCATCGAACGGAGGCACTTCTGCAGGCTCTCCTTGAACGTCCGCCCGATCGACATCGCCTCGCCGACTGATTTCATCTGCGTGTTCAGTGTGGGGTCGGCCTGTGGAAACTTCTCGAAGGCGAACCGCGGGATCTTCACCACCACGTAGTCGATCGTCGGCTCGAAGCTGGCGGGCGTCTCGCGGGTGATGTCATTGCGGATCTCATCGAGCAGGTAACCCACGGCCAGCTTCGCGGCTATCTTGGCGATCGGGAACCCGGTCGCCTTCGACGCCAGCG
>DNDP01000236.1:0-431 GCA_003484235.1 Verrucomicrobiales bacterium
GGCACCGACGTGATAGCGGTCCTGCTGGGTGCGGTCGAGGTAGTAGAAAATCTCGCTGTTGGTCGGATCCTCGAGTGCAGCCTCGCGCAGAATTGCTTCCGCCTCGTCGAGCTGGCCCATTCCGAGTTTCACCTTGGCGTTCTGCACCTTGACGGAGGTGGCAACACGTTCCCTCGCCGTCTGCTCCGCCTCGCGAAGCGTCTGCTTGTCGGGCTGACGGCCCTGGTTCTGCAGAAGGTCGCGGTCGTTGATCTTCTTGAGCGCGATCAGTTCGGGATTCTTGGGATCCGCCTTCATGGCGGACACGAGCTGGTCATCCGCCTGCAGGTAGTCGTTCGCTTTCCGCGCCTCATTGGCAATCCGCATCCGGACCTTCACAAGCCCGGCCACCGCCTCGGCGCGCTCGACATCGATGCCCTGCCCGATCCGGT
>DNDP01000236.1:624-6314 GCA_003484235.1 Verrucomicrobiales bacterium
TCGATGCCCTGCCCGATCCGGTTCGCCAGGGAAAAACTTTCCTGATAGAGACGCGCCGCTTCGAGGAGATCGCCCTTCTGCTCCGCCACTTTTCCATCGGCCAGCTTCTGCCTCAATTGAAGCCGGTCCGCCTCGCGCCGCACCGCCTCATCGACCGCGACAGTGGTGCCGGTGTTCTGTGCCGATGCGGTCAATCCTCCAGAGATCAGCACCGCTGAACAGACGGCATAAAGAACTACTTTGGTCATGTGTTTTTTGGGGGGGAGAACCGAAAACATAAGTTTCCTATGCGTCAAGGTACAGCGTTATACGGTATGGTTGTGGTTTTTTCGTTAGAGACGGCTCGTAATAGCACCTCGCTCGGATTGATGTCCACCACAATGTTGGTATCACCGGCGAAGATCAGAGGCTGCTTCAAACGCACGTCTTTCCAGGTCTTTTTTTCGAGCGGATACGACAGATCCGCGGCGTATCCATTGGTCACGTGATAGGGCTTCGAACGCGACACCACGATGCGCTCTCCGCTGTCATTCAAGACGAGTTCAAACGCGAGCGGATCCTCCTCGGGACCGCGCACCTCGGCGAGGGTGAACACGTCGTTGCGGGTCGATCGCTGTGACGCGTAGTAGACGCGACGGCGGCGGTCAACGGCACGCTCCGCGTCTTCACGCGTCACCTGGAAGTTGTAACCTGTGCCCGTTGCCTTCTCGTATTCCACGATGAAGTTCAGCGGCACAACGGACTCGATCTCCACCCGCGTCGGACCGAACCCGTCGGTGCTGTCGATCTTCTCGAGGTTGCCATCCGGAGTCCTGATCCAAAGCACCGGGTTGAAGAGGTTGTGCTTGCCGGCGAAGTTGGCCGTCGGCGGGGTGACGGCCTTCTGCTGAATCTCCTTGGCGATCTCGAGATCGGTCGGCTCCACCTTCGGCGGCTGCGATTCACGGATGGTGATCTGGCCCTCCACCTCGTCCTTGTCGGCCTGGATCTTCATCGGCAACCAGGCGGCCACGCCCGCAAGGGCAAGCAGGACGACGCCGAGAATGACCTTCTCGTAATGATTCTTTAGGAACTCCATGAAGATGTCAGTTGGTGGAAGATTGCGGAGCGGAGGTTTCCGGCATGCGCACCACGGCGAAGCCGAGCGTGACCCGGAGCGGCTCATCCTTGAGGAGCGTCTCAGGCCCGGTGGGCCGTGGCGCCTCGCGGGTGGGCATCAGGGGCACGGTGGTGGTGACGGCCGGCACCGGTGTCCTGGTACGTGAAGCGCCGGCACCGCCCCCGTAGCGGGAGGTCATACCGGTATCTCCACGGGCACCGCCAGCTCCACCTCCATACCGGGCAGACATGCCGCCGTCGTCGCGACCGCCGTAACGGGCACCGGGGCCGCCGCTGGGGTCGGTTCCGTACATGGACGGTACGCCGCCGAAACCGGGCATTCCCTCATAAAGCGAACGCGACGAACGTATGGCCGGTTTCAAGCCGCGGACCTCCGCCGGCTCAACGCCGATCGTTTTCAGGATGAGTGAATATGGGGAGTGGGAGATCCCTTCGAGCACATTGCCGAGCTCGCCGCTGAAACAGCGGAAGACCACCTCGTAGGGGTGAATGATGGCGCCGGTAAAGTCGTTGGTCGCGATTTTGAGGTTGGTGATGTATTCGTTTGGCACCGCCCATTCGCCTGAGTCGTCGCTGGAAACCGCAACCCGCCGATAGGCCTCAATGGAGTTCACCCGCGCGTCGACCAGAATGCGGGTGATCTCCCGCAGGTCGGCGAGCTGCATGGTGAGCGGTCCGAGGCTGTTGCTGGCAAAGCGGAAGCCGACCTTCTGGGCGGTGAACGAAAGATTGAAATTGGTCGGAACTGTCAGACCGGTTCGACCGCCCTCCTTCTCAATGTAGGCCATGATCGCCGCCAACTCGCTCTTGAACGCCTGTTCGGTCTCCTCTCCCAGCGGGGTGGACTTGAAGGTCTTGGTGAGCTCGCTCTTGAAATCATCGAGCCGCGCGATGTCCTGCCTGACCACCGCGATGTTGTCCACGTCGCCATGGCCGGGATGCGGCCGTTTCTGCACGAAGCCATTGACGCGCCCCACCACACCGTCAAGACGGGTGCCCACTTCCTCGTACTTGCCCATCTGCACGAATAGGTAATAGGCCGAGGCGGCGATCGCCACGAGGGCGACGGCACAGCTTGCCACGAATGCCGTGTTCTTCTTGATCCAGTCCATAGGGCTTAGAGGGAAAGCGGGTTCTTCAGTTTGATGTTGAGCGGAAAGCTGATGGTGCCGCTGTCTTCATCCACGTCCACCGCCCCGGCCAGTTCCGTGCCCTCCGGATTCACCATGCCACTCGCCTTGACGAGCTCGAGCAGGCCGAACGCAATCTTGTCATTGGCGGCGGGATCACCCGACTGCACCGTGACGTCCACCGCACGGATGACGGTGGCGACCGTCGAGATGTTGTTCGTGTCGCCGGTATCCTCGAGGAAGAAGTCGGCGGCGCTTTTCTTGGTGGGCTTCTTGGGCCCGCCCATCGTCGAAGGATCCAGCCCGTAACGCTGCATGAAGACTTCGTCAAAGACCGGCCCTTCGTCCACGACCTCTTCGGACAGGGGCGTCCGGCGATTCATGGCCGGATGGACGGTCACAACCTTGTCCACCCAGACGCCCACCGGCACATTGAGCTCACGCGAATACTTGGACTCGGTCAGGATCAGCACCTCACGCAATTCGTTGTAAAATTCGATCCACGCGAATCGCTCCCGCATCCAGGAACTCAGCTGGCCGATTTCCTGGCTCCGTTTTTCGCGCTCGTCCATCAGGCGTTTCAACTCGCCGTCCCGCTGGGCCATGGGCATTGCCTTGGCTTCCATGTCACGAACGGCCGCCTCCTTGACCGAGGCCAGGCTGGAGTAGAGGAACCCAAAGGCGAGCACCACCAGCACGAAGCTGAACACGGCGGCGATCAGATACGGCTTCTTCTGGTTGATCTGCTGCCGCTGCAGCAGGCTCTTGGGCATCAGGTTGAGCTCGACCGGGCACTGGGCGAGATTGCGCAGGGCCAGACCGACCACCTCGCCATAGATGTGGGCGATCTTCGCCAGTTCCTCAAGGTTGATGCCAGGATCGATCTGGATGTTGCGGAACGGATTGAAGTATTCGACCGGGACATTCAGCTTCTCGGCGAAGAACTGCGCGGTGTACGGCATGATCGAGCCGCCACCCGACAGGTAGAGGCGCACCGGCGCTGCGCCACCCTGCTGCTGCCGGTAGAATTGGAGTGTCTGGTTGACCTGAATGTGCAGGCGGGTCATCACCTGACGGGAGATCTTGGAGATCGCCGCCTGATGGGGGTTCTCCGGCTCCTCGTAGGCGCCGCCCAGGCCGACGAACCCCTCGGCCATCTTGATCTCCTCGGCGCGGGCAAAGGGAAGCTTGGCTTCGGCACCGAACTCCTGGGTGATGGAATTCGCACCGATGTTGATGCTGCGCGCGTAGACCTTGTTGCCCTCGAAGAACAGCAGGTTGCTGGTCTTGGCGCCGATGTCCAGGAGCATCGAGCAGCCTTCCACATCGCCGTAATTGAAGCGGAAGGAATTGCACAGTGCGGCCGGGGACACATCCACCAGCTGGAGTTTCAATCCCGCCGCGTCACCGGAACGGAACAGACCCTCGACGATGTCCGACTTGACGGCGACGAGCAGCACCTCGAGCTCGCCGGTGGCCGTGGTCCCCAGAATCTGGTAGTCCCAAACCACTTCCTCCAACGGGAAGGGCACGTTCTGCTGCGCCTCGTACTGGATGATCTGAGTGACCTTCGAGGCGTCAACGGGAGGCAGCTTGACGAACTTTGAGAAGACGTGAAAGCCCGGGGCGCAGACGTTGATGTTTTTCGCGCCGAATCCCCGCTCGGAAATCAGCTTCTGCAGCGCCTTGATGACGACGCCTTCGCGGGCCGCGTCCTGGGACCCCGCAAGGCCCAACGATTCGACGCCGTAGTTGCGTACTGCGAGGGCGCCGTCCGGTGTGATGTCGAACTCCGCGATCTTGAGCGTGCTTGCACCAAAATCGACGGCCAGGAATGATTTGTTGCTCATACTTTCTACGGTCTTTCCACCCCGTCAGGGGTACACGCCATCGCACCGGCGACAATCGGCGTGCGCACTTGCAGGAAGTGCGTGCTGGTTACTGGAAATCACCGGGTGGGTCAAACGAAAAATCCTCGCTGACAACGATTCCGGCAATCACTTACACGTTCAGACGGAAGCTTGAAAAACTTTGCTCCGGAAATACTCGATCGTGCGCGACAACCCGTCTTCCAAGCTTACGGCCGGCGACCATTTCAGCAGGCGTTTTGCGCGCGAAATGTCCGGACGCCTTTGCTTAGGATCGTCCTGCGGAAGCGGTCTGAAGACAAGCTTCGATTTGGACCGCGTGGCGGCGATGATCGCGCGGGCGAATTCAACCATGGTCAACTCCTGTGGATTGCCGATGTTCACCGGCAGGGGCTCGTCGCTCATCATCAACCGGTAGATCCCGTCGATGAGATCCGAGCAGTAGCAGAAGCTCCTCGTCTGGCTGCCGTCGCCAAAGACGGTGACCGGTTTGCCCGCCAGTGCCTGGCTTACGAAGGCGGGCACCACCCGGCCGTCCCTCATCCGCATGCGTGGACCATAGGTGTTGAAGATCCGCACGATCCTGGTCTCCATGCGGTGTTCACGCTGGTAGGACATGGTCAGGGCCTCGGCAAAGCGCTTCGACTCATCGTAGCAGCCACGCGGGCCCACCGGATTCACGTTCCCCCAGTATTCCTCGGTCTGCGGGTGGACAAGCGGGTCTCCGTAAACCTCCGACGTGGAGGCCAGAAGAAAACGTGCTCCCTTGTGCTTGGCCAGCCCAAGCGCCTTGTGGGTGCCGAGCGAACCGACCTTCAAGGTCTGAATCGGCAGCTCGAGGTAGTCAATCGGACTGGCCGGCGAGGCGAAGTGCCAGACGTAATCAACGCGACCATGAAGAAACAGGAACTCGGTGACATCCTGCTGGATGAACCTGAAGTTCCGGCACCCCGCCAGGTGGTCGATGTTTTCCACCGAGCCGGTGACGAGGTTGTCGATGGCGACCACGCGGTGCCCTTCGGCAAGCAGGCGATCGACCAGATGTGAACCCAGAAAGCCGGCGCCACCGGTAACGACGGAAACAGGCTCCAGTTTGGTTCCTCTGTTTTTAGCCATCCGGCCGCGTGATTTGGTTGCCGCCATAAAGCTTGAAAAAATGTTGGAGCCTATCCCCTGACTAGCGTGCACCCGCACCCGTCAAAACGACCGGAATGGTTCGCGCGAGGATCTTGAGGTCCAGCCAGATCGTCCAATTGTCTATGTACTCAAGATCCAAACGAACCCACTCCCGGAAATCCTTCACGTTGTTCCTACCGCTGCCCTGCCACAGGCACGTCAGGCCCGGCTTGACGCTCAACCGGCGCCGATGCGCGCGGTCATCAAACCGATCGACCTCGTCCACCGGCAAGGGCCGCGGTCCCACCAGGCTCATGTCACCCCTGAGCACGTTGATCAGCTGTGGCAGTTCATCGATGCTCCATTTCCGAATGAACCGGCCGACTCGGGTGATCCGCGGGTCGTTGGTCACCTTGAAGACCGGACCCGACATTTCATTCAACTGCGCCAGCTCCTG
>DNDP01000340.1:0-155 GCA_003484235.1 Verrucomicrobiales bacterium
CGGCCAGCAACCCTGAGTCCGTTCCCGGCGTCCGCCTTCAACCGGGATCTGCTCAAGCCGCTGCCCTTGGATTGGCACCTTGCGAAACCACGCCACGGCGCCTTCGACGGCCGCGATCACTTCGGGCGACGGCTTCTCGATGGACATGAGGAAGC
>DNDP01000340.1:371-4586 GCA_003484235.1 Verrucomicrobiales bacterium
TGAGGAAGCGCACGATGCCGACACTTTCACTGCCAGAAAGTGAAGGTGGTTCATAGGAGCGTGCCCACGCCGGCTCCAACGTCTTCTCATCGTGCTGCGCGCACCACACGGTCAGTCTCCCGTCCTGCTTCACCTGCGTTTTCAGGATGCAATCGATGCCGCGGGCAACGGCGTCCGCCGCGCGTTCGCGTCTTCCGTTGTCCACGAAGCCGAACGGTAAACGGGCGCCGGCGACATCGCGGAGAAGCTGGAGCGCCCCGATCATTGCGCCGTCGTTGTAGGTGATGTGGGAGTAGTAGCCGCGCGGTCGCAGCGGAAAGAACTGCGGGAACCCACCGTTCGGATACTGGGCGACGAGCAGGTAATCCACACCGCGAAGAACCGCTTCCAGATATTTCTGCTCGCCGGTTGCATTGGCAACCTGCGCGAGAAGACGGATCGGCAGCGTGGTGGCGCCATTGTCAATGGTGTTCGCCTTGCCGCCCTTTTCGATCTCGGCCAGAGCGGCATCGGTCGCGGGCGCCAGCACGTCGGTGTTCTTCGGCCAGGCACCCTCCTCGGACTGGTAACGAAGCACCTGATCGGCGGCGGCGCGCGCCTCTTCGGAGGCATACCACTCTGGCTTCTGCCGCAGCACGTCATTGCCCCAGCGAACTGCCGCGGCGGCATTCTGCGCGATGATCAGAAGCAGCAGACAGATCAGTTGGTGACGTTGTATCCGTTCAAGATTCGTTCTCATGGGTGGGCTTGATTCATTCCTTCGACGGCGCAAGGCACCGGTCCATGCGCGCGGCGAAGTCCTTCAGAAACTCCTCGCGCCACCGGCTGACGGTTTTCGCCCCGTGATGCGGACCTTCAGAAAATTGCGGCGCCGGATCATCGGTCCACCAGTTGGAAAACCTGGTGGAGGGACGCTTGGTCAGTTCGGGAGAAGAAGCGACCGCCGTGACGCCGCCCGTCTTGCCATCAAGCGAAGCGACATTGCCACGGATCGTGAAGGTGAACGTCTTCGCCTCTTTCGGGCAGAAGCGAAACCGCATCGTGCGGTCTGCTGCCACCTGGCCGATGAGCGACTGGTTCTCCACGAGCAGCTGCGCCTCTGGCCTTTCCGGTGCGTCATTGCCGATGGGAAGCGCCAGTTCGAGGATGCCGAAGGATTCCATGTGATCGTCTTTCGTCGTTAGCCGGTCGAAGCGCGAATAGGGCCGCTCCCAGGCGCGCACGAACTGTCCGCCCCAGCCCGGCCTGGACGGATCGTCCGGCGTGCCTTTGAGCAGCCGGGCCACCGACGGCGTGTCGCCCATTTTGAGATCGTCCTTCTTGCTGACAAAGAAATCCCCCAGCGCGCCGTGCCCTTTCACCTGCCACGCGACGAAGTCCTTGTTGCCCCATTCTCCCTGCTGATTGCCGCCGACAAACCACCCGCGATAGGTCGAGTTCGCCTCGATAATCCAGAGCGTCGGATGATGCTCGGCGAGGTGCTGATACGCGTCCGGCGTCCATTTCTTGTTCGGGCCACCGATCCAATACACACGCAGCCTGGGAAGGATGTCCGGCGCGTCGTGCAGCGCCTGGGCGAGGTCTTCGAGGCCGCCCCAGACCAGCACGTGCAGCGGACGCGGGTCGTCGCGTCGCGCGCACTTCACGATCCACTCCGATCCATCCGTGCTGCGCCGCACGCCGGCGTAAGGGGCCACCTCCGTTTCACCCTGCTTGGTGATCACGCGCAAGGCGTCCGGAGTCGGGTAGCGATCGGAATGTGTTTTCAGGTTCGCATGGTCCCGCGCATAGCAGTCGATGACATCCAGAATGTGCTCCTTTCGACCCGGGCCAAACGGTGACGAAACCAACCCCTCAATATCGAGCACGTCCGCGTAGACCAACAGGTGCACCAGCGACTGAAAATCGTCCGGATCGGTGCCCCCGATGTCGGTGGAGACAATGACCCGCGGCCGTTCACCGGCGAGCGCACCGGGCGGGGCAAAGACCGGTTTGCCTTCGTTCTGGGCGTGCGCGAACCCGGTGCAGAGAACCACCGCCGCCATGAAGCGGATCACGGAAGTGCAATGTGTCATGGCAGCCATGACCCGACTACACCATTTGTTGAACTGGCATTCCTCCTCATTTCATGCCAGAACTCACGATATTCTAAGAATGGGACGACGTTTCGACAGTTCCCGGCCCGAGTTCAGTCCGTACGGATTCACCTGCGAATTGTGGACGCCCTCGCGCATGCCGCGTCCGGACCAGCATAACGAGGTGGAATTGAACTTCCTGATGGGCGGCACGCTGACCTATCTGCGGGGCGGACATCGCATCACCGTGGATGCCGGCCGGCTGGCGGTGTTCTGGGCGGCCATTCCGCATCAGATCGTGGACTTTGAAGGCGGGAACCCCTACTTCGTGGTGACAATGCCGTTGGGGGAGTTTCTGGGAGCCGGGCTGCCCACGGCCTTCGTCCATCGCATTCTCCAGGGTGAATTGGTGATCGCTGCCACCCCGGATGCCTGTGATCCATTGCGGATCAAGCAATGGGAATCGGAATTGCGGCATCGCGATCTGGCGGGGGAGCGTGCGGTCCGGCTGGAGGTCTATGCCCGGCTATTGCGCCTGGCCCGGGATGTTTCGGCCTCGCCGTCCGTCCGTCATCCCGACCCCAGCCTTTCACGTGCCGACCGGCTGGCTTGCTACATCGCCGGCCATTATCACGAGCCGCTCACGGTCGAACGGATTGCCCGGGCGAACCACCTGCACCCGAACTATGCCATGAATCTTTTCCGGCAGGCGTTCGGCACCACAATCACCACCTTCATCACGCAGCACCGCATCACTCACGCCCAGCGGCTCCTGGTCACGACCCGGGACTCGATTCTCGACATCGCCCTGGCGGCCGGTTTCCAGAGCCTCAGCCGGTTCAACGAGGCCTTCAAGGCCGCTTGCGGCTGTCCGCCCCGGGAATACCGGAAGACCCACGGCAGCGCGCGTCATTGATGAGCGACCGGGAGGCGCGGATGCAACTCGCGGGGGCGCAAATGGCGCAATCCGGTGCGGGCGGCCATGGCCGGTGGCAGGTTTGATGAAACTGGCGTGTTAACCTTTGGCGCGACGCGGCATTTGCGTCTGAAACCCGGCTGTTCCGCACCCGAGATCCTGTGATATGTCTGGCACAATGAACAAATTGACTGTCTTCCTCGCCACAGCTTTGCTCTGGACCGGGGCGATTCCCCTTCACGCTGACGAGGCGGCCTCGCGCCATTTCACGCTGAAAGTGCTGCCGTTGCTCAAGGCCAAGTGCTTCGCCTGCCACGGCGACGACCCGGCCAAGATCAAGGGCGACCTGAACATGCTCACGCGCGAGGGGCTGCTGAAGGGCGGCGAGTATTCCCAAAAGGTGCTCGTGCCGGGCAAGGCCGAGGAGAGCGACCTCTACATCGCGGTGACGTGGAAGAATTCCGACCTCGAAATGCCGCCGAAGGAGAATGACCGGCTCATGCCCGGGCAGATCGAGATCGTCAAGGCGTGGATCAATGCCGGCGCGCCATGGCCGAGCGAGGCCGAGCAGAAGAAGCATCGCGAGGCCGAGTGGTCGATCGCGACCACCGAGGATGGCGTGATCATCCCGACCAGCGGCGGCCTGGCGGATGAGTGGACGTATCGACGCTACAAGCCGGAGGAAGTGTGGGCGTTCCAGCCGGTGAAGAAACCGGGGGTGAACAAGGGAATGGGGACAAAGGAATCGGATTCAAAACAGCCGACAAAGAATTCCTCTGTCCCCATTCCTCTGTCTCCTTCCCCCATCGATGCCTTTGTAAACGCCAAGCTCGCCAAGGCCGGCCACCAGCCCGCGCCGCCGGCCGATCCGCGCACGTTGATCCGCCGCGCCACATTCGATCTGCTCGGCCTCCCGCCGAAGCCGGAGGAAATCGCCGCGTTCGAGGCGGCCTGGAAGAAGGATTCTGCCAAGGCCTGGAGCGATCTTATCGACCGCCTGCTGGCCAGTCCGCATTACGGCGAACGCCAGGCGCAGCATTGGTTTGATGTCACCCGCTACGCCGACACCGGCGGCATGGCCAACGATTTCGAGCGCTCCAACATGTGGCGCTACCGCGACTGGGTCATTCGCGCCTTCAACGACGACAAACCCTACGACCGGTTCGTCATGGAGCAGATCGCCGGCGATCAACTTGCCGACCGCGCCGCGCTCGAACGCCTCGG
>DNDP01000420.1:0-649 GCA_003484235.1 Verrucomicrobiales bacterium
GGCGTGTCGAGGTAGAGGCCGCGCGACTGGAGCTCCTCGCCGTTGCGGTCCCAGCGTTCGTCTCCCAGCCGGTCCACCATCTGCCAGTCGTGGGTCGCGAGGTTGGCAACCTTTAGCCGCGCGTAGCACTGGCTGCGATGGGGGGCGAGATTGATCACCGCGAGGTCGAAGTCGTCTGGCGCCGCCTGCCACAGGACAAGAAGATACGAGCCGTGGGTGATGTTCTCCTCCCAGGCAGCCTCGGCCTGGATCAGCCGTGCTTCGCCGCGACCGACGGCGGACTGGGGCAGGACCTGCAGCAGCCGATCGTAGATGGACTTCACGGCCTCGTTGACCGGTTCCTCCTGCCGTCTGCCGAGGTGAACCGGCGTGCGGATGGTTTCCCCTTCCAGCTGGCCGTCGTACAGCAGGCGCATGCCGGGCAGCGTCAGCAGCGCGGTGGCGGCTGCACGATGCGGGTCGGGCTCCAGCAGCGCCGCCACTCGCCGTTCGTCGTGGTTCTCCAGGAAGTGCACGCCCTTGGCCAGCCAGCCTTCACCCTGGCGGACCACTTCAGCGGCCGAATGGGGCGCATCGAGCAGCGCGTCGGAGATCGTTTTCTGATAGGCGAAATCGAAACCTTGCCCCAGCAGCTCCTCCTCGCGGTTCG
>DNDP01000420.1:840-2809 GCA_003484235.1 Verrucomicrobiales bacterium
GCAGCTCCTCCTCGCGGTTCCAATAGGCTTCGGCGATGAAGAGAAACTCGGGAAACCGGCGGCGCACCGTGCTGATCGCTACGGGCCAGAACTCACCCTTGGTCTCCTTTCCCCGGACGGCATGATGGCGCCAGGTCTCCGCGAAGATTTCACTCAGAAGCAGCATCGCCATGTCGCAACGCACGCCGTCGCACAGTTCCGCGACGGACAGCAGGTCCTCCAGCACCGCGCTTCGCGTGTCCTCGCGCCGGAGATCGAGCTGCGCGGTGTCGAGCCACGGTTCGAAGTAGGGGTCCCGCCCGTGGCAGAGGCGGACCGGATACTCCGCCGAGCCGCCGATGAAGGATTCGACGTCGATGGTGTCCGCCTGCACGAACCGCTCGGGATGCGCCGTGACCCAGGGATGATCCAGCCCGACGTGGTTGGGCACGAAATCCAGGATCAGTTTGAGACCGGCGCCATTCAGCTTCTTGCGAAACGCAAGCAGGGCCTTGGTCCCGCCCAGTTCGGGTGCGACCTCATATCCGGCAACGGCGTATGGGGAGCCGGCGACATCTTCCTCCGTCCAGCCCGGCAGTGCCCTGTCGTAGGCGTCGCGCAGGCCGGGTGATTCGAGCGAGTGCTTCCGCGCGCGGGGTCCGTTGGTCCAGACGCCCATCAGCCAGACATGGGTGAAACCGGTTTTGCGCCAGCGCTGGATTTCGGCCGCGGTCACGCCGGCCAAGATCACCTTCCTTCCCAGTCGTCGGGACTTCTCGCGCAGCCGGCAGCGGGTGTTGATTTCGATGAGAAGGGGTGACGCCATGCGAGGTTGGCGTCAGGTGTTCAAAACGCGGAGCGCCTTCTTGACGTTGTCCACGCGGATGACGACCAGGCCGCGCTTCACGCGGGGATGGGTGGCGGAATAGAGATACTCCACATTGACCCCGCCATCGGCGAGCCGGTGGGAAATCGTCGCCAATGTGCCGGGCTTGTTGTCGCCCTCGACCATCAGCACCTCGTCTTCGACGACCAGCGTGCCATGTTCCTCGAACAGCAGGAGTGCCTTGCGGGGATCGCTCACCACCATGCGGATGACCGTGTGGTCCACCGTGTCGCTCGTGGTGATGGCGTAAATGTTGATCTTTGCCTCCTTCAACGCATCGCAGACCTTGGCCAGCATCCCGGGACGGTTTTCGAGGAAGATGGCAAGTTGGGTTCCGATTTCCATAGGTTCCGCAGGCTAAGGGCAACCAGGCGCGAATTTCAAGCCGCGCTTGGCCGGCACATCATCCCTGGCGGCGTCCTTCGTCGGCGTCGATGTAATCGACAAAGGTCTGGATGTCGTCGCGGTGATCGAGGCCGGACTCCTTCTTGCGGAGCGCCAGGCGTTCGATCATCTGCGGATTGTCGGCGGAGGGATAGTTCAGCATCCGCTGCCGGTGCGTCGCCTTGTCGGCCTCCGTGCGCTGGACATTCTTCAACACCCAGTCGGCCACCTCGCCGTCGGTGATGGAGCTGCGGACCACCGCCGTGAACTCCTCGTGCCTGAGGCCGGCCGCTTCGAGCCACCAGCCGTCGAATCCCTTGCCGAGGTTGTTGTGATAGTCGGCCGGGAGCCGGCCGGCGAGGTGCAGGCGGATCTTGTCGATGTAGCGTGGCAGGTGCATCCAGCCGCACATGGTCTCGCGCGGGCTGCGGGGAAAGATCGGTTGGTCCATCGGCGAAGTCTCCCTGCGCCGACGGTGGGCTGTCAACGGGCCTTTGGCGGACGGTCCCTGTTGACGCGGGCACGTTGGCGGACAACCACGTTGGCGAGGTCTTCCGAATTGCTGTCGCATCATGGAGTGCGCCGGCAGAGCGCAGCGGCGACGGCGCTTTCACAGGGCTCCAGTGCGTTGAGCTAGGGCGGACGCTGCCAAGCGCACGAAAGCGGTGTCGCGCTTCGCTTGCCACCGCAGTCCATACGGCGCCTGTTCGTTGGTGTGCG
>DNDP01000420.1:3069-3362 GCA_003484235.1 Verrucomicrobiales bacterium
TGGGACAATGAATGCTCCTTGCGGCCAGTCCAATTTCATCCGAGCGGACGGAAACGAGTGCTCGACGTTCCGGCGCCCGGTTGTTAATCCGTTTGTCTCAGGAAGCGTCACATCAACCCGTTCAACCCATGAGCAAAGAACCTTTCCGTGGAAGTTCCGCCCGCATGGCTGCCGGCGGCCTCGTGTGGTCAAACAACGCCGCCGGCGTGCGGATCGCCATCGTGCATCGCGTCAAGCACGACGACTGGGCGCTGCCGAAGGGCAAACCGGAGCCGGATGAGTTGCCGCAGGAC
>DNDP01000420.1:3599-3739 GCA_003484235.1 Verrucomicrobiales bacterium
CCGCCGTGCGCGAGGTGAAGGAGGAACTGGGCTGTCCCGTTGCCCTGCAGTCCTTCGCCGGCAGTTACAGCTACCTTGTGGCCGGCGGCCCCAAGGTGGTGCTGATGTGGCACATGGTGAGTCTGCCGGGCACCGTGGAC
>DNDP01000420.1:3967-4138 GCA_003484235.1 Verrucomicrobiales bacterium
GAGTCTGCCGGGCACCGTGGACGGGTTTCCCGACAGGAACGAAATCGACAGGGTGCTGTGGGTGGCGCCGGAGGATGCAATCAAACATCTGACCCACTCGGTCGAACGCAACTTTGTCTCGGCGCATTGCCTGGGTGTTGCCGATCGGAACTTCCTCCAGCGCACGCGAAG
>DNDP01000419.1:0-178 GCA_003484235.1 Verrucomicrobiales bacterium
GCCGACCTTGAGCTGGAAGCGCCGGTAGCCCTCCGCCCGGTAACCGGCGACCTTGGCCGCCATTTCCTCCGGTGATTCCTGGGAAATCGCGCGGTAGAGATGAAAGTCCTCGCCGTAACGGCCGCCGAGCAGTTCGCACACGGGCAACCCGCAGCTCTGGCCGAGGATGTCCCAGCAG
>DNDP01000419.1:421-5541 GCA_003484235.1 Verrucomicrobiales bacterium
GCCGAGGATGTCCCAGCAGGCGATGTCGATGCCGCTCTTCACGTAGGGATGGCCCTTGAGCGTGCGGTCCATCTTGTGATTGAGCTTGGCCAGTTCGCGCGGATCGTCACCGAGCAGATGCGGCCCCAACTCCTTGAGCCCGGCGCGGACGCCATCGGCATACGCGGGCAGATAGAACGGCCCGAGCGGACACACCTCGCCGTGACCGGTGATGCCGGCATCGGTCTCGACGCGGACGATGGTGCTGTCGAAGACGGTGACGGATTTGCCGCCGGACCATTTGTAGGTGGTCTCGTGCAGCGGGAGTTCGACGCGGTAAGCGAGGATGCGGGTGATTTTCATGGGTTGGAAAAGGGGCGGTTTCAACGGTCGTTCCTCGCGCCCGGTGGATCGGCCTGCCGCCGCAGGGTGAAGTGCTCGGGCGAGAGTCCGTAGACCGACTTGAACGTGCGCGAAAAATGAAAGGGATCGGCAAAGTGCATCTCGGCCGCGACCTCCTTGACCAGTTTGCCGGGGATGAGCAGCAGCGAGGCGGCGCGGCTCATCTTGAGCCGCATCAGGTACTGGTAGGGGCTTTGGTGGTGGAACCGCTGGAAAAGGCGGCTGAGATAGGCGGCGTTGACGTGGATCTCGCGGGCCAGGTCGCTGATCGACCGGAGTTCGAGGAAATGCTCCTGGATGTGGGTCTTGGCGCGCTGAAACGTGGCGAGGGCCCGGCTGTCGCCACCGCCGGGGGGCATCTGCTGCTCGGCGATCTTGCAGACCAGCAGCTCCACGAGCAGCGAACAGATGCGCGGGCTCTGGCGGGTGTTGCTGACGGCGCTGCGGATCAGAAGCTCGAACAGCTCCACCAGCTCGTGCAGTTCGGTGACCTGGGCGGCGACGCCGTCGGCCAGCCCTTGTTCCTTCATCAGGGGTGCGGCATCACTGCCGCCGAAATCGAGAAAGTACTTCAGCATGGGATGCCGGCCATCGTTGCGGATCCGGTGCTTTACGCCTGGCCCGTATGTGAACACCGAACCCGGCCGCAGGATGGAGGTCCGGCCGTGGATCGTCAGTGAGCCGCGGCCTTCGGCCACCATCTCGACCGCCTGGAACCGGAAGTCGTTGCGCCGGACCTCGTAGTCCGGCAGGCAGCGTTCGCAGCCGACGCTGACCGCCACCACACCGAGATCGCGCGGGCGGGGCAGGGAGAGGAACCACCGGCGGGCGTCGGTGACCTGCCGGGAGAAATATTCCGGTTCCTGAGTCATGTCGGTGGCGGCCTTCCAATCTGCGTGGTTGTCGGCCGGGTTTGTTCGTGGGAAAAAGTGCGGAGTTCGTCAAGCAACTGCGAGTCAATTATCGTCATGCAGCTGTCAATCGCGGCCATTCCAGATGAGGGGAGCCCGGTGACAGACTGTGACTGCGTCCAAAACGCCCGCCGCGCGGTCCCTGCGGCGTCATCCTGACATGAACATGAGAATGCCCGTGATCCTGTTGCCGCTGGCCCTGCTGGCCGGCCTGCTGCCCGCCGTCTCCGCCCCCCTCGCCCCGCCGTCCCGCGGTGAAACCATCGTGCTGCTGGGCAACGGCCTCGCCGAGCGCATGCAGTACTACGGACACTTCGAAACCGAGCTCTACCGCCGCTATCCGAATGCGAACCTGACCATCCGCAACATGGGCTTCCAGGGCGACACGCCGGGGTTCCGCCCGCGCGCGGGCCGGCCCGATCCGTGGGCGTTTCCCGGCGCCGAGAAGCTTCGCCCGGAATTCCCGACGCATTACGGGGTGGGGCACCAGGCGTCACCGGACGAATGGCTGACGCTGGTGAAGGCCGACACGATCCTTGCGTTTTTCGGGTTCAACGAATCCTTCGACGGCCCGGCCGGTGTGGAGAAGTTCCGCGGTGAGCTGGCCGCCTTCGTGAAGCACACCCTCGCGCAGAAGTACAACGGCAAGTCCACGCCGAAGCTCGCGTTGATCTCGCCGATCGCCTTTCAGAACCTCTCCGCCTCCCGCGATCTGCCGGACGGCCGGATGGAGAACCAGAATCTCCGGATCTACACGGAGGTGATCCGGGACGTCGCGGCTGCGCACAAGGTGCCGTTCATCGACGTCTTCACGCCGACGAAGGCGTGGTTCGACTCCACGACCACGGCGTTTACGGTAAATGGCTGCCACCTGACCGATGCCGGCTACGGGAAATTTGCCCCGATGCTGGCGGACGGCATCTTCGGCAAGCCCACGACGAACCCGCCGCCCCGGACCGACCTGCTCCGCGCCGCCGTGCAGGAGAAGCAGTGGATGTGGTTCAACGACTACCAGGTGCTGAACGGCGTCCACGTCTACGGCCGGCGCTACAAGCCGTTTGGCAACGTGAACTATCCGGAGGAGACCGAGAAGGTCCGGCAGATGACCGCCCTGCGCGACCAGAAGATCTGGCAGGTGGCCCAGGGCGAGGCGACCAGCGTCGCGGTGGACGATTCGCAGACCCGCCCGTTGTCGCCGATCGAGACCAACTTCAAGAAGGAGATCGTCTACCTCGACGGACCGCAGACCCTCGCCAGCTTTGAGATGGCGCCCGGCTACAAGATCGAGCTGTTCGCCTCGAGCCGGGAGTTTCCCGAACTGGCCAACCCCGTGCAGATGTCCTTCGACAACCACGGCCGGCTTTGGGTGTCGGTGCTGCCCGGCTATCCGCACTACCTGCCCGGCGGCGAGCGGCCCAACGACAAGATTCTCATTCTCGAAGACACGGACAACGACGGCCGGGCCGACAAGATCAGCACCTTTGCCGAGGGGCTCAACCTGCCGATCGGCTTCGAGATCGCGCACGACGGCGTCTACGTCTCCGAGGAGCCGAACCTGATCTTCCTGCAGGACACCGACGGCGATGGCCGGGCCGACACGCGCACGATCATCGCCGGCGGTTTCGATTCGCACGACACGCATCACGCGATCTCGGCCTACACGGCCGACGGCAGCGGTTCCTTCTTCATGAGCGAGGGACGCTTCCTGCACTCGCAGGTCGAGACCCCATACGGTCCGCAGCGCTGCAATGACGGCGGCGTCTGGCGTTTCGATCCCCACAGCCACCGGCTCGAACGCTTCGCGCAGATCGACGTCAACAACCCCTGGGGCGTCGCCTTCGACGAGTGGGGGCAGAACTTCGTCTCCGATGCGTCGGACGGCGCCAACTACTGGGGCCTGCCCGTGTCGGTGAAGATGCCCTACGGCGTCGAGATCGAGAAGCCGGCCCAGTTCACGACCCACCGCGTGCGGCCAACGTCCGGCACGGAGTTCGTGTATTCGCGCCATTTCCCGGACGAGGTGCAGGGGGATTTCCTGATCAACAACACCATCGGCTTTCTCGGCACCAAGCAGCATACCGTCGTCGAGGATGGCAGCGGCTTCACCGGCGAGCTCCGGCACGACCTGCTGCGCTCGACGGATCCGAACTTCCGGCCGGTCGATCTCGAGTTCGCCCCCGACGGCTCGCTCTACGTGGTGGACTGGGAGAATGCCCTCGTCGGCCACATGCAGCACAGCGCGCGCGATCCGAACCGTGACACGCAGCACGGCCGCATCTTCCGCGTCACGTATCCGGCCCGGCCGCTGGTGAAGCCCGCGAAGATCGCCGGAGCCGCCATCCCGGAACTGCTCGACAACCTCAAGCTGCCCGAATACCGCACCCGCTACCGCACCCAGCGTGAGCTGCGCGGCCGTCCGACGGCGGAAGTGCTCGCCGCGGCACGTGACTGGGCCGCCGGGCTTGACCAGAACGATCCGCACTTCGAGCGGCACCTGCTCGAGGCGCTGCACGTCACCTGGGGCCACAATCAGGTGGATCAGAAACTTCTCGAGCGCTGCCTGAACGGCCGGTCGCATCAACTGCGCGCGGGCGCCGTGCGGGTGCTGCGTTACGCGCACCGGCGGATCGACGGCGCGACGGCGCTCTTCCTGAAGGCCGCCAACGACCCGCATCCGCGCGTGCGGCTGGAAGCGCTGGTTGCCGCAAGCTGGTTGGACGACCAGGACGGCGCCCTGATCGCGCTCGAAGCAATGCGGCAGCCGATCGACAAGTGGATGGCCAACGCCTTCAAGGCCGCGATGGTCACGTTGAAGGACGACGCGGACAAACTGGCGGCGGACGGCTTTGCCGGCCTGGGCGAAAACGACCGCGCCCGGCAGTTCCTCGCCGGCAAGCTCGATTTTACCGCCGCCGAAAAGGTCGAGGAGGCGCCGATCCTCAATCTGTCCAAGGACGAGTTGAAGCTCTTCGAGATCGGCAAGGAGGTCTATGGCCGGGATGCGCATTGCGCCACCTGCCATCAGCCGGACGGCAAGGGTTTGCCGAACATCTATCCGGCGATCATCCGCAACGACTGGGTACTTGGCGACACCGACCGGTTGATCAAGATCGTCCTCAAGGGGCTCTGGGGTCCGATCGAGGTGGACGGCAAGAAGTTCGATCCCAAGACCGGCGTGCCGCCGATGATGGGCTTTGCCCCATTGCTCAACGACGAGGAGATCGCCGGCGTGCTGACCTACGTGCGCAACTCGTTCGGCAACCGCGCCTCCGCCGTGAAACCGGAGGACGTGAAGCGCCTCCGTGAAGCGACGAAGGGCCGCGCCAACTTTTACATGGTGGACGAGATCCTGAAGGAGCATCCGATCAAGCAGGAGTTCCGCGAGGATTGAAGTCCGGCGAGCCGCGTTCGACAATAGGATTGCATTCGTCGGATGCGTTACTGAAATGAACGCATGCACCGCAAGTCCCTCCTCCGTGCGCTGGCTCCTGCATTCCTGATCCTCGCCAGCTTTGCGACGACCTCACTGGCGGCCGCTGCAACCGGGTCCGCAACGAAGCCCAACATTGTTGTCATCTTCGCCGATGATGTCGGCTACGGCGACGTGGGCTGCCAGGGCGCGACACACATTCGCACGCCCAACATCGACCGGCTTGCGGCGCAGGGCCGTCGCTTCACCGACGCGCACAGCGCCTCCGCCGTTTGCTCGCCTTCGCGCTACGCCCTTCTCACCGGCCGGTATCCCGCCCGGCACGGCGGCTTGTGGGGGCCGATCTTTCTGCGGGTGCCGCTGGTGATCGATCCGGATCGCACCACGGTCGCGGACGT
>DNDP01000281.1 GCA_003484235.1 Verrucomicrobiales bacterium
GCGCCACACCGTCGGCGTCCACGGTGGAGATGGACTTGTCGTCCTCGCCGAGGCCGAAGGCGGAGTGGAAATCCTGCGCCACGGGACCGACGTGACGCTGGCCCGGCTGCGCCTGGTAGCTCCAGCTGTGGATGGGCAAGGCGGCCACCTTTGCGAGCACCGCCTGTGCGTCGACTGGTGCAAAGTCCTGCTTGAGATTTCGATCCGAGGCGTTGATCCAACTGCTGCCGTCGCAGCGCGCGTTGACGACCATCAGGCGGTTGGTCGGGTTGCTGTTGCCGATGCCGACGTTGCCGTTGGTGCGCAAAGTCATCTGGGCGGGATTGGCGGCGTAATTGTCGCTGGCGCCGTAGGTGAGCAGCAGTTCGGACGCGCTCCCGCTGGTCTTGCGAACCCAGGCCCAAGTGTCGGCGATGGTGCCATCGCCCTTGATTTCCTTCAGGGCCAGCGCGGACCCATAGGTGCCGTCGTTGAGGCTGTAAAGGCCGATTGCCGCATCGTGGGCGCTGACGATGATCTCGTCGTTCTCGAGCGCGCTGGCCTGCGGGGTCACGGCGTTGTTGACGATGTGCAACGGCGCGAGTGGATTGTTCGCGCCGATGCCGACGCCGTTGGAATTCACTCTCAAACGCTCGCTGCCGCCGGTGGTCACGGCCACGTTGTCCGAGGCGGGCCTGAACAACCCGGACGAAGGGTCGAATGCGATCCCCGGCCCGGTGGCCGATCCCGCGGTCGGAAATATCCGCGCCCCCGAACCCATCTGGAGGCTCGCCCCCGAACCAAAGGACACATGGTTATTGAAGCTTTTCGCAGCGGAGAAGGTCTGGGGTACACTGAGCAGCGCAACGTTGGCGCTCAACCGGGTATCCGACACCGTGCCGCTCGAAAGCTGGGAGGCGTCCAGGTTGGTCAGTCCGCCGCCGCCGCCGGTGAAACTGGCGGCGCTGACCGGCCCGTGGAAGGCGGCACCGGAAAGCATGGCAACGGCGGCCGACTCCGTTTCGCCTCGAAGCGCCAGGCTGTGATTTCCTCCCGCAGCAATGGCCAGCACCCGGCTCAAACCGCCGGGGATGGTGGCTTGCCCGTGGTCATTTCGTCCCCATGCGATGACTGTTCCGTTGCTCTTGAGCGCCAAGCTGTGGGTTGTTCCCCCGGCGATGGCCACGACGTTGCTCAATCCCGCGGGAACGGTCGACTGACCATAGTTGTTCCATCCCCACGCAACGACCGTTCCGTCGCTTCTGAGGGCAAGGCTGTGATACCCTCCACCCAACGCCACCACGTTGCTCAACCCCGCAGGGACCGTTGACTGGCCGAAGAAATTGTCCCCCCACGCAACAACCGTCCCGTCGTTCTTGAGGGCCAGACTGTGCTCGGTTCCCGCGGCGATCGCCACCACATTGCTCAAACCCACCGGAATCGTCGTCTGTCCCGCGCTGTTCCATCCCCATGCGACGACGGTCCCGTTGCTCTTGAGCGCCAGACTGTGACGGCCTCCCGCGGCAACGGCGACAATGTTGCTCAAGCCCAATGGAACGGCGGTCTGACCAAACGCATCCCATCCCCACGCCGCAACCGTGCCGTCGCCTTTGAGCGCGAGGTTGTGGCGCTCTCCAGCAAAAACAGCCACCACGTTGCTTAACCCGGCGGGAGCGGTCGTGGGCACGCCAAGAATACTGTCGGGCCAACTGACGACCGTCCCGTCGCTCTTGAGCGCCAGGCTGTGATAGTAGCCCGCAGCGACGGCCACCACGTTGCTCAAGCCCGCAGGAACGGTCGTCTGGCCATCGTCGTTCAAACCCCAGGCAACGACCGGCGCCTGCGTCATCCAGAGGTTTTCGACAAACACGTTTGTAATGCCGGCGCCGTTGCCAGTGAAGGTGCCGGTGAGGTTCACGGCGCTCGCGCCGTTCGTTAAGAGGCTGGACGGCAGCTGCGCCAGGCCAATCGTTCCCGCGATGTTGGCCGCGTTGACCGAGCCGGCGACCGTGGCCGCCGCCGCACTCGCCGCGCGCACCGCATAGGGCGCACTGGTAACCGGCTGCCTCGGCAGAAGTTTGGTGTAGCTGCCGATGCTCGCGCCCGGTCGCACGGCGATCTCGAGCCACCGCGCGGAGCCGTCGAATACGCCCGCGCCGAAGTCCAGCGTCACGGTGAACAGGCCGTTGGTCACGCCCACGTCTTCGAGTGCCACGGTGCTGCCCTGCTGCGTGCCCAGGGTCCCGGCATTGAACAGGCGTAGTTCAAGGTCATGTAGGCCAGCCGCTGGGGCGCCATTCGCCGTCAGATGTCCCTGGTAGGTGAACGCGGTGGTTTGAGCGCCGGCGTGTCCGGCGGAAGCCAGCAGCGCTCCGATGAGCATCGTGACGTGGATGCGTCGTTTGATATGGTACGTCATGGTCGGTCTTTGATCTGGGTTACTTCCGCAAAAGGGTCTCGATCGCCTGAAGCCGCTCCTCCAGTTCACGGATTCGCGCCTCCTTCTCCTCCAGCTTCCGGTTCAAGCCCTGGATCGCCGCCAGCGCGACGCCGCCTTCATCGAGCGGCGCGATATGCCGGTCGTCGGTGCCGACGCCGAACAGCTCATGGAAATCCTGCGCCACGGGTCCGATATGCCGCGTGTCCGGGTCCGCCCGGTAGCTCCACTCGGTAATGGGCAGTCGCGCGACCTTCTCCAGCATCTGATCCGGCGACACAGCTTTGAATCCCTGCTTGAGGTCACGGTCGCTGCTGTTGTTGAAGGAGCCGTAGACTGTGACGCCCGATGAACTGGCCACCAGCCGCTCCGTGGTCGGCGCTGCGCCCACCCCACCCACTGCGAGCGTCACAAAGCCGTATCCGGCGGTGATCCTCGACGTCGCACCGCCGGAAATGGGCACCACGTCCCCGCCCGCGGCATTGGCGTAGTAGTTGTAACCGAGATGGACACCGTCTGCGAACCTGGGAAAGGAACCGTAAAGGTAGCCGGACGAGTTGCCACCACCCACCCGAAGCTGCCGGTAGTCGCCGTGATCGATGCCGATCTGGACGTTTCCAGCCAGCCGGATTCCGCCGGCAGCGCGAACGGCGAACTGGTTGTTGGCAGTCGAATCGAAATTGGCAAACGTGCCGTCGGCCCAAACGAATGCCCCGGCATGCAGCGCCCGGGCCCGCTGACCAAGTGCAAAAGAGTAGTCGCCGCTGGCAGTGCCATCCTCCCCAAGCGCAAAACTCGAGCGCCCGCTCGCAACGGATCGGGATCCCATCGCCGTGGACGTGATGCCGCTGGCCTCCGTTTCGAAACCGGTCGACAACGCCGCAAACCCCCGCGCGGTGGTGTCACCCCCCATCGCCGTGGCGTAGGTGGCGATCGCGACGTTGCCCGCGCCTCCCACCACCGTGGCATAGTCACCGCCGACGCGGTTGGGGAGGGGGGCGTATCCGCCGCCCAGAATCACGCTGCCCGAGAACTGGTTGCTGGCAACGTTGTGATGCGAGCCCAGCACAAGGTTCGGAGTATTGCCGAAAGCGACGCCGGTCGACGGCGCAATCCGGATAGCCCGCTGGTTGTTGACGCGGAAGTCGAGGGGCTGGCCATCGCCGGTGCCGATGAAATGCGTGTCCGCCGTCGTTCCTGTATTGCCGCCCAACTGCCAGAACTTCGAGCCGTCCAGACCGCCCAGCGTGGCGGCATTGACACCGGTCAACCCGGCGCCATTGCCGGCAAGGACGTTGCCGGTGTTGGTGAACGTCACCGGAGCGTCGTAGGCCCCGGCCAACTGTGCGGACGACAGGGTGCCCGAAATCTGCCCGGCCGCCAGCGGTCCGCTGAGACTGCCGGCAGTAATCGCGTAGGGCGCAGAGGTGACCGGCTGACGGGGCGTCAGGGTGACGAAAGCGCCCAGGGACGTTCGCGCCGCGATCTGCAACCAGCGTGCACCGCCGGGAAACGCGTCCGGCCCGAAATTCAGTTCCGCCATGAACAGCCCGTTGGTGACTCCCAGCGCCACGGTTGGCTCGGCGTGGGCGGCAATCTGAGTTCCATCGGCAGGCCCATCCCAGAGCGTGAACTGAAACTCCGCATTCCCGGTGAACGGCGCGCCGTTCTCAACGAGACGTCCCTGGTAGTTGAAGGTGGTGGTTTGTGCCCGGGCGGCGGGAGCCAGGCAAAGCAACGACAGGATCGCCGCAATACGAAAGATCATGGGATTTCTTGGTGGCACCCAAGGATGTAGCAGACGTGTAGTTCACTGGCAATTGCGGCGTTGGCGGCCGATACCGAGGTGAAAAGAACCCACGCTGGGTGAAGCCAACCCAGGAGGGACCGCGTGCTGCGGTCCCTGAATTCTGGGGACGGCGACACGCCGTCCCTCCCAGCAATGAGGCGCTGGCCCTACTTCAGCAGTCGCTCCAAGCGATCGAGCCGCGCCTTCAACTCTGCGATCTCCGTTTCCTTCTG
>DNDP01000488.1:0-139 GCA_003484235.1 Verrucomicrobiales bacterium
CGTCCCGACACAACTGCACAGTGCATCGCGTGGCGTGCCAGACCATCGGCCGGATTGCGGGTTCAGGAAAAACCGCCAATCTCTGCAGGATCGACGCAGTTGGCCGATATCGATCAGCGGGATTCCGCTTCCCGCCTCC
>DNDP01000488.1:365-2792 GCA_003484235.1 Verrucomicrobiales bacterium
CTCCGATACTCCGCGAGGGCCCTGTCGTAGGCGGCCCGCGCCGCCGGCCGCTCAGATTCCGCGATGTGGCGATGCCGGTTCTCCCAGAGCAGTTCGACCGATTCCGCACACCAGCGCGCGCTGGCTGGCGACGCCCGGATTGGTCGTCCATCGACCAGCACGTTCACCGGGTTCGTGTGCAGCTGGGGAAACTGCCGCAATGCCAGCCAGCTGCTCCGCTCCACAGGCACGCTGAATTCCAGGTCGTGGATCTTGCCGTCGGCCGGAACGGCAACGCTGATCACCGCCTCGCCGTTGCGGACAATCTCCACCAGCCGGGTTCCTCCTGACACGGTTTCGTCCGTTCGCGGACCGTGCAAGATGCGGGTGTCGCCCGAATGCCGTCTTCCTTCGGCCGGCGCGATCATCCCGTGGGCCACCGCCCTGGGTTGTTCAGAGGCGAAGGCGACGCGGGCGCGGACCGCCACCTCGCCGGGCGCCGCGAGCGCGACCGGATCAGGACCGGGGACCACGCCATCGACCGAGAATTCAAGGGCATGTGCAAAGCCGTCGGAGACATAGGATCGCCCCTGTGCGACGCCGCGGCTCCAGTCGCCAAAATCGATCGCGTCGGTCTTTCCGAGATTCAGCCGCACATACGTTCGCCCCTGGCCCACGCGGCGGCTGCTCATGCAGGGAAAATCCGTTTCACCGCTGAGCTTCAGGGGAAAACCGCAGTTGAGAATGTGATACCAGGTGTTCCATTCGCCGATCCTGCCCGTGTCCATCGCGCTGGTGAAGTCGCAGACGCCTTCGACGACGCTGACGAAGATCTCCATCGCGCCGGCGCCGTTCATGGCCGGCAAAACCAAGTTAGGCAGCTCGTTGGCGGCGCGATCCGCCTGATTGGCCAGCTCCTGCAGACGGACGATCCGATCGCCATCCTGATCGAGTTTGGCAAAGGGCATCGGCAAAAGCCCGGCAGCGGCTTCGGATTCGCTCAATGCGCCATCCCCGTCTGCATCATGCCGTTTGATGAACCGCCGGGCGAATGCGGGGGGATCCACGAACAGATCCGAATGCGGGTATCCGGTCACGCCGCCCTGCTCCTTGGCCCAGCGCATCACCGGCACCGTCCAGCTGGGCCAGCCCTTGATCTTGGTGCCCTCCGAGCCCGGGTAAGTCTGGTCCTTCAGATTGAGCAGGCACACGTGCCCCAACGCGGCGGAGCCGAAGCCGCTGATCTCCAGATCGTATTTCAGGATCGTCCTCGTCTCGCTGATGTCCGCTGCCCTGGGCGCGAAGAACTGCCGCTGATAGTCATAGCAGGGCCCCCAGGTCAGCACGCAGCCGATGTGCAACCCCTCGCCCTTCACCTGAGCAAACATGTGCTCCGGCAGGACGCCCTGGGTGGGAACATCATAGTGCGAACACCCGGCCGCGTGAATGTGATGATCGCCGACCACGTAGCCATGCGCTTCGGGATCGATCCACCGCTGCAATTCCACACGCACTTCGGCAGGGCCGTCGGCGCTCACCGTGAACGACTGGCGGCGTTCGAGGTATTCCGGCCCCCGGCTGGCGATCAGCTCGTACCGGCCCGGCGTCAGGAGAACATGCCCGCCATCCGCCCGGTAAATCTGGGGTTGGAAGAAGAAGTCCGGCGCGAGGCGCTTCGCCTGCGGCGGATGAATCCTGCCACGCTCGTCCACAATGATCAGCCGGGCCGTGGTGGGCGAACCGTCGTCGTCCCGGACGACCAACCGTATCGGCACGGCGGGTTCAACCTCGAACAGCACCGGCACTTCACCGCGAAACCCGATGTCCTGCGTGCCCTGCCCGATGTTGAACCCGATCGTGGCCTCGCGACGCCCCGCTTCGGCCGAAGAGATGAGGGCGATGGCATACTCCACCTCGAGACCGCTCAGGCGCGGAGTCATCGGCGGTCCGTCAAACAGCTCCAGCTCCAGGAAACGGTTCGGGTCATTGGCGGCATTTGCGTTGCGGATGAGTTCGGTCTGCTGCTGACGCTGAAGGATGTTTTCCGCGGCACCCGCATAGACAGGACCGGACTGGGGGCTCTCGATGCGCAACCGTTCCGAAACCGTCGCATCGTTCAGCACCTTGACGAGCACCGGCGAAAAGCCGTTCTGAGCCAGCCGGGCGGGCGCCGCGCCCCGTTCCACCTTCACCCGCAGCTCGGGATTGATCCGCACCTCGAACAACACGTGGGGATCGAGTGCTTCCTGGAGGGCGAAGGCATCCCGCGCCAAAGCCGCCGCCGCGATCCGCTCCCTGGTTTCCTCCGGCAACGGTGCTCCAAGGTACGCGAGCGCATCCTGCAGCCGGAGCGCGTTCGCGGCCAACGGCTGGCCGATGTCGGCGGCGGCCGCCTCCAGCAGCAGGGACAAGCCGATCACCCAGGAAAACCCGACCAGGCAAAGCCGA
>DNDP01000488.1:2963-11491 GCA_003484235.1 Verrucomicrobiales bacterium
AGGGACAAGCCGATCACCCAGTAAAACCCGGCCAGGCGAAGCCGATGCGCCGTTCCGACCGGGGAGCGCCGCATCGCCTGAACCGCGATGAGTTCGAATGCCTTCATCGATGAACGGCCGGGTGACTGGCGGGTGGCCGTTCGGGGCTGTTACTCCTTCCGATAGACATCCATCCGGGGAGCCTCTTCGCGTTCGCGATCGAGTCCGCTGGCAAGGTAGCAGGTGCTGCCCGATACCCGGAAGGGCGCGGCATAGACTTCCTCGGTGGATTCAATTTCGGTGTCGGAGGCGCCTGCCTTGATGTTGGTCAGGCTGACCAGCTTGACGCCCGCAGTGGTCACCACCTTGGCATCTCCTTCGGCGTAGAGAATGGTCGAACCTCCCTCCGACATTGCGCGGAAGGTGAACTTGTTCTCCTTGAACTGCAGTTTGTGGATCACGGTCTGACCTTCGCTGTTCTTGCGGGTCATGGTCCACTTGCCGGCCAAGGTGCCGAGATCGTCCGCCAACGTACACAGCGGGGAAAGGAGCAGCAGGCAGGCGATGACAATGAATCGAGAGGGAATGTTGTGCATGATGAATCTGGTTGATTGTTGGTGAACCGGGTCAGGTTAACGATCGAAGGCGGTCCGGCAATCTTCATTTGCGCCGGCGGCCCGTTTGACAGGTCTCGGGAATTGTTGTGAGATGCCGCGACGGATTCCGTTTCATCATGAACCCAATGCACCTCCCCTCCATCCTGTCGCTCGCTATCGTGGGGGCGATTCTGACCGGCTGCAAGACCCTGCCCCGGCCCCAGGTTCAACGGCCCGCGGTGGTCGCCAAGTGGAGCCCGTTCGAGGCGGCGTTCCAGGCCCAGCTGGCCCATGCGGATCCATTTCAGGAAATCGACCTCACCGTCACCTTCGTCGCGCCGGACGGCGAGCGCTTCACAGTTCCCGGGTTTTGGAACGGCGGCCGTGACTGGCGTGTCAGGTTTGCGCCGAACCTGGCCGGCACCTGGAGCTTTCAGACCGTCTGCTCCAATCCCGCCGACGCGGGACTTCACGGCCAGTCCGGCGAGTTCCTGTGCACCGCGCCGGCGCTGGACCAGCGCTTCACCCGCCACGGGTTTGTCGAGATCGCCCGGGATGGCCGTCATCTCGTGCATGATGATCTCACGCCGTTTTTCTGGCTGGCCGACACCGCATGGAACGGCGCCCTGCACTCGACGGACGAGGAATGGGCTTTCTACCTGAAGACCCGGGCGGAACAGAAGTTCACGGCGGTGCAGTGGGTGGCCACACAATGGCGGGCCGCACCCAATGGCGACCTGAACGGACGGGCCGCCTTCACCGGCAGCGAACGCATCGTCATCAATCACGAGTTCTTTGCCCGGTTGGACCGCAAGGCGCGGGCCGTGGCCGAGGCGGGTTTGTTGAACGCTCCCGTCCTGCTCTGGGCGATCGGCGGCGGTTCGGATCCCAAGGTGAACCCCGGCTTCTCGCTGCCGGAAGACCAGGCGATCCGCCTCGCCCGCTACATGGTCGCCCGCTGGCAGGCATTCCCCGTGGTGTGGATGCTGCCCGGCGACGGTGACTACCGCGGTGAGAAGGCCGAGCGCTGGAAGCGGATCGGGCGGGCGGTGTTTGGCGGCATCCACCACGCGCCGACCACCCTGCATCCGGGCGGCCGGCACTGGAACCTCCCCGAGTTTCAGCACGAGGACTGGCTGGACATGGTCGGCTACCAAAGCGGGCACGGCGACGACGATGCAACGCTTCGCTGGATCTTCGACGGCCCGGCGACGCGTGACTGGTCCAAGGAGCCCCCCCGGCCGTTCATCAATCTCGAACCCGCCTATGAGAACCACCTCGCCTATCAGTCGAAACAGCCGCACTCGGCTGCCAACGTCCGCCAGGCCGTTTACTGGAGCCTGTTGAACGCACCCACGGCGGGCGTCAGCTACGGCGGCCACGGCGTGTGGGGCTGGGACGATGGCTCCGGACCACCCACCGATCACGCCGGTTCCGGCACGCCGCTGCCCTGGCGCGAGGCATTGCGGATGCCCGCAGCGGAGCAGTTGCGGCACGCTTACGACCTGTTCACGGAGCTGGCTTTCTGGCGGCTGCGGCCGGCGCCGGACATGCTGGCCGTTCAGCCCGGACGCGAGGCTCCCAGCCGGCACATTGCCATCGCCCGCAGCGAACAGGGCGAGTTTGCAGTGGCCTACATCCCTTCCGACCGGTCCATTCATTTGCGACTGAACCAACTGCCTGGACGGCCTCAGATGACGTGGGTCAACCCGCGCGACGGCAGCCGTCATCCATCCGTTGGCGTGCTGAGCGGAGACACGCTGCAGTTGCCCACTCCGAGTGAAGGCGATTGGCTGCTCCTGATCCGTGCCGGCCAGTAGGCGGGCTCTCCCTGTGCCGCCGACAATTCCAAACTGGCTTGGCCGACCCGAGGCCCGGACGGTGCTGGCAGTCCTTGCCGGTGTCCTCTGGGCCTTTGCGTTTCCCCGTTTCAACTTCGCCCTTGCGGCGTGGCTGGTGCCGGGGCTGATGCTCCTGCTCGGCGTCGGAGTCAGCGCCAGACGGGCCGCCGTTCTCGGGTACCTTGCCGGACTGAGCCACCACTTGATCGCACTTTCCTGGTTGCTGAATATTCCCTTCCCCATCGGCAACATTGCTGCCTGGTTGTCGCTTTCCGCCTATTGCGCCCTGTATCCCGCCGCGTGGATGTGGCTCTGTCACCGGCTGCGCCAAAGAATCTCCCCATGCACCGTGGCCGGGGAAGGCGCCCGATTCGTCGGCAGCATGCCGATTCCGGGCACCCAGCCTTTGAAGTTCGGCGGCACCACATGGCAGGCTTTGAACGGACTGTTGGCGGCACCGTGGTTGAACCGGCAGCTTTGGCTCCTGTTTGGCGCCTCCGCCTGGACGGGAGCTGAGTTTCTGCGCGGCTGGTTCCTCTCCGGGTTTCCCTGGAATTTCCTCGCCGCCTCCCAATACGAACTCCTGCCCCTGATCCAGCTCGCCAGCGTTACGGGCGTTCACGGGATAAGCTTTGTCGTCGTCTGGATGTCCCTCACCCTGGCCGCGGGTGCCGCGTTCGTCCTTGTGCGGCCCCATGCCAGGTTTGCGTGGAAGAACGAGATCGCCTTGTCGCTCGTGGTGTTGCTGCTGCTCATCGTGTGGGGCGTGGGCAGAACCACGAAGCCTTCACGTTCATCCGCGAGAACGCTGCGCGCGGCATTGGTGCAGCCGAGCATTCCCCAGACACTGATCTTCGATCCCGCGGAGAACACCAACCGCTTCCGCCAGCTCCTGGAGCTTACGCGGGAAGTGGTGGCCACCGCGCCCGATCTGCTCATCTGGCCGGAGGCTGCGCTGCCGGCAATCAGCCGCGAACAATTCGAGGAGCTCCGGACGCTGCTGCAGGAACACCGCATGCCGTTCATCTTCGGGGCGGGAGACGCCGAGCCGCGGCCGGGCGGGGATGGCGGGCAGTGGATCCATTTCAATGCCGCCCTTCACTTCGACGCCGGAGGCAGCCGCCGACAGAGCTACCGCAAACAACGGCTCGTCATTTTCGGCGAATACACGCCGCTGGCGCGGCAGCTTCCCTTTCTCGCCGACTGGCTGCCCGCCGGCGAGGGATTCGGCACGGGCGAGGGTCCGGTCACCTTTCGGATCGAGCCAGCGGACGCCAACATCCCGGTGAACATCTGCTTCGAGGACAACTTCGCAGACATCGTGCGGGCACAGGTCGGACCTGAGACCGACTTTGTGCTGAACCTCACCAACAACGGCTGGTTCGGCGAAAGCGCCGCGCAATGGCAGCACGCCGCGAACGCCGTGTTCCGCGCCGTCGAATGCGGTGTTCCCCTCGTCCGCTGCACCAACAACGGCCTGACCTGCTGGATCGATGAACGCGGCCGCATCCGGCAAATCTTCACCGACGCAAGGGGCTCGGTTTACGGTTCCGGGACGGTGGTTTTTGGCCTACCCCTGCGGGAGGTTGACGTCCCGCGCCGGATGACGATCTACCATCGCTATGGGGACTGGTTCGGCTGGCTGTGCCTCGCCATCACCCTGGCCGGAGCCTTCGCGGCGCTCGTTCGGCGTCCGAGTCAGGCGGTTCCGTGATCAATCGTGCTCTCCGCGTTTGAGTGCGAAGCGCCCTACCCGGTGGTGCATGAGGTGGAAGCAGACTCCAAGCAGGCAAAGGTTCTTGAAGAAGTTGCTCCGCTGATAGACGTCCCAGAGCCAGATCCATTCTTCGGGCAGATCATATGGCCGCTGCAGCAGGGCGGGTGCATGAATGACCGCCGTTACCACGATCAGAAATGCCCCCAGCAGCATGGCCGCCTGGCGCACGTTGTAGCCGACGGCCACGGAGGCGCCGCCCGCCAGCAGGACGAGGCCGGCCACGAGGGAGGCGAGGCGCTTGCCGCCCACCCACTCGGGCATCATTCCCTGGATCAGTTCATCCGAGAAGATATGCTCCAGGCCGAGGCCGATGAAGATCAGACTGAACAGGAGCCGGAACAGGAAGTCTGAGAGATCGTAGGAGATTCGCGGGCTCACGCCTGCCTCCCCAAAAGTGCGGACCCGGGGCCGCGAATGATGTGCGGCAGGTTCACGGCAAAGTGATCGGCAACACTCTGGCCCGGTAAATACGCATCGGGCTGCCAAGCGAATCCGTGACAGTCCGAACGCCCTGCTGGACCGCGGGTGTCACGGTGAGCAGCGACAGCCAGTTGGGATCGTCCACGCTGCCCTTGTATTCGATGGCATAGGAGCGCCCGGCTTCGACGGTCAGTCCAAAACTGATCTGCGTGTCCACCTTGGCCGCTCCAAACAGCTGGGGCTGCCCCACGACTCCGTCCGTGACGAGGAAGTTGTCGAAAGTGGCGTTGGCGGCGGCGAGGTTGTCCGGAAAGTCATTGTTCGCCACGAGCAATCCCGTGCTGCCGGTGGGGTAGTTGGGCGTGTTGGCATCGGTCCACGTGAACTCATTGACCAGCGTGTTTCCGGAGACGCCCTTCTCGAAGATCCGGCAGGTGATCTCAAGCCCTGTGGCCAACGCTTGAATGATGTAGGTTTTGCCCGGATCGTACGCGAGCACCGGACCGTCCTGGCCGGTGTTCACGTCCACGCCGTTGACGAGCTTGATCAGGCTCAACGTGGGCGATCCGTCCGCGTTGATTCCAAGGAAGTAGCCCGACAGCGTCTGCGCCTGGAAGCGAAGAAGCAGTCCCACGATCGAGCCGGTCGCCAGGCCCGGATTCCAATTGGTCAGCTCGCCCCGCACCTCGCCATTGCCAAAGACATAGTCCGTCCTCAGGGAGGCCGTTGCCGGGCCGCTCAGGACATACTTGCCGTCCGTTCCGGAAGGATTGACGACCGTCCAGCTGCCCAGGGCGCCGGTCGGATCGACCCGCGTCCACTGCGGCGAAGTGTCGTTGCCGTCATTGAAGTCGTCAAAAATCGTTGCGGCCATGGCGGAACTGCAGAAAGAAGCGGCGCAAACGAACCAGCAGCTGAGGATGTTCTTTTTCATGAAAAACCTTGTTGGGATTGATGAGTTGATAACCAACCACCAACCCGCCGTCAAGATTGGCCCGCCAAACAGAAGCTTGCCCCACCGCAGGAATCGCCGAAGCTCCTCCCATGATGACCCTCGTCATTGCCACGCGGAACGCCCACAAGGTCCAGGAGATTCGCGCCATCCTGGGCCGGCACTACCGCTACCTGACGCTCGACGATTTCGTCGCCGCGCCGCCCATCAGGGAAGACGGGGAAAGCTTCGAGGAAAATGCGCTCAAAAAATCCACCGGCCTCGTGCGCTGGCTCCACACGCACCCCAAGTTTCAGGCACCGTTGGAGGCCGGCGGTCAGTCCGGTCAATCGAGGATCCATGTGCTGGCGGACGACAGCGGACTCGAGGTGGACGCGCTCGATGGCGCCCCCGGCGTCAACTCGGCGCGCTTCGCGCATCTGGGCAGCAGCATTCCGGGCAACGCGCCCGATGCGGCGAACAACAACCTGCTGCTCTCCGCGCTGAAGGGCGTCCCCGAGGAGAGGCGGACGGCCAGGTTCAAATGCGTGCTGGCACTTTCGCCGTTTGAGACCGGAAACGAACTGCGCCGGAACGCGGATTTGTTTGGCACCATACTCGAAAAGCGCTCGCTCATCGTGAGCGGCACCTGCGAGGGGCGCATCGCCTTCGGTCCCAGCGGCGCCGGAGGATTCGGCTACGATCCGCTGTTCATTCCCGACGGGCATCAGCAATCGTTCGCCGAACTCGGCGAGCAGGTGAAGAACCGGCTCAGTCACCGGGCCAGGGCCCTGACCCTGCTCAGGAAGTGGCTGGATGAGCAGACAAAGAACTGATGCCTGCCGACTGCTGGACGGCGGCGACGATCCGGGCGTCGTCGTTCCCGGAATCCCACACCAGCTGCAGGAATTCCGGAGCCTTCATCCTCGCCTTTCTGAGGAAGGAGCGATCCCCGCCACAACCGTACATGATCGTGGCATCGAGTTCGCCACGCAGTTTTGCCCTGGCCTTGGCGATGATCCGCGGCAGCCACGGCAGCCCACCCACGGGTTCGTCCTTGGGGGGAAGTTCCGCGGGGTCGATGTGAAACTGAGAGGGGATGCCATGCTGCACGGACTGGAAGTACCGCTGCCGGATGGTGGTCATGGCGACGATGTCCTCAAGCGAAGGCTCGCCATCGTCACATTGATCCTCCACGAAATCATACAACTCCTGTGCGGTGCAGCCGATCGTGCCCAGAAAGGCCACCTGCTGGTTGTCAAACATTTCGCCCGCGTCGCGCACTCCGGATCGGTACGCCTTCACGCCCTCGTTGAACGCCTGAATGAACTGCGTTTCCCATTGCTTCTTCGCCATGCGCCGAGGTTGCCACGCCTTTGCGCCGCAGGCAAATGCCCTTCACAGCGAACCGCAACCATCTCCGGATGAGATGATTGCCTGCCTGCATGTCGCCGGCTAGGCTCCGGGAATGCTCCAGTCCGGCATTCTCAATCCCGCCCTTCTGTCCCTGGTTGGCCGGGTCCGCCACACCAACACGATTGTCGTTGCCGACCACGCTTTTCCGTCATGGCCGGGTTTGGAAACAGTGGACCTTTCACTGGTGGTGGGCGTGCCGTCGGTGCTCCAGGTGCTGGGCGCCCTGCTGCCAAACTGGAAATGCGGCGCCGTCTGGATGGCCGAGGAATTCCGGCGGCACAACGACCGCCGTACGGTGAATGCCTTCCGGCGCGCCTGTCGCGGAGTTCGAATCCAGTTCGAGCCTCACCTCGAGTTCAAGCGGCGGGTGCCAAATGCCATCGGGCTGGTACGCACTGGTGATGGCACAATCTACTCGAACATCATCCTGGAGTCGGCTTGAGGCCCTCCGTTCTTGGACAAGGCCCCACATCGTTCATTCGAATCGGGCCGCCTTTGCGGAAAGGGCCCGCCGATTCGAAAGCGCTTTCTTCCCCACCTGACCCGCCCTCGGAACAAGGACTGATCTCCGGGGAATAATCGTTCGGGGAATGACTTCACAATACGCGTTTGTGAAGCATACGAACCATCCAATCCCCGCATGAAATCGATCCGATACAAATTCCGTCACTTCATCACCTCCAACCGGAGACCGCACGTCCGTCGCATCCGGATTACGGCCGGCGGGGTTCGGGCCGCCCGAGATCCAGCCGGGCTGGCGACTCCCAAGGCCGGGCTTCGGCTGGCCGCCGGCGCGTTTCTCCTGGCGGCATTTCTCACGGCGGGTCCGGCCATCGCCGCCAGCGTCGACGTGGAGGTCACCGTCGAGAATCTCGCACCGGCCAACGGCACCTATCTCACTCCGTTCTGGGCGGGCTTTCACGACGGCACGTTCGACACGTACAACCAGGGATCACCCGCCTCCACCGGCCTCGAACGGCTCGCCGAAGACGGCGATACGGGCCCGCTTTCAGCCGATTTCACCGCTTCCGCGACCGGCGCAACACAGGGAACGCTGAACGCCATCGGACCGATTCCACCCGGCGGCAAAGTTTCCAAGCGGTTCAGTCTCGACCCGCAATCTTCGCTGGCCCGCTACTTCAGCTATGCATCGATGATCATTCCCAGCAACGACGCCTTCGTCGCCAACGGCAAGCCCACGGCACATCAGATTTTCGATGCTGGCGGCGGTTTCCTTGGCGCCGACTTCGTGATCCAGGGATCGGCCGTGCTCGACGCAGGCACCGAGGTAAATGACGAGCTGCCGGCGAACACGGCGTTCTTCGGTCAGTCGGCCCCGGATACCGGGACGGCGCAGGGCGGAAACGTCGACGCCCATCCGGGATTCAATGCCGCCGGCAGCGGCGGGATTCTCGACGACCCGATGTTTTCAGCGGCCGATTTTCTTGCGCCGAACCATCAGGTCGCGCGCATCCGCGTCACGCTGCTGCCGCCCAAGCCCGCCTCGGTGGCGGTGAAGATCGAAAACCTTTCCCCGGCCGCGGGAACCTATCTCACTCCGGTCTGGG
>DNDP01000488.1:11686-16952 GCA_003484235.1 Verrucomicrobiales bacterium
CCTATCTCACTCCGGTCTGGGTGGGGTTTCATAACGGAGATTTCGACGTGTTCAGCGGAGGCGGTCCGGCCTCCGCCGCGCTCGAGCGTCTCGCGGAGGACGGCGACACGGCACCGTTGAGCGCGGCGTTCCTGGCTTCGGGCCAGGGCACGACGGAGACCACGATCCTGAGCGGCGGCACCATTCCGCCCCTGGCGCCCGGCCAGGTCGCAAGCGCAGCCTTTACGCTCGATGGCAATGCCTCGCGCAACCGCTACCTTTCCTTCGCCTCGATGGTCATCCCCAGCAATGACGCCTTCGTTGGCAATGGCGATCCCAAGGCGATCATGGTCTTCGATTCCAATGGAAACCTTCAAGCAGCGGAATACCTCGTCATGGGCAGCATGGTTTACGACGCGGGCACCGAGGTGAACGACGAGGTTCCGATGAACACGGCTTTCCTGGGCCAGGGGACCCCGGACACCGGCGTGGTCCAGAACGGTGTCGTGTCGGTCCACCCCGGCTTCAACGCCCGCGGCACGGGCGGCATCCTCGACCAGCCGATGTTCGAGAACGCGGACTTCACGGCGGCGGGCTACCGCATTTTCCGCATCAGCATCGCCCCTGCCCTGGAGTTGACCGCAATCTCGCGCAGCGGCGACACGGTGAACCTGGCGTGGTCCGGTGGCCAGGCACCCTATCAGCTGCAGCGACGAAGCGCCCTGGACCAGGGAGACTGGGCGAACACGGGCGGGCCGCTGAACACCATGGCGGCAACCGCAGGGACCGCTGATCCGATGGCCTACTTCCGTGTCGTCAATGGGGCCCATCCCACCGCCCAGTCCGCGCGGTATCGCGTGACCTTCAATTCTGTCTGGAGCGCGGCGACGCATCCGCTCGACTTTCCCTCCAATCCGCACTTCTCCGGCCTGATCGGCGTCACGCACAACAGCTCGTTCACGATGTGGGCACCCGGACTCAATGCGACGCCCGGCATCCGCAACATGGCCGAAACCGGCAGCAAACAACCGCTGCAGACGGAAGTCCAGGCGGCGATCACCGCCGGCTCCGGCCAGAACCTGCTCTCCGGAGGCGGAATCGGAAATTCTCCCGGGATCGTGACGTTGGTGTTCGACATCGCGCAGTCGCATCCGCTGGTGTCGCTCACGTCGATGATTGCGCCGAGTCCGGACTGGTTCGTAGGAGTTCACGACCTGAACCTGTTCGCCAACGGCACCTGGGCCGGCGAACTGACCGTCCCCCTGCTCGGCTACGATGCCGGAACGGACAGTGGAACCAGCTACGGATCGGCCAACGCCGTCACGAGCCCCGCCCAACCCATCCAGCGCATCAACCGCCCGCCCCTGGTCGGTTCGAGCCCCGCGGTGCCGCTCGGCACCTTCACGTTTACCCGGCTCGAGTGAGCGGGGTTCCTGGAACGGCGACGAGCCGGCTCCGGGGACGGGTTCCGGCCACAACGGTGTGTCCGGCCGGAACCCGTCACTCAATCCGAGGAATGCCCGGCTCCCAGCCTCCCGATCAGGCACGTCGGCTTCGGAAGCTCCGGGCGCAACTCCGTCGGGAATAATCGCCCCTCCGACCACTTCCCACCTAGGCTGAACACGAGCGACGACATGCCAAACCCGGACTTCAACGCGATGGTCGATGCCCATTACGAGAAGCTCTACCGGTTCGCCTTCAGCCTGGCCGGCGATCCTGACACGGCCGCGGACCTGACCCAGCAGACCTTCTACATCTACGCCAGCAAAGGCGACCAGATCCGCGAATCGTCGCGCGCCAAGGCCTGGCTGTTCACCACGCTCTACCGGGAGTTCATCGCGTTGAGACGCAAGGCGGCCCGTCATCCGCAGTTTGAACTGAACATGATGGAACTGGAGCTTCCCACGGTCTCACCGGAAGCGGTCGACAGGCTCGACTACGAAACGGTGGTTCAGGCGCTCGGTCGGATCGAGGAGCGGTTCCGCGTGCCGCTGGCCCTGTTTCACATCGACGAACTCTCCTATCGGGAGATCGCCGAACTGATGGACGTGCCCATCGGCACGGTGATGTCGCGCATTTCACGCGGACGCGAGCGATGGCTGGAAATGCTGCGCGAGTCCGGGACCGAACCGGACGCCGCCAACATTGTGCCGATGTGCGCCGCAACCGGAACCTGATATGGACGAACAGCAGGCAAAATTCCTCCTCCAATCCGGACGTCCGCGGCCGGGCGACGCCGAAGATCCGGCCTTTCTTGAAGCCCTCAAGCTGGCGGACGCCAATCCCCCGCTGCGCGCATGGATGGAGGAGCAACAGGCCCTCACCGATTCGCTGCAGCGCAAACTCGGTGAAGTGCCCGTGCCCGCCGATCTCAAACAACGCATCCTGGCGGGCGCCGCGGTCACCCGCCCCGCCCCGCATCCGAATCGCCGGAGGTGGTTCGCGATGGCTGCGGCCGGCGCGTTGCTGCTGGGATGGGGTGGCTGGCAGCTGACGAATCGTCGATCCGGCGGCGGCACCGACATCGCCGGACTGCGCGGCGACATGACGGCGTTTCTGGACGGATATTTCTCGCTCGATCTCCACACGCGGCATCTGGACCGGGTGAAGCAGCACCTGGCGGACGTGCACCAATTCACCGACTACCAGATTCCGACAGCGCTCGCCGGCCACGACAGCGTGGGCTGCCGCAAGCTCGACTGGAACGGCGGCCGGGTCATGCTGGTTTGCTTCTCGGTTGACGGTGAACTGGTGCACCTTTTCATCACTCCGCGTGGCACGTTGAATCCGGTGCCGGAACCGGGAACACGGATTGCCGCACGGCAGGAAGGACGGTTTGCCACCGTGGGCTGGAGCGACGAGAAGAATCTTTATCTCGTGGCGACGCCCGGATCGGCGGAATTCCTGCGAGGAACCCTGGGCGGTGCGAGAGGGTGAGCCACGGATTCCTCAACCGGCCAGCGCGGCATGCTCCATTGCCCGCCGGTAGACCGCCAAATAGTCGTCGCCGGTCTTTTCCCAGGAAAAATCCGAACGCATGCCGTTGTCTCGGTAGTGTAGAAACAGCTCCTGGTGCTGGTGCAGGACCAGCGCCTTGCGAATGGCCCGCGCGAGCGCACGCTGGGAATACTCGAGGAACTTGATGCCCGTGGCGGCTTCGGTGTCCTCGGCGATGTCCACCACCGAGTCGTCGAGGCCGCCCGTGCGGCGGACGATCGGAATCGTGCCGTAGCGGAGGGAGTACATCTGATTGAGCCCGCACGGTTCGAAGCGCGAGGGCATCAGATAGAAATCGCACGCCGCTTCGATCTGGTGGGCCAGGCAGTGGTTGTAGCCGATCCGCACGCCCACCTTGCCGGGAAACCGTTCGGCCAGCCGGCGATAGCCGTTCTCAAACTCCGGGGAGCCGCTGCCGAGGCAGACGAACTGCATGTCCGCCGCGAGCATCTCCTCGAGCGCGCCAAGCTGGATGTCCACACCCTTCTGATCCACCAGCCGCGTGATGTTGCCGAAGAGCGGGACGTCGGGCCGGACTGCCAGTCCCATCTCCGCCTGCAGCTCCGCCTTGAGTTTGGCCTTCCCGGCCGGCTGGTCCACCGAATAGCTGTGCGAGAGGCAGACGTTCCGCTGGGTGTTCCACTCGTCGTAGTCGACGCCGTTCAAGATTCCGACCAGCCGGTCCTGCCGCCGGCGCAGGATGGGATCGAGCCCGCAGCCATATTCCTCCGTCATGATCTCGCGTGCGTAGCGCGGGCTCACCGTCGTGATGAAGTCCGCGAACTCGATCCCGGCCTTGAGGCAGTTCAGGTTGCCGAACTGCTCGGCGCCGTCAGTGTGGAAGTGATGGGGCGGCAGATTGGTGATCCGGTAGGCGCGGGCCTCGAACAGCCCCTGATAGGCGAGGTTGTGAATCGTCAGCACCGAGGCGGGCGCATTGATCCAGCCCTCGCTCCAGACGGCCTGCTTGATCATCAACGGCACCAGGCCGGTCTGCCAGTCATGCACGTGGACGACCTCGGGATGCCAGGGCAGATACCGGGCGAGATTCACCACGGTCTTGCCGAAGAAGATGTAGCGCTCGGCGTTGTCGGGGTAATCCGCTCCCGCCTCGTTGTAGATGCCTGCCCGCTCGTAGTACTCCGGCTTCCGGATGAAATAGACGATGAGGTTCTTCTGCGGTTCGCGATACCAGACTTCGGCGCTTTGCCAGCCCTCGCCGAGCGGCAGGTCCAGCCGCCAGTCGAGCCGCTTGAAGTCCGAATACTTGCGGTCGGTGCCGAGATACCAGGGCGTCACGACGCCGACCTGGTGACCTTCGGAGGCCAGTGCCCGGGCAAGCGAACCGACCATGTCCGCCAGTCCGCCGGTCTTCGAGTAGGGATGCAGTTCGCTGGAGGCGAGAAGGAGTTTCATGTTGGGTCGGAGGAAGGAGAACACAACGCGCGCCGGCTGGCCATGCAGGATTTGCCTGCGGCTGTCTTCCGTCCAAGCCGTCCGGTGTCGGACGGGACGGGTATCCGAACCGGCACCACTAGCTGATCACGTCCGCCTTCAGGTAGTCACGCAGGGGTGCCGGCACTGCGATGGAACCATCCACCTGCTGATGCGTCTCCACCAGCGCGACGAACAGCCGCGCGAGCGCCGTGCCGCTGCCGTTCAGGATGTGCGGAAACTCATTCCTTCCCGCCTCGCTCTTGAACCGGAGGTTCATCCGGCGCGCCTGGTAGTCCTCGCAGTTCGAGCAGCTGGACACCTCCAGATACTGCCCCTGCCCGGGCGCCCAGACCTCGATGTCATAGGTCTTGGCGCTCGCAAAACCCATGTCGCCGGTGCAGAGCATGATGACGCGGTAGTGGAGTCCGAGGAGCTGCAGCACCTTCTCGGCGTTGGCAACCATCTGTTCCAGCTCAGCGTAACCATCCTCCGGCTTCACGATCTTGATCAGCTCCACCTTGTCGAACTGGTGCACGCGGATCATCCCGCGGGTGCCGAGCCCGGCCGCGCCGGCCTCCGCCCGAAAGCACGGCGAGTAGGCCACGTAACGGATGGGCAAATCCTTCTCCGCCAGAATCTCCTCGCGATGGATGTTCGCCACGGGCGCCTCGGCGGTGGGCAGCAGGAACTGCTGGCCCAAAGTCTTTTCGTCAATTCCCTGCACGACCGCATAGGCCTGGTCGATGAACTTGGGAAACTGCCCGACGCCCTCCATGCACTCGCGGTTGATGATGAACGGCGGTGAGACCTCGGTGTAGCCGTGCTCGCCGGTGTGCAGGTCGAGCATGAACTG
>DNDP01000488.1:17144-17560 GCA_003484235.1 Verrucomicrobiales bacterium
TCGCCGGTGTGCAGGTCGAGCAGGAACTGGATCAACGCCCGCTCCAGCCGGGCACCCCAGTTGGTGTAGAGCAGAAAGCCACTGCCGGAAAGTTTGGCGCCGCGCTTGAAATCGACCAGCCCCAGCGATTCGCAGAGCTCGATGTGGTTCTTCGGTTGAAACGCGAACTTCGCCGGTTCGCCGTGGGTACGGATCACCGGATTGTCCTCGGCCGTTTTGCCCTCGGGCACGGCGTCGGACGGCACGTTCGGAATGCTCAACAACAGTTCCCGCTGCCGGCCATCGGTCTCGGCAGCCACCTTGTCGAGCGAAGTGATCCGATCTCCAATCTCACGGACCTCGGCCTTGCGGGCTTCGGCTTCCTCGAACTTCTTCTGACCCATCAACGCCCCGATCTCCTTGGATGCGGCATTGCG
>DNDP01000139.1:0-501 GCA_003484235.1 Verrucomicrobiales bacterium
CCGCCGATGGCAGTGCCCGGCGGTGTCGCCTGCTTCCCAACTGTTTCTGAATTATTCGGTCGACTCCCGGGTCCAAACCCCTGGTGGATCTGCTGCTGCAGCCGCTGGGTTTCGCCGCAGCCCGGTCGCAGGGAGGCCTTTGGTCTTGCCGAGCCCCCGGCGGAAATGCATAAGTGGTTCGTCGGAGAGCGGCGCATCCGGGAAAACTGAAGTCGGAAAAATCGACATGACGGTTGCGGAACTAATAGAACAGTTGAAGCGGGAGAAACCGTACCATGTGGTCCGCGTTTGGGATACGAAGCACGAGCGCTTCACCGATCGGCTCTATCTTCAGTCGGCCACCTTCGACAATGAACTGCTGATCACTCCGGCGGAGGCGGGCAAGGGGAAGCCGCCGACCGATCAATGGGGATCGCTCTTCGAGTCCGAGCCGCCGGGCGCCTCTCCGGCGCCCTGAAGGCCTGTTCAGGCGGACTCCGGGACCCATCAATTCAGATAGAC
>DNDP01000139.1:735-856 GCA_003484235.1 Verrucomicrobiales bacterium
CGCCGCCGTGGGAATCGGGCGTTGCAATTGCAGTGGTGCAGGGCGTAAGGTGCCGATTGTAAACCGTGTAAAACTACCCCAATGCCATGAAGATCCAGGTCGATGACTGGCAGTTTCGTCC
>DNDP01000139.1:1107-2256 GCA_003484235.1 Verrucomicrobiales bacterium
GCCGAACAGGACGTGATCGCGGTGGAGCTGTATCTGGACAACGGGCAGCGGGCGGTGCTGGAAGTATTGCCGCTGGTCTATTCCCGCGGCAGTGGCGATGCCGGTTGCGAGATGATCGTGTGGTGCGAGATGCCCGGCGAGATGCTGGCGGATGGCACGTGCAAGGCCCGCTGGATATCGCGCGCACCCGAGCCGTCCTGCCCGTGGAGCCACGTCAGCCTGCCGCCGGCGCTGCTGCAACAGATCGAGGAACACCTCGCGGGCAGCAACAATTCCCAGTTGGAAGGCTCCGCAGCCTGAGCGGACTGCCGGTCGCTACAGTGAGAAGAAGTTGACCAGTTCGAGCCGTCGCGTGAACTGGATGAGGATGGCATTGCCCCGCGTGTTGATGGTGTCGGGATTCCCCTTGTAGTCGAGCCGCCAGATGATTTCTCCCTTGCGTGGATCGATACGGGTGAAGGCGCAGCTGATCGAAGACCCCCGCCCGCCCGCCGCCATCATGGCTGCGGCATCCAGGTCGTTCTGCCCCAGCCATTGCGAATAGACGAAATCGCCCTCCATGAAGATGTCCGTTCCGAGATGGGGTGTTGTCCAAAGCACCCGACCGTCGGTTGGATCCACTTTCATCAGGGCATGATTGCCCTCCTCCGGTTCGCCATCCGATGTGTTGAGCGCCTGCGGACTGGTCATCGTCGTGCATGCGTAGAGGCTCCCCCGCTGGTCAAACATGATCTTCCGGATGCCGACGCTGGTTATGCGCCATTTCACCGTGCCGGACGCGAGGTCGAAGGCGGAAAGCACGCCGCGGTCGAAGCTGTAGAGCCGGCCGTCGTGCTCGACGAAAGGGAAGTGGTAGCGCAGACCGTGGCGGTCGTCGAACGAGCCCAGATTGCCGTGCCGGCGGAAATCGGGCTGAAAAAACTGGGCGGAGACGATCCCGCGGTAGCTGAGCGGATAGCTGAGCGCGGCTTCCCACTTCTCGGATCCGTTTTTGCCAATGACGCGGAAGTTCCGCTCGCCTGCCACCACGTCCACCGTGGGCAGGGGAAAATACTGTGGCGGCCCAATCACCTCGCCGGTCCACGAAGTCGAACCATCGTTCCCGAGGCGCCGAAGCTCGACCTGGTAGCGGCTGTGGTCCTCGGTGAT
>DNDP01000139.1:2476-2712 GCA_003484235.1 Verrucomicrobiales bacterium
TCGTCGAGCCGTTGCCACTCCCTGGCGATCTGCGTTGCCGCCCGGAGGGAGTTGGCCGCAGTCAGATTGTCGTTCAGGATCTTGTCCACGTTCTGGTCCACGGACTTTTCGATTCCCGCGGCGGTCATCACTTTCGGTCCGGTGGAAAGCTTGCGGGTGATGATCTTTTCCTCGAGGAGCCTGGTTTGCACCGTCACCATTGAAAGACCGTCCGGGACGACTTCCGGCAACCGTTC
>DNDP01000139.1:2969-3143 GCA_003484235.1 Verrucomicrobiales bacterium
CGTCATAGGGGTGCAGCTCGAATGTTCGATGACCGGCCTTCGTCGCTTGCTGTTCGAGAAGAAGCGCCCGGTCGCCCATCAGGATCTCCGGGTGGCCGTCCTTCAGTTCAACTGAGACGAGGGTCTTACCGGATGCACGATCCAACTGGAGCACGTGATCTGGCCAGACCACCC
>DNDP01000139.1:3387-3550 GCA_003484235.1 Verrucomicrobiales bacterium
ACGTGATCTGGCCAGACCACCCAGAAACTGTTGGAGCGGACGCGAATTTCGGGATTGGCGCGTTCTACGCGGTACTCGGCCTCGATGTGCAGAGGCTCGCCGTCGTCGAAGTTCGTGATGCTGCCGAATGACTTCTCCCATTTTGCCGCGCCACCGGGGACGG
>DNDP01000446.1:0-206 GCA_003484235.1 Verrucomicrobiales bacterium
GGGGAGCATCGAATTCTGGACGATGGCCGTCGAACGTCGCCCGTCCCGCGGCAGGCCGGGGCGTCCATGCCAGGTTCGGCGTCCGGTGCTCGTTGGTCGGTGTTCATGCTATTCCGTCCTCAGTGCGATCATGGGATCGACCCGCGCCGCCCGGCGGGCAGGCAGCCAGCAGGCGATCGCCGCCACGATGCCGAGCAGCGCCGCGA
>DNDP01000446.1:512-681 GCA_003484235.1 Verrucomicrobiales bacterium
CTGCCGAGCACCCGCGCCAAGCCCAGCGATACGAGCAGGCCGAGGAACATGCCCACCATCACCGGCGACAAGCCCTGCCGCAGGAGACGGGTGACGACGGCAGACGGCGGGGCGCCCAGCGCGAGCCGGATGCCCACTTCCCGCGTGCGCTGCGCCACCGACCAGGCCA
>DNDP01000446.1:868-7743 GCA_003484235.1 Verrucomicrobiales bacterium
CGCTGCGCCACCGACCAGGCCACCACGCTGTAGATGCCGATTGCGGCCAGCACCGTCGCCACGCCGGCGAAGATGCCGAGGAGGAGCGCCACGAACCGCTGCGGCCGCAGGGAACTGCTGACCACCGAGGACATCGTCTGGATCGAGTCCGAAGGGATGTTGGGATCGATCAACCGGAGCTCCTCACGCAGGGAGCTGACCAGGTTTTCGGGCGGGCCTGCAGTGCGCACGAGCAGCGCGAGCTGGTTGCGGATGCCGGCGAGGGTGAAGCTTTGTTCGTACGGTACGAACACCTCGCGCTGGGGTGCGGCCAGGTAGCCGAACTGGCGCATGTCCGAGACGATGCCGACCACGGTGGCCCACGGCGGATCAACCAGCTCCTCGGGGATGTTTCCACCTTCGGCGAGGTTTGACGGAATGCCCGGCGCCACCCGTTGGCCCAGCGCATCGCCATCGGGGAAGAACTTCTTCGCCGCGACCTCGTTGAGAATGACCACGCGCTCGCTGCCCTGGCGGTCGCGCTCGGTGAAGAGCCGCCCCTGCACCAGGCGCGCACCGAGCGTGCCGAGGGCGTCGGCCGTGATGGGGTTGTAGGCGACGTTGTGCATGTCCTCCGAGCGCTGGTAGCTGACCCCCGCCACGATCATCGGCAGGTTGATGGTGCCGCTGCCGAAAGGCGCGGTCCGGGCGGTGGCGGCCAGCTGGACGCCCGGCAACTGCCGCGTCCGCTCCACCACATCACGCACGAACACCTCGGCCCGGCCGATGTCGCCGTAGCGGACCTCCGGCAGATCGAGGCGGGCGACAAGCAGCCCTTCCACCTGGAAGCCGGGATCGATCTTGATCAACCGCGAGAGGTCCCGCAGGAGCAGTCCGGCACCGACCAGCAGGGTGAGCGCGAGCGTGACCTCGGCCACGATCAACGAGCCGCGCATTCTTCCGGACCGGACATCGCCGGTGCCGCGGGCGCCCTCCTTGAGTCCGTCGTTCAGCGCCAGGCGCGAGGCCTGAAGCGCGGGCAGCACGCCGGCCAGGAGAGCCGCCGCGAGCGAGACGCCGCCGGTGAACAGCAGCACGGGCAGGCTGAGCTGCAGGTTGGCCTCGGCGGGAATCAGGTTGGCGGGAATCACCCGCAGGATGGCCTGCAGGCCGCCCACCGCGAAGGCCACGCCCAGGGCGCCGCCCAGCAAGGCCATCGGGACTGTTTCGAGCAGCAGCTGGCGGAAAATCCGGCCCCGGCTGGCTCCGAGTGCCGATCGCACGGCGATCTCCCGGCTGCGGGTGGCCCCCCGAGCGAGCAGCAGGTTGGTGACGTTCACGCAGGCGATCAGCAGGACGAACCCGACCGCACCGAAGAGCAGCATCAACGTCGGCCGGATCTGCGCGCTGACCGTCTCGGCCAGCGGCTGGGCCCGCGCGTAGGCGTTGGCGTTCGAGTCCGGATATGATGCCTCGAGCGTCCGGCCGATGGTCTCCAGCGCGGCGTTGGCAGCTTCCAGCGTCACGCCCGCTTTCAAACGGCCGACTCCCCAGATGCCGACGGTGGCAGCCCGGGTGTTCTCGATCTCGGCAGCCACGCCGTGGATCAACGGAAGATAGACCTGCGCATCCCAGAACTTGAACTGCGGCGGCATCACACCGACCACGGTGTGCGCCCGCCCGTCCAGTTCGAGCTTGCGCCCCACGACGTCCGGCGCGCCGCTGAAGAAGCGCTGCCACGCGGCGTGGTTCAGCACCACCACGCGCTCGGCGCCCCGCAAGTCATCCGCATCGGTCAACGTGCGGCCCAGCAACGGCGGCGTGCGCAGCAGGTCGAACAGCACGGCACTCAGATGGCAGCCCTTGACGCGCGACGGCTCCGCCGAGCCGGTGACGACCAGCGAGGCGTCGAGCGCTCCGCCGAACTGCTCGAAAACGTCGAGCCGCTGCCGGTAGTCGCGGAGGTCGGGGAAGGAGAAGGAACTGATGCTTTGTGCTTCGGCGCGGTTCCGGACCGTCACGAACATGATGCGTTCGGAATCCGGATAGCTGAACGGGCGGAGCACGACCGCATGCAGCACGCTGAAGATGGCGGTGTTGGCCCCGATCCCGAGCGCGAGGGTCAGGACGGCCACCGCGGTGAAGCCGGGATGCTTGAGCAACTGGCGAAGAGCGAAGCGCAGGTCTTTCATGAAATCCTTCTTGTCGGGGATGCCCCTTGCGGCCGGGGCCTGTTCCTATTTTTCCATCCACCCGTCCTTCAGCGTCACAATTCGGTGCCCGTAGGCGGCCCAGGTCGGATTGTGAGTCACCTGGATGATCGTCGTGCCCTCCTGATTGAGGCGCCGGAACAGATCCATGATCTCGCGGCCCTGGTCGGTGTGCAGATTGCCGGTGGGCTCATCAGCCAGGATCAGCGAGGGTTTGGCGATGATGGCGCGGGCGATGGCCACCAGCTGCTGCTGCCCGCCGCTGAGTTGCGAGGGGAAAAGGTCCTTCTTCGCCACGATGCCGAACCGGTCAAGCGTGTCGGCGACCAGTGATTCGCGCTCGGACTTGCGGAGATCCCGGTAGGAGAGCGGCAGGTCCAGGTTCTCGGCGACGGTCATGTCGTCCAGCAAATGGAACTGCTGAAAGACGAAACCGATGTGCTGCTTGTTGAGGGCCGCACGGTCACGGGGTTTCAGTGCGTTCACCGACTGCCCGCGAAACTGGTATTCGCCCTCGTACTCCCCGTCGAACATGCCGATGATGCTCAGCAGCGTCGATTTGCCGGCGCCGCTGGGACCCATGAAGGTCACGAAGTCACCTTCGTTCAGATCGAGTCTGATCTGCCGGAGCACATAGGTGAACCCGGCCCGGGTCTGATAGCGTTTCTCGACGTCGCGGAGACGGATCAGCGGACTGGTTTGCGGAGAGCCCACGGCCGGCTGGCCGGTAGCGCTGGAAGTGGTTGCCGGTTGAGTTGTGGTCATGATTTACAGTTTTTTCAATTTGTCGTCTTCCGTTCCCCGAGCTGTTCAGACCGAGTGCCGGCCGGCGATCAACCGGCCCCGACCGCCGGCCATCGGGGCTGCCACCCCGCGAGCACCTTTGTTCAGACTGCGGCCCTGCCCGCCGCACCGGGTCCTCTCCAACCCAACAACCAACATGGAAGCAGAGCAGCAGCCCCAATGGCCGGACGGGAATCGCTAGGAGGCATCGCAGTCCACGTCGCTGGTGTCGGCCATCATGCCCTGGATCCCGTCGCAGCCGGAGACGCAGATGACCCGGACAGACATGTTGGTGGAAAGCGTGTCCATGCCGCGGGGGACCAGGGTGAGCTCCCCGGCCGCCGGGGCATTCGATCTGGAGACGGTCGGCACCACGGCGAGCGCCTCCCTGCCCGCGTTGATCATCCAGGTGTTCAGCAGCCCGGGTCTGAACTCGAGCCCTGGCAGCTCCAGCGGTTTGATCTCGATGGGGCGCCCGGCATCGGAATGGGATGCCCGCCATTCCTTGAGCGCCGACTGGATCCTTCCATCCAGCGCGTGGTTCGGCTTCTCCTCCGCCTGCAGTGTCAGCGCGGTGGCGAGGATTGTTCCCAACAGGCAGGTGACTCTTGTTCTCATGTGGATTCCTTCGGTGTTTGGTGCAGCGGCACTATCAATTGCATGGGTGGGAGGACCTCAGGTGGCGACGAGTTCCGCGGCGTGATGCTCCTCGTCCACCACCCGGCCGTCGAAGAGGTGGATCTGCCGGTCGGCGTGACGGGCGAAGCGCGGATCATGCGTGACCATGCAGATGGTCGCGCCCTCGCGGTGGAGGTCGCTCAGCAGGTTCATCACCGCCTCGCCGTTCTTGGAGTCCAGGTTTCCGGTTGGTTCGTCGGCCAGCAGGATCGACGGTTTGCCGGCCAGCGCCCGGGCCACGGCGACCCGCTGCTGCTGGCCGCCCGACAACTGGGAGGGATAATGGTTCACCCGGTGCGACATGCCGACCTTCTCCAGCGCGGCCGTGGCGGAGGCCCGGCGTTCGGCGGTCCCCGTGCCCCGGTAGGTGAGCGGCAGTTCGACGTTCTCAAACACCGTCAGATCGCCGATCAGGTTGAAGCTCTGAAAGATGAATCCTATCTCGCGATTGCGGATCCGGGCGCGCTGCGCAAAGTCGAGATTGGAGACGTCGTTCTCGTTCAGCATGTAGGTTCCGTGGGAGGCCGTGTCGAGCAGTCCGAGGATCGAAAGAAGCGTGGACTTGCCACAGCCCGACGGGCCGGCAATCGACACATATTCGCCGCGGCGGATGGTCAGGTGCACTTCGTTCAAGGCGTGGGTCTCCACTTCGTCGGTGTAGAAGACCTTCTTGATGCCGTCGAGGCGGATGAGGGGTTGATCGGTGGTCATTGGATTGGGTGCTGTGGTCAATGGTTTGCGGTGCTCGAATCTTTCAGTGGCCGGGGGCCGCTGCCGTACCGGAGCCGGGGAGGTGCTTCCATGCACCATCCCATCGCCCTGATGAATACCGGGCGGCAGGTGTCGGAGTTGCAGCATTCTTCAGTCATGCCGGGTAAACGTCACTTCAGTCGGATGCGGGTGAACTCGTCCCACTGCGACATGTCGGACAGGACCACCTGGTCGCCGACGTCCAGCCCGTCGAGGACCTCGATGGTGCTCACGGAGGTGCGGCCCAGCTTGACGGCCACGCGGGCCGCCTCGCCCGCCTCCGTCAGCCGGAAGAGGCCGATCGTCGCGTCGGCCTGACCGTGCACCGGACGGCCCACGTAGAGGACATTCGTCAGGCGTTCGAGTTCGATGGTGCCATCCACGCTCAGATCGGGGCGGGCGCCCCGGGGCAGCGGCCCCTCGAGCGACACGTCGACGGCGACGGTGCCGTTCACCACCGCGGGATCCACCCGTGCAACCCGGCCGGGGATCAGACCGTTCCGGGTGTCGATGGTGGCCGGCTGGCCAATGCGGACATCCCGGGCCTGGGTTTCGGCAATCTTGATCTCCGCCTTCAGCTGATCGGGCCGGACCACCTTGGCGAGCGTGGCGCCCGGGCCGATGCGTTCCCCGATCTGCAGCCTTTCCCGATCGCCCACCTGTTGCAGCACACCGTGGATGCCGGCCCGGACCCGGAGGGCCTCCACCAGATCCTTTTTCAGCCGCAGGGAGGCGCGGAGTTTTTCCAGGTCGGCCTGCTGCACCGCGAGTTTGGCGTTCGAGGTGCGTTCAAGAATCTCCAGCCGTTTCTTTTCGAGCTCGTTCCGGATCCGCAAGCCGTCCGCCTTGGCGCGGGCGGCTTTGGCGGTGAGCTCGGCTTCGAGGTTCTCCGCGAACAGCTTTTCCACGGCTTCCGCCTCGAGCGTGGCCTGCTGGTACTCGAAGCCGGTGGAGGTCAGCGTGGCCTGTTGGGCGAACTGATCGGTTTCGAGCTGTGCTTCGAGCTCCATGAACTTCGCTTCCGACGCCTTGAGCTGCCATTCAAGGTCGAAGGCCTCCTGCTCCAGCTGTGGGTTGCTGAGCACCAGCAACACGGTGTCCGGCGTCACCTCGGCACCCGGGAGGATCAGGATGTCCTCGACCGTGCCGCCGGTGTCCGACTGGATGGTGATGATCTTTTCCGGCACCAGCGATCCGTTGCCCCGCACCTGCCGCAGCATCTCGCCGCGCTTTACCGTGTCGGTGTAGACCTGCGCCCTGTCCACCCGGGGCGCGGCCGGCTCGAGTCTCGCCAGCCCCATCGTCACCAGCGAGAGGGCCGTGATGCTCACCACGCCAAGAAGTATGCGGTTGCGGCGGCGGCGGCGTTTCAGATCGGGACGGGCGATATCCATGGAAGGTCAGGTGTCAGGGCGGTTGTGGAAATCAAATCAATGGGGCGATCTCAGCGGGAACCCTTCTTTGCTGAAGGCTGTTCATCGCCTCCCGCAACTCTGCGTGATGCTGACGGGCCCACTCCTTCAGGAGCTCCACCACGCGCGCCGGCGCCGAGCCGGAGATGATCTGCAACGTGCCGGCATCCAGCATCACCTCGTCCTCGCCGTAGCTCGCGTAGATCGCCAGCCCCCGGCGGGGAAGTTTCATCAGGCGGACGATGATTCCGTAAAATTTCGAAATGACTGGCATGGCTCGTAATCAGTTGCACGAACTCGGCGGCCTCACGGGGTCCGGATCGGACCAGCGTCGCGATGCCGTTTCATTCATGCCCGGAACCACTTGCAACGGTTGTGCCACGGTCGCCGGGCCGAAAGTTCCAGTTGGTCGCCAACTTCCTCGAGATCCCTGTAAACATTGGGCCAAGTCGACGAAGCGGGGATCTGCGAAATCGTCCCGGCAAGCCAGATGCGCGGTTTTACGGCCGGTGACGTCGCCCGCTTCCTTCCCGCCTGCGGGAAGGCGTTTTCCCGATACTGGGACGGCACCCCTGCTGGAGAATTCCGCCTAGCTGAGGGGCAGCTGGACGATCGCCTCGGCACCCCGTTTGTCGGCGCGATTGCGAAGCGCCAGCAGACCTTCGTGCGCCTCGGCAATCTGGCGGCAGAGGGCCAGTCCAATTCCGGATCCGCCCGGCTTGGTGGTGAAGAAAGGAACGAACAGATTGCCCGTCTCGCCAACACCGGCGCCGTTGTCCCGGACCGCGAGCACAAACTGATCGACCTTGAGGTGCCACTGGAGTTCCACGAGGGGCTGTTCGTTGCCTCCCTCGCCCAGTGCGGCGTCCGCGGCATTACGCACCAGATTGATCAGCAGCTGATCCATCTGATCGGCATCGGCGTGAAGTGTGAGGTCCGGACCGTCGAGGACCTTGACGGGCACACGCTGTTCGAGTCGCATCGCGCGGTTGATCCATTCCCGCACGCTGAACGGGCGTTTGTTTGGCGGGGGCAACCGCGCCAGCCTCGAGTAGGCTTCCAT
>DNDP01000446.1:7972-8319 GCA_003484235.1 Verrucomicrobiales bacterium
CCAGCCTCGAGTAGGCTTCCATGAACCGGCTGAGCGACTCGGCCCGCGATTGAATGATCCCCAACCCGCTGTGCAGATCGGCCTCCCAGTCGTCCGGCCGTGGTTCCCGGGTGAGCAGGTTGTCGAGGCTGGAGCTGATCGACCGGATCGGCGCCAGGCTGTTGTTCAGTTCATGGCCCATCACGCGGATCAACCGCTTCCACGCCTGCCGCTCCTCCTCGCGCAATGCCCGGGAAAGGTCGGTGATGACAATCAGCTGGTGAGGCTGCCCATCCTCGCGAAACGAGGAACGACGCATCGACCAGCGCCCCATGCGGCCGCCGAACGCGGTGTCGATCACCCGCGCG
>DNDP01000446.1:8484-9172 GCA_003484235.1 Verrucomicrobiales bacterium
CGCGGGATCTCCCCGCAGGCACTCCTCGAGGCCGAGTTCGCCCGCCCGGCGACCGGACATCTGCGCGGCGGACCGGCCCAACAGCTGTTCCCCCGCCCGGTTGACAAGCTGCAGCCGCTGCTGATGGTCGAAGGCGAACACGGCCACGCTGATCTCCTCCATGACCGTCCGGAGCAGGGCTGCGGTCTCAACGCCCTCCAGCCGGTGTTCGCGAAAGTGCTCGCCCAAGGCGTTGAGTTCGGCCACGAGCTGGCCCAGCGCATCCGGTGATTCCGCCCCGCGCACCCGGATGGTGAAGTCTCCCTCGCGCATGCCGGCGATCTGGTTGGTCAACGTGCTCAACGGATGTCGGACCCAGCGGCGCAACACGTGAACGAGCACCAGAGGCCAGACAACGCAGGCCAGCCCGACAGTCCAGCGCTGCCAGCCGGGTGCGTCCCCCTTCAACGCCCACGCGATGAAGACCGCTACGCCCGGAACGGCAATGCCGCCGGCCAGCATCCAGACTCGTCGTTCGAAATGGCGGACGGGCATGTTGGTGGGCGGAAGACTGGCAGAGCACCCGGCTGGTTGCCAGCGCCGGTTGGCCGGCCTACTTTGCCACGGCTCCCCCGACACCGCTCAGAGTCCGTACTTTTCAAGGCGGCGGTAGAACGCACTGCGGCTCAGGCCCAGCGCCTCGGCCGCC
>DNDP01000446.1:9333-21514 GCA_003484235.1 Verrucomicrobiales bacterium
GCAGCGCCTGCGGCAGGATCACGAGCAGCGTGCGCTTCCAGTACGACAGGCCCAGCGCCTCGGCCGCCTTTCGGGCATTGCCACCGCAACGCGACATGGTCCGCTGGATGAGATGGCGCTCCACATCCTCGAGGCTCATCTCCTCCAAGGTCGGCGCCGCAGTGATTTCCCTCGCCAGTCCAAGGTCAGCGGCGTGAATCTCTGCGTTGCGGGCCAACAGGACCGCCCGCTCGATGGCATGGCTGAGTTCACGGACGTTGCCGGGCCAGGAGTGTTTGAGCAGGGCAGCAGCAGCCGCTGCATGAAAGCCGGTCAGATCCTTTCGATACCGCTGCCGGTGCTGGGTGAGAAAGAATTCGGCGAGCGGGACAATGTCCTCCCGCCGTTCCCGCAGTGCGGGCAGCCGAATTTCCACGGTATTCAAGCGGAACAGGAGATCCTGACGAAAACGCCCGGTGCCAACCTCAACCGTCAGGTCCGCATTGGTCGCCGAGATGAACCGCACGTCGGCCTTCTGGGTCCGGCTTGAACCAACGCGCTCGAACTCGCCGGTTTCGAGCACGCGCAGCAATCGCGCCTGCTGACCGGGAGGGGTGTTGCCAATCTCATCGAGAAAGAGCGTTCCTCCTTCGGCCATCTCCAATCTGCCCATCCGATCCTGTTTTGCGTCGGTAAACGCTCCGCGGACATGGCCGAACAGTTCGCTTTCGAAGACACCCTCCGCCATGCCGCCCATGTTCACGGTGACCAACGGTTTGGCGGTCCGGTGGGATTGGGCGTGCAGGGCCCGGGCCACCAATCCCTTTCCCGTGCCATTCTCCCCCGTGATCAGAATTGCGGCATCCGAGGGCCCCACGCGCGCAATCACCTCCAATACCGGCAGCATTGCGGGCGAATTGGCGATCAGTTTCGGTGAGGACTCGGATTGCTGCGCCTGCTGGGCGGCCTCGAGCCGCCGGGCATCGCGTCGCGTGCGGGCCAGTTCCACCTGGTTGTGAACGATGCTGAGCAAACGGCGGTTCTCCCAGGGTTTCTCCACGAAATCCTGTGCGCCCAGCCGCATCGCTTCGACGGCCAGCTCGACGCTGCCCCACGCAGTCATCACCACCACCGGCATGTCGGCATCGGCGGTGCGCACCTGGCGCAGCAGTTCGATCCCCTCGCGCCCGGACGTGGTGTCCCGGGCATAGTTGAGATCCATCAACAACAAATCAAAGGTCGACTGCCGCAACCGGTCCATCACCTCCCGCGGCGAGGCGCACGCATCGCAACGCAGACCCTCACCCTTGAACAGGAGACGCAACGCCTCCTGGACATCCTTCTGATCATCGGCAATCAAAATACGAACGGAGGACGTGGCCATGCCGGAGTTATGAACGGCGGCAGTACCGCAGCGCAAGAGCGTTCCCGGAACCAAAGGTGAACATCTGGCGCTGGCGTGATGGCTCTCAGGTGCTCGTCGGACGGTCTGAACCCATGGCTGCATTCCCCGGGGTGAACCCTGTCCTGCACCAGCCGGGGTCCAGGCGGCAGTTCACGAGACCCGATAGCGCGCCTGCGAGCAGAAGTGTTCCTGACATTCTTCCCGTGCGTGATTTTCACGCATTACGCGTCATTCGCACGCACACTTGTGGGCGAGCGGCCCGACGCGAATTCGTAAGTCTTTGATTTGTAGAGATGGTACGCGCCGTGCCTACCAAAAGGCATCTGTTCCAGGCTATCAGCCCCAACATACCTGGCACCCATGGCAGCGAAACATGACATGGGAAACGAGAGTAACTGATATTGAAGAAGTTCCAAGGAGGTTTGCGTGTGGTTCGCTGCCGACTTTAAAAAGGCGCCCCTGCCCCGGGGCGCCTTTTTATTATCCGTTCTGGCCGCCGGTTGCCTGCTACTGAGGAAGCCGGCGAGTCCATGAAAAGCCTTTGCTTCCGATCGCCTCGAGCCATCATCCGTCCGTCATGAGTCAGAGGATCAAGGACATTCCGGAACATGAACGTCCCCGGGAACGGCTGGCTGCCAATGGAGTTGGTGCGCTGCGCGACGCGGAACTAATAGCCATCCTACTGCGCACGGGTCTCCAAGGTCGATCAGCGATACAGGTTGCCGACGAACTGCTCCAGCGTTTTGGGACTTTCAATCGGCTGGCGGGCGCCAGTTTGGAGGAGCTGCAGTCTGTCAAGGGCGTAGGTCGCGACAAGGCGATCACTCTGCGGGCGGCCTTCGCGCTGGCCCAGCGGATGGTGAAGGAACTGCAACGGGAGGCGCCGCTCCTGGACGCTCCGGATGCCGTTGCGGATCTGTTGCGCGAGGAGAACCGCCACTATGAGGTGGAATCCTTTCAAATCATCCTCCTCAACACCCGCCGACGGCTCATCCGCGTGGAGAAGATTTCGCAGGGCACGCTCGACACGATCCTCGTGCATCCCCGCGAGGTGTTCAAACCGGCGATTGCCGCCAACGCGTCCGCAATCATCCTGGCGCACAACCATCCAAGCGGTGATCCCTCGCCTTCCGAAGCGGACATCCGGGCGACGCGCGAACTGATCCGCGCCGGTCAGTTGCTGAAGATCGAGGTGCTCGACCACATCATTCTGGGCCGCGGAACCGAGCGAAACAGCCGTGACTTCGTTTCGCTGAAGGAACTCGGATACTTCGCCGCCTAACGCAGTGGGCCCGGCTCAACCTACATCTGTTCGAGGGTCTCGATGCCCAGGGTGTTCAAGCCACACTTCAGAACCCTGCCGGCCAGTTCGCAAAGCTTCAATCGGCTGCTCCGCTGCGGCTCGGCCGACTTGAGCACCGGGCAGGATTCGTAGAAACGGGAATAAAGGCCCGCCAGTTCGTAGAGATAGGCACAGAGGTAGTTGGGCCGGTACTCCTCCACGATGTACTCCAGGGTCAGACCGAACCTCAACAGGTGCTTGGCGAGCGCCTGTTCGTCCGGTTCGCCTGCTTCAATCCGCGCCCCGGCATCGACCGCGACTCCCTCTTCGGCGGCCTTTCGAAAAATGCTTCGAATGCGGGTGTAGGCATACTGGAGATACACGCCGGTATTGCCCTGCAGCGACAGCATCTTTTCCCAGCTGAACTGGTAGTCGCTCTGTCGGTTGGGCGACAGGTCGGCGTACTTGATGGCGCCGATTCCGACGACGCGGGCCACTTCCCGCCGTTCGGCTTCGGTGAGCGCGGGATTCTTCTCGGTGACCACCTTGAGCGCCCGTTCCTCCGCTTCGTCCAGCAGCACGGACAGCTTGACCGTGTCGCCGGAACGCGTTTTGAACGGCCTGCCATCCTCGCCGAGAATCTTGCCAAACCCGATGTGCCGCAGTCTCACCCTGTCCGCAGCCGCCGGCTGCCAGCGGGCGAACGTGAGGAACAGCTTTCTGAAATGCGGCGCCTGCCGGTCGTCCACCACGTAAACGATCTCATCCGGCTGCCAGGTTCTCAGCCGGTGATCAATCGTCGCCAGGTCGGTGGTCATGTAGTTGAACCCGCCGTCGCTCTTGCGGATCAGGGCCGGCTCGGCCACCCACTCACCATCGCGGTTGACCAGAAAAGGATCCTCCCTGGGTGGCAATGACCCGTCGCTGAAGACTGCCGCCGCTCCCTCGCTTTCACGCGCGATGCCCTTGTTCATCATGTCCTCGACCACTGCCGGCAGGGCCTCATTGTAGAAACTCTCCCCCAGTGCATGATCGAACTGCACCCCCATGCGACCATACAAGGTGTCAAATTGTGCCTGCGACAGCCTCGCCATCTCCTTCCAGATGGCTCCGTTCTCCTCATCGCCGGCCTGCAGCTTCACCAGCTCCTCGCGCGCCTGTTCGAGGCGGTCGGGGTTCTCCTCGCATTCCTGGTTGACCATCCGGTAAAGCCGCTCCAGCTCGGCAATCGGATCGCGGTCCAGCGCCTGCCGGTCGAGCAGTTCCTTCCAGCCCACGATCAGCTTGCCGAACTGCGTGCCCCAGTCACCGAGATGATTGTCGGTGACGACCCGGTGCCCCAACAGACGCAGCACCCTCTGAATGGCGTCGCCGATGCAGGTTGAGCGGATGTGGCCGACGTGCATCGGCTTGGCGACATTTGGGGAACTGAAGTCAACCACGACCGTGCGGGGATGGGAGGACGGTTCCACCAGCCGTTCCTCGCCGGCCATCTGGGTGATCGCCGCGTTCAACGCCTCGGTCTTGAGCTTGAAGTTGAGGAAGCCCGGTCCGGCAATCTCGACCGGTTCGCACCATTGGCCGACATCAAGTTTGGCGACCACTTCGGCGGCCAACTGCCGTGGATTCATCCGTCGCGCCTTGGCCAGTCCCATCAACGCGCTGGCCTGGTAGTCTCCAAACCTGGGTTCAGGGCATGGGCGCACCTGAATCGCCGCGGGATCGACGTCCGGCAGTACCGCGGCGAGGGCGCGAATCAACTGCGTTTCGAGCTCGTGATGAATCACGCGGGGGATTTCAGGGACCGGACCGGTGAATGTCCAGCGGAAGGTTGCCCCACGCGCCCGCGAATCGCCCTGGGCGGCCTACTTTGCCTTGGTCTGTTCGCAAATCGCCCGGTACATCGCTTCTGCGTCAGGAGCCGATTCAAGGGTCTGCCGAAAATCCTTGTTGTGAAGCAGCTTTGCGATGTTGGCGAGCGTGTGCAGGTGTTTCTGGAACTGCCCCTGCGGAACCAGAAACAGCATCACGAGGTTGACCGGTTGATTGTCCAACGAGTCGAAGTTGACCCCGGACTTGGAACGTCCGAACGCTCCGGTCACGTCGTGGATGAGGTCGGTGGAGGCATGCGGAATTCCGATTCCGAAGCCGATGCCGGTGCTCATCGAGTTTTCACGCTTCTTGACCACGGCGGCGATGGCCTCCCGGTGATCCTCCTGAATCTTGCCCGAGCTGACCAGATGCCCGATCAGTTCATCGATGGCCTGCCAGCGATCCGTCGCGGTCAGCTCGGGAATGATCAGATCTTTTTGGAGAATGTCGCACAACAGCATGGCCAGAAAGTCAGTCCGGGGATTTCGCCGGAATGACCGGCTCATTTCAAGAGCGAATTCCTCCGGGTTCTACAGCAACGCCGCCAGCCGTTGCCAGACCGCTCCGGTGTCCTGCAACCACCAGCCCATCACGGAGGCGAGGCCGGCGCTCCGCGTCAACAGGGGCAGGCCCACCAGCAGCACTAGGATGTTTCCCAGGAAAATGACGACCGCCGAAAACAGGTAACCGTGCTGCGTGATGTCACTTTGGCGCGTGCGGAGGATGTGCCCGGTCAGGGTGATGTGAAAAGAATAGGCCGCGCCAAGCAGAAGATGAAACCATACCTGGTAGGTGGACCAGTTCCAAATCAGGTGCCCGGTCACAAACCCCACGACAACCATCGCCGCGTAGAGCGGGAAGAAATAGGGTGCCAGCGAGATCACGAAATTGTTTCGCGTGATCACCACGTGGCCTCCCTTGGAGCCCGCCTTGAAGCTGCGCACCCGGCCGCCGAACACCCACGTCCAGACGGCGTGCGTCAGTTCGTGACCAACCACGTAAATCCACATCGGCTTGGGTAGCATCACGAAGATCACCAGCCAGATTGCCGTGCCGGCGGCGAACGCGACCCAGAACCAGTCGGCGTGCCCGGTGTGCTGCAGCAGACGCCAAAACGTCCGCACCGCACCCAGGCAGGCGGGAATCAGCAGCAGGCCAATGATCAGTTTCAGCCACTTGGGCACGGCGCCGAGAGCAGAAAGGAAAAGCCGGGGAGGGGAAAGCGTGAACTGGAACCGCCGCCGACCGGTCCGGCTACTGGTAGAACTCGGGTCGCAAAGGCCGCCACAGCATGTTGGCCGTCTCCGGATGCACCAGGCCGGTTTCGGGATTCCAGTATTCGGTGGCCGGTGACAACGAGGCGTGGCCGTCGAGGTAGTTGAAGTTCGCCCCCCGCTTGTCGTGGAGTTCGGTGTGCACCGCGTTCTTGTGGGACTTCACCGGGTCTCGATGCGGATTGCGATGGCGTGTCTCGAACATCCACACCGTCTTGGCGGGATGCTTGATCGAAGAGAGCCGGGTGTAGCGCTGCTTCTTGGGATCGGGCAGCGTGCCGTTGACATTCTCGTTCAGGGAATAGTGCCAGAAATTCTTCCCGGTCCCGTTGTCCGGATTCACCGGGCAGATCCACACCGACTTTTCAATGGAGCGGGTCTGATTCGTGCGCCAGGGCAGCTCGTGATAGGGCGGCTGCTTCATCGCCAGGGGCAGATCGACATACCAGGCATCGCCCGGTTTCGTCGAGGAGCCGGTCGACGATCCGTCGCGGGGAAGCTTGTCGTCGTTGTCGGCGGCAAAGAGCAGGGTCGCCGTCCCCCACTGCTTGAGGTTGTTGATGCAGGCGGTGCCTTTCGCCCGCGACTTGGCCTTGCCCAGCACCGGCAACAGAATTCCGCCCAACACTGCCATGATGGCGATGACGACCAGCAGTTCGATCAGTGTGAAGCCCCGTTCGCGAGGGCCGCCGGCGCGAAGTTTTGTCACGTCGTCAGCTGACTCCAGGCAGTCTGCTTTTGCAAAATCAATTTCCGGCAAGTCCCAATCGCCTCCTGACGAGACGCTTGCTCCATTGCGCAACCACGCGCCAATCTTCAGCAAATGCCCGATAGCCCCTCCCGGTCCGGCCTGCTACGGTGTCCAGCACGCGGAAGCCCAAGCCCACCCCGCCCGTTCTTCGGTCCGGCTTCTCGCTCATCGAACTGCTGCTGCCGGCTCTGACCCGATTCAAACGACGCGCCAGCCAGATCAACGAGCTCAACTCCGCGCGTCAGCTCATGCTCGCCTGGCAGACGTATGCCGACGACCATGCCGGGCGCGTGCTCCCCGGTTACCGCTACGGTTTCGTTGCCACCGACCGGCTGGGAAATCCCGTCGGGCACCCCATCAATGCCCGCGATCCCTGGCGTCTCGCGCCCTATCTCGCGAAGAATTTTGAGATCCTCTACGTGAACCGGAACCGGGCGCTGCTGCACGAGTTCGCGCAGGCCGGCAACGACCGCTACACCTATGCGGCCAGCGTGTTTCCGTCGCTCGGCATCAATTCCATCTTCGTCGGCGGCGACAACCTGGCGCTGTTTCCGAGCGATCGCGCCTTCGAGCGCTACGGCCGCTTCTGCATCCCGAACGTTGGCGCCACCAGGCACCGCGCCGAACAGATCGTGTTCACTTCGGCGCGCAGCCGGTTCAATGGCGCCGTTGCCGAAGGCTACTACCGGGTCGAGCCCCCTTTTCTTGGGCGCCGCTTGTGGGCGGAGTAGTTTGAGGAAGGGCGGTCGCCGGAGTTCTTTGGTTTCGTGCATGACCGCTACGACGGCCACGCGGAATCACTCGGACTGGTCGGGATTCAAGACATGCGGCCCTGGAGCAACCATGCGGCCGACCGCCCCGGCTGGACCCTGGAACGCTGGTAAACCGGAACAATCCCATTCAGGGGAACGCCCGCTTTTCGCGGGCTTTGCTCCGCGTTGTGTTGAGGACTCCTTAAAGGCAACGTGAGTCCGTGCGGGAAGGCGTCACCGAGAACCCGACCCTGTGCTCACGGCTGCGGGCCTCTCTGGTGGCCTCCCAACAACTTTTCCATCTCGTTCGTTCTGAGGGAGAACCGGGCGGTGCGGTGCAGCCGTACAGTACGGGGGAAGAACGGACACGGCGCATCGCCCAGCCTGACTCAGCACAACGGACCGACAACCCTTCGCAAGCCACCGACAGCCGGACGGTCCCCAACGTGGTTCACTGACCGCCATGAACGCCCGTACTTTCGGACACTTCGTCGAATTCTGGACCGGCCTGCAGTCCTTCACCAAGGCCCCCTCCCGGAGCCGCTCCACCCGGCGCGCCAAGCTGGCCCGCGAACGACTCCGCCAGCACCTCAGGTCGGGCTCATCCTCCGCCCGCTAGACAGTCGCGCGGCCCCTCCTTCTGCATTCGTCCAGCGAAACTTGCTGCTTCCGCAGCGGGAGACGAGGCACTATAACGCCCGCATGAAGCAACTCATCTCCAAGAAGGTCGCCACCGCAATCAACGGGCAGATCGGACTCGAGTTCTTTGCGGCCATGCAGTACGAGGCCATCTGTGCCTGGTTCAAACTGGAGGGGCTGCCCCAACTGAGCGCCCACTTCGCCGCCCAGGCCTCGGAGGAGCGCATGCACGCGCACCGTTTCATCAACTACCTCATCGAGACGGGCACGCCGCTCGCCCTACCCGCCATCGATGCGCCGACCTGCCAGTTCAAGAGCGCCGTCGGTGCGGTGCAACTCGCCCTGGACCACGAGATTCGCGTCACCGATTCGATCAAGGCGCTGCTCGACCTCGCGGAGAAGGAGGGCGACCGCTTCACCGAGAATTCGCTGCAATGGTTCATCACCGAGCAGCTCGAGGAGCTCTCTTCGACCGAGGAACTCCTGCAGATCGTCAAGCGCGCCGGGGACAGCGGCCTGCTGTTCGTCGAACACTACCTGGCAGGCCGGGGCGCCAAGCCCTCGCCGCGCTGACTAGACTTCGTCCGCAAGTTTCCGCTTGAAGGCGGCGAGCGTCTCCGGACTCACGTGATGTTCGATCCCCTCCGCATCCATCTCGGCGACGCGCTGGGGAATGCCCAGTGAGCGCAGGAACTTCACCACGATGTCGTGCCGGCTTTTGCAGCTGGCGGCAAGGTCGGTGCCCGTCCCGGTCAGGAAGATCGCGCGATACGGCTGGCTGGTCACGTAGCCGGCCTTCTGCAGCCGGGCGATGGTCCGGTTCACCGTGACGTGGGTGACACCCAAACGCTTGGCCAGATCCACGACCCGCGCCTCACCGGTCTCCTCCACGAGGTCCGCGATCGCCTCCACATAGTCCTCCGCGGTCTCGTTTGCGTGTTCGCGGCGGGTCTGCGAAAGGTTCTCCGCCTGCGCCCGGCGCCCGGCCGGGGACGGGCGAGGGGGTTTTCGCTTGGTGCGCGCCATGGCTGGCCCGGAAATTAGTCGAAAATGAATTTGACGCGCTAGGAGATAAAAATGTAGTCAGAGCTACACAATGAATTCATTACAACAAATCGAGTCTTCCGGTTCTTTCATCAACCTGTCCCGGCCGGCCCGCGCCGGACTCCTGGCGGCTTTCGCCGTCGGTGGGCTCGTCCTTCCGCTCCAGGCGGAGCAGCCGCCTGACAAGCGCGGGTACCACCTCTTCAACCGCACGCCCCGCGAGCTGCTCCGCGACATGAGCACCGATCGTCCCGACCAGACCGAGTCCCCCAACACGGTCGATGCCGGCTGGTTCCAGGTCGAGATGGACTTCGTCAATGCCGGTCTCGACCGCGACCGTTCGAGCGGGGCCGACGTCGAAACCACGGACATCTCGGCCGGCGCGCTCAACCTCAAGGCCGGCCTGCTCCACAACGTGGACATCCAGTTCGTGCTCGATTCCTACGTGCACTCGCGGGTCGAGGACCGCGTCGCCGGCACCGTGAACGAGGCCTCCGGCTTCGGCGATCTCACCACGCGCTTGAAGATCAACTTCTGGGGCAACGACGGCGGGCGGACCTCCTTCGGCATCATGCCGTTCGTGAAATGGCCACTGCCGGAATCCGGCCTGCGCAATGGCCGGACCGAGGGCGGCGTCATCGTGCCCTTCGGCATGGATCTGGGCGGCGGCTGGGGCTTGGGCGCGATGACCGAGTTCGACTTCGTTTCCAACGGCATGGCTGGCTACGACGTCGAGTATTTCAACACTCTCACCGTCGGCCGCGACCTCATCGGCGACCTGGGCGCCTACGTGGAATTTGCCGCACTGGTGACGCCCGAGAGCGGCAATGACTGGCAGGGCCAGGTCGGTCTGGGCTTCACCTACGCGTTCTGCGCCGATGCGCAGCTCGACTGGGGCTGCAACTTCGGCGTGACCGACTCGGCCACGGACTTCAATCCGTTCCTCGGCGTTTCCTTCCGGTTCTGATCAGACTCTCGTTCGCATAACTCCTCCGAGAACGCCGGAGCGGGTGTCGGTTTCCTCGCGGCGAGGTTCGCTTCGCCCGTCGCCGACACCCGCTCCGCGGCGTTTTCACTGACGAGTCTCGTACCACGCCGCCCCTTCAGGCCGGCGACCGGCCCCGGCGTTTGCGCCACCAGATCCAGATGCCCGAGATCGCCAGCGCGAAGATGCCGAGCCCGAGCACCGCCACGAAGATGCGGTACGGCACGCCGCCGACGCTTGCCATGTGCAGGGCGAAGAGCCAGCTGATGATGGTGTCACCCGTGGCGATGCCGGTCGGCGCGTAGAAGCCGTACAATTCCACGGTGTCGCTGTCGAACCAGAGACGGGCGCCGGGGTAACGCGTCCCGACATCGGCGCCTCGATCAGTGGCGTGTCGGCCAACAGCGCGGTCGAGGACGAATCCACCTGATAGCGGACCGGCTCGGCATCGGCCTCGACGACGACATCGTCGAGCCTGGTTATGCCGGCGGACTTCGGGTTCGCGGAGGCTTCGGTCTGGGCCGAATCCTGCGCCTGGGCGGAAACGCCGTGGGCCACGATGAGCCCGGTGAGGGCCAGGGCGGCGCGGTGCAGCACACGATCACGGGTAAGCGATTGCTTTGTGTTTGGGGGATTGAACAGTGGTTGATCCGGCCGGGAGGGGAGAAACCCCGGCGTCGAAAGCGGAACCGAAAAAGCGCGACACCCGTCACCACCGGCGCGGCGGCCCGAGGGTTTACCGGGAAAGCGGCCGCGGCGCTGTCGGCCGTTTGTGAAAGATTGACGGATGATTGCGGATCGTCACGCGCTCAGTGCAAATCAGCGGGCCCTCATCGAATCTTGCGCCGCCGAGATCCCGCCTGCGTACGACGAATGGAGCAACACCCTGCATCGTTGATTGGAGCGTGCCGCATCCGGAATCGAGATTCGTTGCCCACGTTCATGGTGAAGAAGCGTGGAGCACTGCGGTTCACCGACAAATTATCGCAATCCACCGCTAGCGGGCGCCGGGAACGAACTGGCATAACCATCCGCCTTCGCCGGCGGCGGCCGGTCATGTTCCTCCGCTAGATTGTTCGCGAGGCCGCCCCGGCGAAGAGTTGACGAATATGATAGCCCGATCTTCCAGCATCACCGACGGCGCCTTCATCCATTCGCCTGCGGCAGGCGAACTGCGTAGACGCTCATCCCGATGGGGCTGCGTGCCGACAATGGTCACAAATTGCTTGCCGGTGAGACTGGGGCTCATTGGCAATCCGGTGTTCCGATTCGGTGGCTCAATCCAATAGCTTGCTTCCTGTCGCGCAGCCGGAAACTCGGGGACTAATCCAAAACCAAAAACTAGCTGGTCCATTCATGAAAAAGAAACAACCCATCCTTCCACAGCCCGGGCTCCACGCGGTCGCTCTGGTTGCAGGCCTCGGACTGCCCGCCGCTGCGCTGGCTCAACAGGCGAACACCAACCAAACGACGGTGCTTCCGGACATTCGCGTCACGGAATCTCAAGGGGCGACACCCTTCAAACCGGACGTGGAAGGCGCAGTGGTTTACGCCGGCAAGAAGGTCTCGGTCGGCGACCTCGAGATCCAGCCAGACAACATCAACAACGACTACCGGCGCGCATTCTCGCAGTTGCCGGGCCTGCTCGTCTCGGAGATGTCGATTCCCAGCCACCTGAACCTCGGCTATCGCGGCATCGGTGATCCACATGAATCGGAGTTTCTCATGACGCTGAAGGACGGCATGCCGATCGGCTCCGATCTCTTCGGTTATCCGACGACCTATTACACGCCGCCGCTGCAGAGCATCGAACGGGTGGAACTGATCCGGGGCGGGTCCGCGCTCCTCTACGGGCCGCAGCCGGGACCGAAGTTGAACTTCGTGAGCGCGCAGCCGCCGGCGGACCGGCGGTTCACGGTCACCACGGAGAACGCGGTGGGCAGTCATGGCCTTTTCTCGACCTACAACCAGATCAGCGGAACGCTGGATGACTTCGGCTACCTTGCGGGCTTCCATCACCGCCAGGCCGACGGCTTCCGTGACAACGGCGATTACTCCGTGTTCAACGGCGACCTGCAGTTGAGCCTGCAGAACGGGGAACGCTCCCGTTGGAGCTTCGGTCTCTACGCCTACGATTCGGAGAGCGGCGAGGCCGGCCGGCTGTCGCTCGCCCAGGTCCAGGCCAACCCCGACCAGAC
>DNDP01000446.1:21743-22932 GCA_003484235.1 Verrucomicrobiales bacterium
CCCGACCAGACCACCCGGCCCATCGACCGCATCTGGGTCAAACGCTACGTGCCGAACATCACGCTCGAGCACAACGTCTCCGAGGACACGCTCGTCGTCGCCAAGGGTTGGGCGGGGTATCAGGACCGGTTCAGCCGACGTCAAGATGGTGCCGGCACCCGCACGGACCTGGACCGGCAGGAGTTCTATTTCGCCGGCGCCGATCTGCGTGTGCGCCACTTCTGGAACGCCTGGGAGGAGGATCACGCACTGACCGCCGGGTTCACCGCCTATGGCGCGAGCAGCCCCCGCGATCGCGAACGCAACGCCGGAGTTACCACCGCGACCGAGGGCGCCCAGCAGTTCGACCTGGACCGCCACACGCTTTACGGCGCGTTGTTCGCGGAGAACAAATTCCAGTATCAACGCCTCGCGATCGTGCCGGCAGTGCGTTTCGAGTTCATCGAAATGCAGGTCGAAGAGAACGCCAACCTCGGCAAGACACTGCGGACGGAGGATTTCTCGCGGGTGGTGCCTCTGGGCGCGCTCGGCCTGGACTACGATCTGGGCGGTCAGAACTCGGTTTATGCAAACATCTCGCAGGGCTATCGCCCGCCGAAGTACGACGACCTCGTCAACCCCACGCGCGGACCCGTCAGCCAGGGCGGCGCGCCGGACGAGGGGGAGGTCCTCAACTACGAGATCGGCCTGCGCGGCACGCCCACACCGTGGCTGCAGTACGACTCGAGCCTGTTCCTCGTGGACTGGGACGGCGTTGTCGAAACCTCGGTCGTCGGTCCGGATGAGATTCGCACCAATTCTGGCCGCGCCCGCTATCTGGGCTGGGAGACCGCCGCCGAGGTGGACGTCGTGACCTTGATGGACGAGCTGAGGGACACCGATCACGCCGAGCGCTTCGGTCGTTTCAGCCTCTTCGCCAATCTGTCGCTGCTCGACGCGGAGTTCACCAGCGGGCCGCGCGACGGCAACACGCCCTCGTACGCTCCGGACTACCTGCTGAAAGGCGGCTTCATCTACCGTCTGCAGGACCGTCTGAAGTTCGCCCTCACCGGCCTGTGGGTGGACGAACACTTCTGGCAGGACGGCAACGGCGCCGGCAGCGTCGGCACCGCCACCATCCCGTCCTACACCGTCTGGGATCTCACGGCGGAAGCCCGGGTGTTTCGGGACAACGTGACGGTGGTCGCGG
>DNDP01000136.1:0-367 GCA_003484235.1 Verrucomicrobiales bacterium
GGAGCGGAACGGCGGCTACACCAGGATCGTGCGGCTGGGCGAGCGACGCGGTGACGCCGCTCCGCTGGCCATCATTGAGTTCGTGGACGCCATCGCTCCCGGCGACGCGGACGATGCGACGACTGCCTCGGCGGCAGAGAAGGAAGGAAAGGCCGAGGAGACCAAAGCGGAAGCCGCCAAGTAGGATCTTCGAAAATGTAATAACCCCGCCAGCCGAGCGCTGGCGGGGTTTTATTTTGTCTCCAACCCGGGCAATGCAGGGACGCAGATCGGCGCCGACCACCTGCACCGCCCAAAGCCGCTACTTCCTGAGCTGGCCGCGGATCTCCCCGCCCTGATGAGTCGAGGTGTGGATGTTGAAGTAGGT
>DNDP01000136.1:617-782 GCA_003484235.1 Verrucomicrobiales bacterium
TTTCCATCCACGACGTGACCCGCCGTAGCAGTTCCCAGGGGGACCTTGCCCGAGAGCGATCCGACGGTTCCGAATGCGCCGCCGTTGAACGGCCCCAGGTCCACGAGCACGCCGGCGAAATTCTCCTCATCCGCCGGACCGTGAATGTGCGCCAGGGTGGCGGTG
>DNDP01000136.1:1066-1220 GCA_003484235.1 Verrucomicrobiales bacterium
TGCTGAGGTCGCGATAATGCAGATTGAAGTGCAGTTCGCGGCCCACCAGCGCCAAGGTGGCGAAGCCGGATCCGGTCGAGGTGACCTGGCTGGGACGTTCGTTCAGACCGTTCAGCGTGCTGCGCAGCAGAACGGGAATGATCTGGCCGCGGAT
>DNDP01000136.1:1478-11841 GCA_003484235.1 Verrucomicrobiales bacterium
GAATGATCTGGCCGCGGATTTCCCCCGGCTGATTGGCGCCCGTGTGAATGTTGACGTACGTCCGTCCCGCCAGGACGTCAGCCTTCTGCCCGTCCGTCAGCACGATGGAACCGGCGATGGCTCCGCCGGTGCCGAAGGCGCCGTCAACATAGGGAAGCAGGTCAACCAACACGCCCGCGCCACCGGTGCTGGACGCCGGTCCGTGAATGTGTGCGCCGATCGCGGGTCCCGAAAGGTCCGCGTAGCGCAGGCTGAAGTTCAGGACCCGGCCCTCCAGCATGAACATCGCGCTGCCAGTGGCAGAGGTGGTCACCGGATTCGGCTTCTCGGCATCGCCCGTCAGCACCGCCGTAAGCGGAACTCCGGTCACGTGGGGCAGGATTTGTCCCCGAATTTCCCCGGGCTGGTGTGCGCTGGTGTGGATGTTGACGTAGGTCAGCCCATCGACAACCGCCGCGAGCTGGGCAGGCGTCAGCGTGACGGTTCCCACAAAGGTGCCCGATGCGCCGAAGCCAGCCCCCTTGTAGGAATCCAGATCGATCAATACGCCGATCGACTGGTCGACCGTCGCTGGTCCGTGAATGTGCGCCGAGATCGCGGGGCCGGTAAGTCCCTGGTAATGGATGTTGAAGCTCAGTTGATCTCCAGCCAGGACGAACGCACCGAAGCCCTTCGCGGGAGTGTTCACCCGGTTCGGACGCTCATAGACGCCGGCGAGCCGGGCCTGGAACGCGGCGGGAATGATCTGGCCGCGGATTTCGCCGCCGGAGTGGGTGCCGGTGTGAATGTTGACGTAAGTGCGGCCGGCCAGCAGCTCCTGCTTCTGTGCTGCCGTCAAAATGACTTCGCCCGCCAGCGTGCCGGCCACGCCGAAGCCGCCGGCATTGAACGGCCCAAGGTTGATCAGCACATTGGCCGTGCCGGAGGCGGGCGCCGGCCCGTGGATGTGTGCCGCGTTCGCCGCGGCGGACAGCCCGCTGTAGGTGATGTTGAAGACCAGATGATTGCCATTGAGCCGGAACAGTCCGGAGCCGGTCCCGGAAGTCGTCACGGGATTGGGACGTTCAGCCGCGCCCGAAAGCGTCGTGGTCAACAAGATGGACTCCTGTTCCGCGAGATCGGCCACGCGCAGGAACCGCTGGGGATCGCCCGCCGCCGTGGTCATGGTGCGCGTCAAGGCGATGCGGTCGTTGATCCACACCCCGCAGAAGAGGTCGTCGGATCGTTGTAGAATGAACGGACCTCCGCCCTCCAGGAAATTGACCGACATGTCCGCACCGGCGCTCGCAATGCTACCCATCGCAACCCGCTCCGCCGCATTGACGGTGACAAGCGCCGCAGCGGACGTTGTCACGCCACCCTGATTGTCATATGCGACCGCGGTGATGGATGACGGCCCCGGCTTGAGCGTCGTGGTCATCTCGAACGGTTCCTTTACCGAGACTCCGAGCCGGCTGGTCCCGGCGAAGAACTCCACCCTCACGACCTGGCCGTCCGTGTCCGAGGCAGTTGCCTGCAGCTTGAGCGTTCCGGGCGTGCCCAGGACCGTGTTGTTCGACGGTGCCGTCAGGGATACGGTGGGCGGCTGGTTCTGGGGGGCATTCACCGCGATGGTTCCCTGCATGAAAGGATGCGGTGTGCAGTGATAGCCAAAGGTGCCGGGTGAGTTAAAAGTGCGCGAGAACGAGCCGCCCTGACCCAGCAGCGGAGAACCCCAGACGCCGGTGTCGCTCGTGCTCGTGTGTCCCACTCCGTCTGAATTCGTCCAACGCACCGTGTCGCCGGCGGTGATCGAGAGACTGGGCGGGTTGAACGAGAAGTCCACGATGGTGACATCGTGCGTGGCGGCCGATGCCCGCAATCCGGGCAGGAGGAGGGCGGCGACCGCGAGGGTGCGGAGAAAGAGGAGGTGTTGGTGGTTCATGTTGGGGCCGGTTGAGCATTCGATCGCCACCGGTCCCCGGGGCAGGCGGGCCGGCAGGCGGAGTTGTCGTCGTTGTAGACTGTATGAGCCGGAGGAAGACCGACGGGTTCCCGCAAATTTCGACAATTTTCGGGCGCCGGTGCTTTGGCCTCGCCCGCTCGAAGGAGACGTGGGACGCTTCACGTGAGAATCCCGGGAACCTTGTGCCAACTTCGCCTTTCTAATCCCAGAGCGCCGCATGTTGCCCGACCAGGAGTTCGAGATGCTGGTGGACCGCCACTACGGCGCGCTGTACCGCTTTGCCTTGAGCCTTACCCGCCATGAAACCGACGCCCGGGACCTGACCCAGCAAACTTTTCTGGTGTGGGCCCGAAAGGGCCACCAGTTGCGGGACCGGTCGAAGGCACGCACCTGGTTGTTCACGACCTTGCACCGGGCCTTCATCGAGAGCCGCCGGAGAGCCGAACGGTTCGCGGAATCCGAGCTGGATGAGGGCTCGTGGGAGGTGCCGTTCCTCGATCCAGAACAGGCCAGGCAGGTGGATGCGCAGGCCTTGTTGGAGGCGCTGGAGGGCGTCGATCCCGTATTCAGGGGAGCGGTGACCCTCTTCTATCTTGAGGAACTCAGCTACCTCGAGATCGCCGAAGTCCTGAACGTGCCTCTCGGGACGGTAAAATCGCGCATTGCGCGCGGCGTGAGCCAGCTCCAGGCACTGGTTGCTGACGGGACCACCCGCAAGCCCATCCGGACCCCATGAACCCTGACGACGCAAAACGAATCCTGATCCGCTGCCGGTCCGGGATGGACACCGCCGATGATTCGTCGGCGCGGCAGGCGTTGTTGCTGGCTGCATCGGACCCCGAGCTTGGCCGCTGGTGGAGCCTGCAGCAGCAGGTGCAGCGGACGTTGCGGGAGCGGTTTCAGGAGCTGCCGGTTCCGGATGACCTGCGGGACAGCATACTTGCCAGGCGAAAACTCATACGCCCGCTCTGGTGGCGCAGGCCTGCCTGGCATGCCGCCGCTGCGGCCGCCGTCCTGATACTGCTGGCGGCTTCACTGCTCTGGCCGCCCGGCGTGTCGGAGTCGGTCACTTTCGAGAGCTTTCGCGACAGGATGGTGCGCACCGTGATCCGGGAATACCGCATGGACATCACCACCGGGAATGAGGCGGACATCCGTCGTTTTCTTGCCGAGAACGATGGGCATCCCAATTTTCGGACGAGTGAGGCATTGGCGGACCTTTCCTATTTCGGTGCCGGCCGATTGACCTGGCAGGATCAGCCCGTTTCGATGATCTGCTTCGAGCGGAGCAAAGACGTGCTGATGTACCTGTTTGTCATGAACCGATCCGTATTGCCCGATGCTCCGCCCGGCAACGAAGTATTTGCCCAGATCAGTCATTTGGCGACCGCCAGCTGGACGGATGGAGACTGGGTCTACGTGCTCGCTTCGGACGCCGGAATGGAGGATCTGCAGTCGCTGATTCGGTAGGGGAGCGGCGAACGGATGCCACTTCAACGGACGATGCTTGTTCTACGCATCAACCAGTCAAAGTCAGCTGCAGCCATTGAATCCGGCAGCGGCCGGGGAAGCTGGGCAGCCGAAGGCCGGGGTGGGGGAGCCGTCGATTCAGAAAGCCAGCGATGGGATTCGGCGTGGCCATCGGCAAACGTCAGGTTGACCCCGCCGTTGTGCCAGGATGCCGGCAGGTCGAACCATTCGCGCTGCCAGAACTTGTTGAGGAAGTATCCGTCGTTGATGCTGTCGGGATGTTCCTCGATGAGCATGAAGATTTGCGCCGGCTGGGGAATGGCGGCCTCCTTGAAGAACTGGGTGTATTTGGGATTGTTCACGTTGAACCCCTCGTAGCTGAACTCTCCAGCGTTGCCCACCATGGCGTTCATCGAGTAGCTCCGCGTCCGTTCACTCCAGCCCGCCTGGCGCTGAAGGCCGCTCAGGGCACGGTCGGCGGGACAGCGGAAGACCTTGGTATTGCCCGCCAGGTAGGGACCCAGACCGCCACGCGCCAGCCAGGTGGTGTTGGTGTTGTCGGGGTCCAGCTCCCAGGACATCACATTGTTGGCCCAATTGAGGAATGAGCCATACTTGATGGTCTTTTTGGTGTCCGCAGCGCCCAGGTTGTAGGGCAGCCTGCCGTCCGCATCCGACGAGTAGAGCTGGTTGGCGATCGCCAGCTGCCGCAGGTGATTGACGCACACCGCACTCTGTCCCTTGGACTGTGCCCGGATCAGGGCCGGCAGCAAAAGCGAGGCGAGCACGCCGATGATGCCGATGACCACCAAAAGTTCAATCAGGGTGAACGCCTGCGTCCGCGAAACCTTTCCCGCGACGGATGCGTCGACTCGATGGTCAACTGCCGGATGATGCGGGGCGAGATTCATCAATGCTCAAGACGTATATCGGGAACCCACCGCCTTGTCAAAACCGTGGGGCGATGTTTCTCTGTGACCTTCCAGGTTGCCGGTTATTCCTGACGAATTGCCCTGTAGTAGCGCTGGTTCCTGCGGCTTGACCCCGCATCGAAGAACAGCTGATGGGGGCTGCTCAGCGTGATGTTGGTCAGCAGCTGCCAGTTGTTGCCTGAATCCAACGCGGATTGGAATTCCACCCGGTAGACCGAGCCCACCGGTCCGGCCAGCGTCAGGCCCGCGTACATCTCGACTTCGAAGAGCGTGACGATTGCCGCCTCGCTGCTCACCGAGCCATGGAGGTTGGAGACGACCACGGTATAGGCTCCCGCCCGGACAGCCTGGAGATCGCCGATGGTGTAACTCGCGTTGGTTGCGCCCGATATGGCGGCGCCGTTCAACCGCCATTGGTAGCTGAAAGGCTGGGTTCCCGAGGCGACAACTGAGAGGGTCACGGATGAGCCCGAGGCCGAAGTCGCGCCCAGCGGCTGGGTCACGATGGAGGGGACCGCACCGGCATCGATCACGTCGATGCCACGGGAGGTCGGTGCTCCCGAGCCTCCCGGCAGGTTGAGGGTGAACCGCGCGGTGCGGGCCTGCGTGAACGGATTGGCGGACACGTTCCCGAACGTGATGTTCCGTGCCAGCGCTTCTACGGCGGAAGCCGTGGCCGCGCCATTGAAAATGATCAACAATGGTGAACTTCCGCCGGTGCCGCCCGTGGAAAAGCCGATCAGCACGCCTCCATGGGAGATCTCGTTGCCGGAATAACCGATCTGCCCGGGACCGTTGCCCTCGTGTCGCACGCTCAACCGGTCGTTGGCCGTGGCGTTGGAAGTGAGGTCAACCGTGAGCGTGCCTCCGCCAAACTCCGCGGTCGAACCGTCAACCAGCACGGCGTTGACGTCGATTGGCACCGGTGGGCCGCCTGCGACGAAGCGTGCCGCACCCGGCGAGAGGCTGATGGTTGGTGATGCCGACGGAAAGATGCGGACTCCACGGACGCGCGGGGCATTGCCGGCATCGCGGGTCTGATAAACCAGCAGGTAGTCCGCTCCGGCGTGAGACAGCGCGGGGCCGGTGATTGAGCCGTGGGCGGGTGCCGCCGATTCGCCCGCCGTTTCAAGCACGGCGCCGTTGGCGGCGACGCGGCTTGCGTAGAGGTTCGTGCGACCCGTCACCCGCTGATCTTCCCAGACCACCATGAAGTCGCCCCCTTTGGCTGCGGCGGCGGGCCGGACCTGATCTCCGGCCGCACCACTGATGGTGATCGCATTTGTGTCCTGCACCGCGCCGGCGGCAGAAATCCGGGTTCCATGAATGTTGAATGGCTGACCGCCCGCCTGCATCTGCCAGACGGCGAGAAATTGGTTGGTGCTGGCCGCAATGCGCGGCGCCAGTTGTTCGCCGGCGATCCCGCTGAGTTCGAAACCGCCGGGAGTGGAGCTGACCCCCGATGCGTTGATGGAAGTTCCGAACACCCGGTTGCTCGCTCCGCTCCGGTTGTCCTCCCACACCACGAAGTATGAGCCGGACAGTCCGGCGACTCCCGGAGCCTTTTGGTCGCCCAGCACCCGGCTGATTTCCAGACCGCCCGCATCTTGGACCAGTCCATCCGCTCCCACACGTGCGCCGTAGATGTCGTCGGATGTGCCATTTCTCCGGTCCTGCCAGACGACCAGGAACCCGTTGGTGCCGCCGGCGACCGCTGGCTGACGCTGTGCACCGAGGGCTGTGCTGATCGCGATTCCGTTGGGATCCGGCAATGATCCGTCGGCCATTACCCGCGCGCCATATATGTCGTCATGGGAGCCGTTGCGGTAGTCCTGCCAGACGACGAAAAAGCCTTCCCCGGCGGCGGCCACCCGGGGCGCGATTTGATAGTTGCCCGCCGTGGAGATCGCCAGGCCGGATGAATCGAGCGGAGTGCCATCTGCGCTGAATCGGGCTCCATGGATGTTGCCGAGCGCGTCGTTTCGGAAGTCACGCCAGACTGCAAGATGGATTGAGCCATTGCTCGCGATCGCTGGCGTCTCCTGCCGGTTGGCCAGCGTGGAAACCACGATTCCCGATGGATCAAGCACCGCCCCCGACCCATCGATCCGGGCACCGTAAATGTCCGTGCTGGTGCCGCTGCGGATGTCCTCCCAGACGATCATCAACTGGTCCCCGGCGCGGGCGATCGCGGGAAACCGTTGTTCGTTCGGAGCTGATGAAATCACCAGTTCGCCTCCGCCGGAGACGCTGCCCGTGGCGGCATCGACCATGTTGGCGTAAAGCTGCAGGTCGCCCGCGTCCCGGTGATCCTGCCAGACCACGCGGAACTCTCCGTCGCTGCCGTTCGCGACGGGGAAGCGCTGGTTTCCCGGTTGCTGGCTGATGGCAATGCCGCCGGGATCGAGTACCGTGCCCTGCTCGGTGAAGCGGGTGCCAAAGATATCCTCATCCGTGCCGTTGCGGCCGTCCTGCCAGACGATCAGACCGGTGCCGCCGCCTCCGGCCACGCCCAGGTTCCATTGATCGTTTGGTGAAGCGGACAGCGTGATTCCCAAAGGATCCAGCACGTTGCCGGCACTGGTCACCCTGGCGGCAACCGCGTCGAGGCTCGTCCCGCTCCGAAAGTCGTGCCAGGCGACGACGTAGTTTGTGCCGACGACCGCGACCGCCGGGGCGCTCTGGCTGTTGGCGGCATTGCTCACGATGAAGCCGTTCGTCTCGACCAGCAGTCCGCTCTCGCGGATTCGTGCAGCATAGATGTCCTGGTTCGCCGCTCCGCTGCGGCCATCCTGCCAGGCCACGAGGAACTCGCCGTTCCGGCTGGCCACGGCCGGAAGCCGCTGGTCATTCGCCGCGGTGACCACGGCGAGGCCGTTCGTCTCGAACACCGCTCCACTGGGCGACACCCGGGCTGCATAGACGTCCTGATTGCCGCTCCGCGCATCCTGCCAGACGACCAGGAAATTGGTTCCATTGAACGCCACTGACGGTTGCCATTGGTCGTTGGTGGCCGTGGTGATCGCAAATCCGCTCGGGTCGAGCACGGTGCCGTTGGTGGTCAACCGCGCGGCATACAGGTCCAGCTTCGGCCCGTTCCGGTTGTCATGCCAGACCACCAGGTGGTTGGTGCCGTCGCTGGCTATGGCCGGAGCGAACTGGGCCGAAGGCGCGGCCGAGGTGACCGGTTGGTCCAGATCAAACTCGGCGCTGATCAGCGGATCGACCGCGATGGGAAAGGCTGCCTCGGCCAAAAAGCTCGCCGGCACTTCAATCCGCAGGCCGTGCGAACTGCTGTCGGTTTCCAGCACCAGACTGCGGCCACTGGAGTCGATCACCGTGGCCTGACCGATGCGCACCCCTTTTCCCAGCCCTGGATGGCCCACCCGCCAACCCTCCTCATCCCGGTGAAGTTGGTCCGATCCGGAAACGTGCCACTCGATGGCGAGTCCGCCGGGCACCGATGGCCCGCGATGCACGATCCACGAGATCTCCACCCCTCTGGAGGTGGCTTCCAGGTGTTCCACGACGGAGCCGGAGGCATCGAGGCGACGCTGGGCGGTGTTGCCTTTGACGTGCCACGGGCCGCAGGTGGATCGAAGCACCGGCGAGGACTCTCCGCCCAGTTCGAGGGCCAGGGTGTGCACGTGCACTCCGCTCGGATTGGCCGCCAGCGCCGGAACAAATTTCAGCCCCTGCGGTCCAATGCTCGCCTCGTAGCTTGAGGCGATGACCTTCCAGGCCGGATCGCATGTCGCTGCTTCCGCCTCAAACGCGTGACGGACACGGTCGATCGCCTCCCCCAGTCCGGTCGCCGTGACATTGTCCGCGCTGGACCGGAGGTCGCCGCCCCGTGCCGGCTTCCAGAATTCGCGCCCATACTCCACAGCCCAGTCCGGAGTATCGGCTCGGCCGTTGTGGATACCCGTCGGGATGAGCACGGCCACGAGGGTTGGGAAGGCCCCTCGGCAGGCACCCCGGAGAAGCCTCCGGAGCCGAAGTGAAAGCGGCATCATTTGTTGAATGGCGGTCAGCCTTGGCTCCCGTGCCGGACGGGATTACACACTCGTGGTCCCGGGAAGCCGGTTCCCCGGAACGGCGACCCGCGCCGGGGTTGGTTGGTTATCGCCGATGGTTCCGGCGTTTGATGAGGAATACTCCACCCGCCTTGAATAAGCCACCCGGTTTGGACATCTTTTCCAACACGTGTTCACGCCATGAAAACTCAAGTGACAGCCTTTGCACTGCTGGCCGGAGTGTTCGTCCTGACCGGATGGAGCGCGAAAGCCGCCGAGCGGAAACCCGAATTGTTGTCGGAGCAGGAACGGCGCGCCGGCTGGCAAAGCCTGTTTGACGGGAAAACGACCGACGGTTGGCGCAACTACCGGAAGGAAGGCGTCAGCTCCGGCTGGGTGGTTGAGAATGGAGAACTCATCCGCCGCGGCAAGGGCGCCGGCGACCTGATCACCCGGGAGAAGTTCGGGAGCTTCGAACTGATCCTCGATTACAAGATTTCCATGGGCGGCAACAGCGGACTGATGTTCCACGTGACCGAGGAGGCGGAGAAACCGTGGCAGACCGGTCCCGAACTGCAGATCCAGGACAACGCGGCCGGCAAGGATCCGCAGAAGGCCGGCTGGCTCTACCAGCTTTATCGGGCGGAGCAGGACCTGACCAAACCGGCGGGCGAATGGAATGAACTGCGGTTGGTCGTCACCCAGAAAGGCGGCGAAGTGTGGATGAACGGCCAGCGCTACTACAGTTTTGTCAAAGGTGGCGACGACTGGAACGAGCGGGTGGCGAAGAGCAAGTTCGCCAAGTTTCCGCTCTTCGGCAAAGCCGTCGAGGGCCACATCTGCCTGCAGGACCACGGCAACGGGGTGGCATTCCGCAACATCCGGATCAGGGCCCTGGACGACCGGTCCTGACCGGGTGCCTCGATCTACGGTTCAACTGCTCCCACTCGATCACGACCTCTCCGGAGCGGTTCGCAAACTTCCACACGGCGATTCCCGAGCCCGGGTCATGATGGACGTCCACTCGTCGGCCGTTGACCGTTGCCCGGACCCTCGTGGTGGTGCCTCGCAGGAGAATGCGCCAGTAACGGACCGACGATTTGCGGCTTCCAACGGCGCGGCCAATCACCAGTCGGCCACCCTTGGCGCCGGAAGAATGAATCAGTTCACGCTCGGTGCGGTCGCCGTCCGCATGCCGGTTGGTCACTCCGTCCTCCTCGCTCCAGCGAAGGGAAGACATCCCGCCTGGCCATAGGTGCAGTGTCACCTCCTTCAGCGGGCGTTCTCCGGTGAACTGCTGAATCTCGCGAAAAGGGATCAGCGCACCGGCGCGCACGAAGAGCGGCATGAATTCGATGGGAGCGTGGGCCACCACCTGCTGGCCTCCGGCGATCTTTTCCCCGGTCCAGTATGAAAACCAGTCTCCATCGGGCAGATGGACGCTGCGCGCGACGGCACCCTGCCTGACGATCGGCGCCACCAGCAGATCGCGGCCGAGCAGAAACTGGTCGGCAATCTGGGCGGCGACCGGATCGTCCGGGTAATGCCAGAACAGCGGACGCATGATCGGCGTGCCCGAGTGCGTGGCCTCGACGAACAGCGCCTTCAGATACGGAAGCAGTTGATACCGCAGACCGATGTAGTGGCGGACGATCGCCTCCGCCGCCGGTCCGAATGACCACGGCTCGTGATCGATGGTGCCGGTGTTGGTGTGGGCGCGGAAGAACGGCGTGAACGCCGCGCACTGCATCCAGCGGATGAACAGCTCGGGCGTGCAGTTGTCGAGGAACCCGCCGGCGTCGCACCCGCAGAACGGCACGCCGCTGAGCCCGAGGTTGAGCAGCGTCTGCAGCGAGTCCTCGAAGTGCTGCCAGGTCGAGCTGTTGTCGCCGGTCCAGACGAGGGCGTGCTTTTGGATGCCCGCCCAGCCGGCGCGCGTGATGACGAACGGCCGCTGGTCGGGTGCGGCTTTGTGTGAGCCCACCCGGGATGTCCGCGCC
>DNDP01000436.1:0-11571 GCA_003484235.1 Verrucomicrobiales bacterium
GAGGCGCAGCGGGTGAAGCTCGCCCGCGAGCTCTCCAAGCGCGACACCGGCAAGACCCTTTACATTCTCGACGAGCCCACCACCGGCCTGCACTTCGAGGACGTCCGCGTCCTGTTGCTCGCGTTGCAGCGACTCGTCGATGCCGGGCACAGCGTGCTGGTGATCGAGCACCACCTGGACGTCATCAAATGCGCCGACTGGGTGATCGACCTTGGTCCCGGTGCTGGCGACGAGGGCGGTCAACTGGTGGTCGCTGGCACGCCGGAGGACGTGGCCGCGTGCGACGCGAGCTTCACCGGTCAGGCGTTGCGGGAACTGGTCGGCAAACGCCGACGAAAGTAACTATTCGGTCTTGGCGCTTCGGCGAGTTGGGTTCTCATACCAGACCACGCCTAGATTCGCGGATTCCTCGCAGGTGATCACATCCAGGTCGCCGTCGTCGTCGAGATCCAGCAATTCAATGCGGTCGAATTTCACCCCTTCGGCACCGGATATGTCGTGTGCGGCAGGCTGGCCATTATCCGTCCGCCGGAACCACCACACGCCGGACCGTTGGTCAGTCGCCGCCTCGCAGGTGGCCACCAGGTCCGATTGCCCATCCAAATCAATATCCGCCAGCCGCACCGCCTTGGCCGTTCCGGCCGAGATCGGGAAGCGGTGTCGACCGGTCTCGCGCCAGGTGTTGTTTCCCCCGGTCGACCACTGCACGAGCAGGTCAGCTTTCACGGCTGCAGCCAACGCCATGGATTCAGGTGAATGACCGGGCATAATATCGATGAACATCACCTCGTCGTTTGTGGCGCCTATTTCCAGTGCCTCCCAAGTTGAAGGATGGCGGTCCGCGTGGGAGGGATTCTTCAACCACTTCACGCCGGCGCTTGGTGGCCGACGGTTGGAAAGCAGCACGTCCAGGTTGCCGTCGTCATCGAGATCATGGGCAATGAGCGACATGATCCAGCCCGCGTCGTAGATGCGGTGGAGTTTCCACTCACGGAGATCGCGTGGATTCGCCGGACTCTCCAACCAGCTCACGCTGGCGTTGGCGCCCTTCGAACCGATGACCAGGTCGATTCCGTGACGGCCATCCACGTCCATCGGTTCGCAATACATCCACAGCTCCCGATTGTCACACGCGGGAATGCTTTCCGTCTTCCATCCTGCCGATGTGAGCAGGCGGTCGTCCTCATCGGGTGCCCAGTGGACGAACACGCGGCGGGTATTGCCCTCGCAGCTGCTGACGACATCGAGCCGTCCATTGCCGTCCAGATCCACAAACACGGCGTCCTCCGGGGACGGAACTTCGCCGACGGTCACCGCGGGCCAGAGGCCCTTTGCTGTGGTTGCACCGGGATTAATGTATACACGAATGACGCCGCCCTCTTCCCAGCCGGTGACAAGATCCGGCCGTCCATCCCGGTTGAGATCGCCCAACCGCACGCCGTCCGCGCCCCGGCTGGATCGATCGATCGTATGACGCCTCCAGCCCGCTTCCGCGAGCTCGGGCATGGCGGTCCACCACACGAGCGCGGCGATGGCGATTTGCCGTTTCATGGGAATTGATCTGCCGATGAATGCCGTTTAGGCTGCAGCCCGTCAAACCCGCAATCATGATTCCGCCTATGAATTCCCTGTTTCGTCCGCTCGTTCATGTCGCCCTGGTTTCCGCCGCTCTTGCCACCGCCGGAGCGGGGGACTGGGTTACCTATGAGGGAAAGGAAGGCCCCGGCAACGGCAAGCACATCGTGTTGATCAGCGGTGACGAGGAATACCGCTCCGAGGAGGCCCTGCCGATGTTGGGCAAGATCCTGTCGCAGCATCACGGCTACCGGTGCACGGTGCTCTTTCCCGTCGACAAGAACTCCGGCGAGATCAACCCCAATGAGCAGACCAACATCCCCGGCATGGAGAATGTGTCCTCGGCCGACCTGGTGATCATGGCCCTGCGGTTCCGGGAGCTGCCCGACAAGGACATGAAGCATTTCGTGGAATACCTGATGGCGGGCAAGCCGATGATCGCGCTACGCACCTCGACTCATGCCTTCCAGTATTCGCGCAACACCGGCAGCCCCTATGCAAAGTTTGACTGGCGGAACAAGGATTGGCCGGGTGGATTTGGTCAGCAACTGCTCGGCGAAACCTGGTTGAACCACCACGGCCATCACAAGGCCGAGAGCGCCCGGGGTCTCATCGACGGCGTGAACAAGGATCATCCGATCCTGAGGGGCGTGAAGGACGTTTGGGGTGACAGTGATGTCTACGGCGTCAAGCGCCTGCCCAGCAGCGCCACGGTCCTGATGCACGGACTGACCCTTTCCGGCATGCAGCCGGATTCCCCGCCCAACTACGACAAGGCGCTCATGCCCATGATCTGGCTGAAGGATTATCAGGTGCCCGGTGGCAAGACCGGCCAGGGCCTGACGTCCACCATTGGTGCGGCCACGGATCTGGCGAGCGCCGACCTGCGCCGGCTGATGGTGAACGCGGCCTACTGGTTCACCGGCCTGAAAGACAAGATCGACGGCAAGGCAAACGTCGATTATGTCGGTGAATACAAGCCGACCGCCTTCAGTTTCAATGGCTACGTCAAAGGCGTGAAACCGGCCGATCATGAGCTGAAGCCTTGAACCGTTGATCGGATCGTTGGTGCTGCGCCGCAGTCGAGCCGGGCAAAACCCTCAGGTTGAACTCCAACTCCACCAGCCGCGCAGGGCGTCCCATTGCCCGTGGAGTCCGCCGATGGTATCGCCGCGGCCTGTGGTGCGCAGGCGCTGTCGCTGTCCTGTGGGCGGCCACCGCGCTCCTTCACACCCTCAAGCCGCTGCCGCCGGGTCTTTCCTTTGCTGGCCCGGCCCGGCCCGCGGAGGAAGTGCGGTTTCTGCGGGATCTGACTTTCATCGACGAAGAAGGAGGGCGGCAGGTGGAGCAGGAGATCTTCGATGCCGTGTTCGCGATGATCGACGACGCGGAACGGTTCATCCTGCTGGACATGTTTCTCTACAACGATTTTCAGGGAGCCCAGGCGGAACAAACGCGAACCCTGTGCGGGCAACTGACCGACCGGCTGATTGCGCGAAGAGAGGCCCGACCGGGAATCGAGATTCACGTCATTACTGATCCAATCAACACCGTCTACGGTGGCATGAGTTCGCCCCACCTCAGCCGGCTGACAGCTGCGGGAATCCCGGTGACGCTGACCGATCTTTCGCGATTGCGGGACAGTAATCCGATCTATTCCGCTGCCTGGCGCCTGTTCGCCAGGCCATTTGGCAACCGGCCGGGCGACCTTGCTCCAAATCCGTTCGGCGAGGGACGCGTGAGCATCCGTTCGTATTTTTCGCTGCTTAACTTCAAGGCAAACCATCGCAAACTGATCGTCACCGACGGACCGCGGGGACTGGTGGGACTGGTCACCTCGGCCAATCCCCACGATGGCAGCAGTGCACACCAGAATGTCGCGCTGCAGTTCACCGGTCTGGCCGCGGCTGATCTGCTGGAGGCCGAACGCGCGGTGCTGGAATTCTCGGGAGCACCGAAGATTTCGTTTGAACCGTCGCTCCCTGCGGCGTCGGAATCTGGATTGCGGGTGAAGATCATCAGCGAGAAGCAGATCGAAAAGGAGGCGATCTCAATGTTGGAGCTGTCGGGAGGGCGCCGGGACAGCGAAGGTGCCACGATCGAACTGGTCATGTTCTATCTCTCGGACCGGCACATCGTGGAGGCGTTGCGCAGCGCCGCGAAACGGGGGGCCTCGGTGAGGATCATTCTCGATCCGAACAAGGACGCCTTTGGCCACGAAAAGAACGGCATCCCCAACCGGCAGGTTGCCGCCGAGTTGCACGACGTTCCAGGGATCGAGATACGCTGGGCGGACACGCACGGCGAACAATGCCACTCCAAGATGCTGCTCGTGCGGGAGCGCGGAGGTCTGTCAAAGCTGCTGCTTGGTTCGGCAAACTTCACGCGCCGCAACCTCCATGACCTGAACCTCGAGCTGAATGCCTTGGCAAGCGGACCTTCCGACGAGAAGCTGTTCCAGCGCGCCCATGAATACTTCGAACAGATCTGGCATAATGAGAATCAGCGATCATTCACAGTCGCCTACGACGCCTACCGCGACGACTCCCGCCTGCGCTACTGGCGATATCGGGTGATGGAAGCGACCGGACTGAGCACTTTTTGATCTGTGCGCATGAAAAGAAAACCCCGCCCAGGCCGGGCGGGGCTGTGTCGATGGCAAAAACGCAATGGCCCTATTTCACGGTGACCGTGATCTTCTTGGAGACCACCGGGGGTTCGTGCGGGATATGGAGATGGTCGCCCAGCACGAGCTGAAGGGTGTGCTTGCCGGGGGGCAGGGTGATCTCCGCTTCCGTCTGTCCGCCGCCAAAGTGCTTCACGGTGTCCGACATGGGCAGTGGCAGGTTGAAGTCCGGTTTGTCGCTTTCGCCGACATCGATCAGCAGGTGATGATGCCCGGTATTGGGCAGCTTCACGCCCGCAGGCGCAACGCCCATGCCTTTGAGTCCGAACAGCACCGTAAACGTGCCGGAAACGGTTTCGCCGTCCTTGGGGGAGATGATGTAACAGCTGGCTCCATCAGGGGATGGTGTTTTGGGTAGTGTGGCTGCGGCGACGACGACTCCGGCGACAGCCAGCGACAAAAAAGCGGTGGTGAGGAATTTGGTCTTCATGCTGGGAATCAGGTTGCCCAAGCCGGGGCTGCCCGCAAATGAAAAAAATGGCCGGGGTCGAACCCGGGAAGAAAAAGGCCCTGAGAGCGGACTCTCAGGGCTTGGAAGTTGGTTGCGGGGGCGGGATTTGAACCCGCGGCCTTCAGGTTATGAGCCTGACGAGCTACCAGGCTGCTCCACCCCGCGATCAAGGGACGACTTGTTTAGGCGCTGGTCCGCCAGCAGGCAAGCCCTTTTTCGGACTTTCTCGCCGTTTGAAAACGGCTTGCCACAAATCTCTAGCGCGCCAAGAGCTCCATCACCTTGGACACGGCTTCCTCCGGCGCCACGTTCACCAGCTCTCCGCCACGCGGTTTGATTTCAACGATGCCTTTGGCGAGCCCCTTCTCTCCCAGCGCAATGCGCACCGGGAATCCCACCAAGTCGGCGTCCTTGAACTTCACGCCCGGACGATCATCGCGATCGTCAAGGAGCACGTCCACGCCACTGGCCGAAAGCCCTTCATGCAGCTTTTCCGCGAGAGTCATGATCGGGCCGTCGGTCGCGACATTGAGCGGGGTGATGCACACCTGATAGGGCGCCACCGCCGCCGGCCAGATGATGCCGTCCTTGTCGTGGCTTTGTTCGATGATGGCCTGCAGGGTTCGGGTGACGCCGATTCCGTAGCAGCCCATGAAGCAGGGCTGCTGCTGTCCATTCTCGTCGAGAAAATTCGAGCCGAGCTTCTCGCTGTACTTCGTGCCCAGCTTGAAAACATGCCCGACTTCAATGGCGCGGCGGATCTTCACCGGCTTGGAGCATTTCACGCAGGGTTCGCCCGATCCGACGATTCGCAGGTCCATCCATTCGGTGACCTTGATGTCGCGTTCCATTGAAACGTTGCGGAGGTGAAAACCGTCCTCATTCGCGCCGGTGGTCATGTCGTTGGCCCCCCGAAGCCGTTCGTCGGCGTAAACCTTCCAGTCGGCGGGGACGTGGTGCACGGCACCGAGCGAGCCGGGCTTGGCCCCAAGCGCCGCGAAGAGCGCCAGGTCATCGGCGTTTTTTACGTCCGCCGGGCGGATGGCGGTCGCGCCGGTGCGGGCCATCAGCTTGGTTTCGTTCAGCTGGTCGTCGCCGCGGACGAGAACGAGCATCGGTTTGGAGTCGGCCAGATAGACGAGCGTCTTGATCTGCCGATTGGCCGCCACGCCGTAGGGGGGCCGGCTCAAGGCTTCGATGGTCAGAACCCCCGGAGTGGGGAACTTCTCCACTTCGGCACCGGCCTCGCGGGCGGCAGTTCTGGGCAGGCCGCTGGTGGCCTTCTCAATGTTCGCCGCATATCCGCACGCCTCGCAGTAGACGACCTCGTTCTCACCCGTTTCGGCGGGAACCATGAACTCGTGGGAGTGCTTGCCGCCGATCACGCCGGTGTCGGCCTCCACCGGAAACGCCTTCAGCCCGCACCGCGCGAAGATGCGGGTATAGGCGTCGTACATCTTTTGGTAGCTCGCCATCGCAGCCTCGTCCGAAACGTCGAAGCTGTAGGCGTCCTTCATGATGAATTCCTTGGCGCGCATCAGCCCAAAGCGGGGGCGGATCTCGTCCCGGAACTTCAGCTGGATCTGGTAGAAGTTCCGCGGGAGCTGGCGGTACGAATTGATCTCGTTTGCAGCGAGCGTGGTGATGACCTCCTCGTGGGTCGGACCCAGCACCCACTCCTTCTTTGCCCGGTCGCGGACCTTGTAGAGCACGTCGGCGGCGGTCTCATACCGGCCCGACCGCTGCCAGATGTCCGGGGGCTGCAGGGCGGGCATCAGCACCTCGATGCCACCGGCACGGTCCATCTCCTCACGGATGATGTTCTCGATCTTCTGCAACGCGCGCAGGCCCATCGGCAGGAAGGTGTAGAGTCCGCCGGTCAGCTTGCGCACGAGGCCGGCGCGCAGCAGCAGCTGATGCGAAATGATCTCCGCGTCCGCGGGCACTTCCTTGAGGGTCGGGATGAATGTCTGGGTCCAGCGCATGGGAGGAAATGTGAGGTAAGATGTGGGGGGTGAGAGGTGCGAAGCTATCCGCCGCCGTTCTTGCGGGAAGCGGTCAGAATGGCGACGAGTTCGTTGGCTTCAGTCTGTAATTGCGAAGGCTGTGGATTCGAGCTGGTGGTGAGTTCGGCGAGGAATTCCAGCCAGAGCAGGCTTTCGTCCGCCTCTTCCTCCGCAGTGCCGAGTTTGCTGATGAAATCGGCTTTTGACTTGGCCCTTTGAGCGGAGCGGTAGTCTGCCGCGACAGAAGTGGCGGAACGGATCAATTGTCGCTTGATGATCGTGAATTCATCCCCGCGAGGCACCGTGCGGCAAAAGCGGATGACGTCCAGGGCGGACACCTTGGCGTGTTGTTTGAGGTCCTGCATGAAGATTGCCGCGACGGACGGCTCTCACTTCGGACTTTTCACCGCGCACCTCACTTCACCGTGTTGACCAGCGGTGCGAGTCCCTGGATCCGCACCTCAAGCCGGTCGCCGGACTCGATCGGTCCGACTCCGCTGGGTGTGCCGGTGAGAATGATGTCGCCCGGCAGCAGCGTCATGTTGGTGCTGACGAAACTCACGATGTCGAAGCAGTTGAAGATCAGCTGATTCGTGTTGGAGTTCTGCCGAAGCTGGCCGTTCTGGAAGGTCTGGATCGTCAGGTTGTGCGGGTCGATCTTCGTTTCCACGTAGGGTCCCAGCGGCGTGAACGTGTCGTAGGATTTTGCCCGGGCCCACTGGCTCTCCGACTTCTGAATGTCGCGATCGCTGACATCCTGCGCCGCCGTGTAGCCAAAGATGTAGCGGGCCGCCGCGGCCGGCGCGACGTTGCGAACGCGGCGACCGATGACGATCGCCAGTTCCGCCTCGTAGTCGACGCGGTGATCGGGAAAGGGAATCTCGATCTTTCCGCCATCGGGAATCAGCGATGTCGGCGCCTTCAACCAGAAGAGCGGTTCCTTGGGCAGCGGTTTGCCGGATTCCCGGGCGTGGTCGGCATAATTGAGCCCGACGGCGATGATCTTGGACGGCGCAACCGGCGTCAGCGTTCGCAGGCCTTTCAGCTTCGTGGGCTTCTTTTCAAAGGAAGGAGATCCGAAAACATCACCCTTCAAACGGAAGAGTTCACCGTCTACCACCTTGGCGTAAAATATGTCGTCGCCCTTTTGGAATCGGCCAATTGCTGCCATAGAATGGGGGCTTTGGTAACAAAGCACTCCCTGCGATTACAAGCCGAAACTCCCGGAAACAGGGTTCAAACCGGCCATTTGATGCGAAACTTTCCCCGTTCGACGGTGATGAATGACCTGACAACGGACGCCACCACGGCTAGCCTCGGTTGCCCGACCAACCAGGATGGTATCAGGTCGGCGGAACCGGCTCTCGAATCATGTTCATGCCAATGCTTCGCCACTGCTGCCTGACACTGGCCGCCGCTGCACTGCTGGTTGGAACCGGCCCAACGTCGGTGGCGGCCGCCGGGCATCGCTTTGAGTGGAACGAGCGGGCGGACCGCGTCAGCGCCGATCTGCTGGATGTTCCGGTCAAGGCGGTGCTCGAACAGATTCACATCGCCACCGGCTGGGAAATCCGCATTGAACCCGGCGTCAATTTCGAGGTCTCCACCAGCTTCCAGGAGCTCAAATCGGCCCGTGCCTTGGAACGGCTGCTCGGCACGGCCAGCTACGCGGTCATCAGCCGTCCAGACGCGCCTCCGCGCCTGCTCGTCTTTGAGTCGGCCATTGACCGTGCGACCGAACGTTTGATGGGCGTGGACGATCCCATGAGCCGCGCCATCCGCATCGAGGACGAATGGATCATCTTCCTGAAACCCGGGGAAGACGCCGAGGAACTGGCCGGCCGCGTGGGCGCCCGGATCACAGGAAGAATTCCGGAGCTGAATGCCGTGCGCCTGAAGTTTGAGAGCGCCCAGGCCGCACAGGCAGCCAGGTCGCTGCTGGAGTCCGATCCCGCGGTGGCGGGGGTGCATGAAAACTACGAGATCAACCGCCCCGCCGAGGGGCGCGCCTCGGCGCTCGGAGCGCCCAAACTGCCCAAACTGATCCCGGCGGATGGCGCTGCCGAAGGCCGTCTCGTCGTCGCTTTCATCGATACCGCAGTCCAGCCGCCGACCGGTGACATGGCGAAGTTCTTCCTGCCCTCCATCCAGCTCGCGGGAGAATACGTTCCACCGCCGCAACCGGCCACGCACAGCACGATGATGCACGAGGCCGCGCTGCAGGCGATGGCGCAACGCCTGGGAGCCGGTTCGGCGGCGAATGTGGGCCTGCTGAACGTGGACATCTACGGTGCCGGAGGGGACACCTCGCTGTTCATGCTCGCCCAGGGACTGATTGCCGCCGCCAATGCCGGGGCCAGCATCATCAACGTCAGCGGCGGTGCGGCGGTGGACAGCGCATTCATCGATGCCATCGTCGCCCGCATCTACGCCTCCGGAAAACTGGTTGTCGCCGCCGCCGGGAACGACGGCGGATCGACGCGGATGACGCCGTCGCCGTCGGACTACGCGCTATCCGTCACGGCCTCCGACGGCCGCGGAGGCGTCGCCTGGTATGCGAACATGAATGAGACGGTGGATGTGGCCGCGCCCGGGGTCATCGTATCGTCCATGACCGGGCAGCCGACCATCTCGGTGGGCACTTCGGTGGCCACCGCCTACACCAGCGGCGACGTGGCGGCTTTCTCGCTGCAGCATCAGCTGCCGGTGCAGGAGTCGGGCTACCTGATCCAGCAGGCGAATCCCGCTCCCCAAACCGGAACGGGGAATCCAAAGGCACCCTGACGGCTTGTTCGGGTGAAGGGCGGTTGCCGTTTTTTGCCGCCCGGCAGGAGGCAAATCTCCCCTTGAACCGTTCAAAACCCCGCCCGTAAGCTCCTTCTGTGTCCTGGCCTCCGGACAAGAACTGGTTCCTCGCCGCCGTGATCCTCTACGGCCTCAGCGCGCTGTACACCGTGTTTCTCTGGCGGCGTGGCTTCAGGAAAGACGACTGGATCTGCTACGGGCTGCTGGCGGTTGGGTTTGTGTTTCACTTCACGGCGATGATCCAGCGGGGGCTTTCGCTCAACCGTTGCCCCATCGACAACCTTTACGAGGCCACCTCGTTCTTCATGTGGACGGTCGTCGGCACCTACCTGATCGTCGGGTTGTGGCCCCGGCTGCGTTTCATCGGCGCGTTCGCGTCGCCGATGCTGTTCGCCATCGGCATCTTCGCCCTCTTTCCCGGACTCGACGAACAGGGGCCGGAGCCACGCTACGTCAACGGCCCGGTCTCGCTTCATGCCGCGATGATCCTGCTGGGATACGGCGCCTTCGCCGTCGCGGGCGTGGCGGCGGTCATGTACCTGACACAGGAGCACAACCTGAAGTTCCGCAAGCTCCTCGCCATCCAGTCATTGCTGCCCTCGATCCAGCGGCTGGAAAAGGTGAACACCCGGCTGCTGGTGGCGGGATTCCTTCTCCTCACTTTCGGGCTCGGCATGGCACCGCTGATCGTCGGCGAACACGGTCCGCGGGACATCTACACCGATGCGAAGTTTCTCTGGTCGGTGCTGGTATGGGGGATGTACGGCGCGCTCATCCTTCTGCACTGGCTCGGCAGGTTGAACGGCCACCGCCTGGCGTGGGGTACCGCCGGCGTGTTTGCGTTCGTCATGCTGACTTTCTGGGGCACCAACCTGCTGTCACAGCTTCATCAATAGCATGTCCGTGCTTGTCATCGGCCTCAGCCACCATTCCTCACCGGTCACGGTGCGGGAACGGTTTGCTTTTTCCGAAACCGAGATACCCGACGTGCTCGGACGCATCCGCGAAGCCGGTTTGGCCGACGAAGCCGTGATTCTCTCCACCTGCAACCGGGTGGAGTTGTATGCATCGAGCCCGCTGGCGGACCGGGATGCCATCCTCCGGCTGAGGGAGTTTCTGCTGCAGAATCGGCGCATCGGAGAACCCCTGGCCGACGAACTCTACGGTCATGTCGGCGACGCCTGCCTCGAGCATCTCTTCAAGGTGGCCGCCGGCCTTGACAGCATGCTGCTGGGCGAGACGGAGATCCTGGGGCAGCTCAAGCAGGCCTACGACCTGGCGCTCAAGCACCGCTACACGGGAAAGTTTTTGAACAAGGCCTTTCAGCGTGCCTTCAATGTTGCCAAACAGATCCGCACCGAAACGAACATCCAGCGCGGCAGCGTGTCGGTCGCCTCGGCCGCGGTCGAGCTCTCCGAGAAGATCTTCGAGAACCTGTCCGACAAGAAGATCCTTGTCATCGGTGCCGGGGACACGAGCGAGAAGACTGCGCGCGCGCTGCTCTCGCGCGGCGCCCACAGCGTGTTCGTCTCCAACCGTTCGCACGATCGGGCCGTCCTGCTGGCGGAGGCGCTGGGCGGCCGGGCCATCCGGTTTGACGACTGGGCGACGGAATTTGCCAATGTCGACATCGTCATCAGCAGCACCTCCGCCCCGCACTACGTGATCGACCGCAAACGGCTCGCGCCCCTGATGCCGGACCGCGCCGGGCGGGCGCTGCTGCTGATCGACATCGCGGTGCCGCGAGACATCGAGCCCGAGGTAAACTTCATGGAGAACGTCTTCCTCTACAACATCGACGACCTCCAGGCGATCGCCGACGACTACCTGAAACAGCGCCAGGAGGAGGTGGCCCGCTGTGAGGCGATCATCCGCGAGAAGGTGAAGGGTCTTTTTGCCGGTCCGCCGCCGCATGTGCTGCCCGCCGCCGGCCGTCAGGCGGCGGGTGCCGCCTAAGCCGGTCGCCGTCCACTCCCCTCGATGTCCAAAACCACCTTCATCGCCACCCGCGGAAGCGCCCTTGCGCTCGCGCAGGCCAACCAGATTCT
>DNDP01000436.1:11816-13367 GCA_003484235.1 Verrucomicrobiales bacterium
ACCGGCGACAAGCTGCAGACCGCCTCGCTCGCCAATCCCGGGGCCAAGCTTCCCAAGGGACTTTTCACCAAGGAACTCGAGGTCGCACTGCTGGAGGGTGAAGCCGGACTCGCCGTCCATAGCCTCAAGGACCTCCCGACCGAACTGCCTGACGGACTCGCCCTCGGCGCCGTCACCGAGCGCGAGGATGCCCGGGACGTTGTGATCGCCCGCGAACCATGCCGGTCCGTGACCGATTTGCCGGAGGGTGCCGTGGTGGCCTCCAGCAGCCCGCGGCGGATGGCGCAGTTGAGGCAGCTGCGTCCCGACACCCGGGGCGTCGAGATCCGGGGCAACGTCGGCACCCGGCTGCGCAAGATTGCGGAACAGACGGACCTGCACGCCACGCTGCTGGCAATGGCCGGCATGAAACGGCTCGGCTACACCGTCGGTACCGATGGCCGGCTCGCCGGACCGGATGTGCCGGCCGGCCTGTTTGCCCTGCCGCTTGCACCGGAGGAGATGATCCCCGCTGTCGGTCAGGCCGCCATCGGCTTGGAGATACGGGCCGACGACCCCGTGATGAAGGAACTCTGCGCCCGGTTGAACCACGCAGACACCTGGCACTGCGTCACCGCCGAACGCGCCTTCCTGCGGGCGATGGGTGGCGGTTGCCTGAGTCCGGTCGCCGGTCACGCCGTGATCCGCGATGGCCGGCTGCACCTGATGGCCGTGTCGTTCCAGACCGGCAGTTGCCACACCGCCACCGGCCAGGGGGAACCGACGAAGGCCGCCGAGGTCGGCCGCATCGTCGCCGCGCAGATCGATGCTCCGAAGCTGGCGTGAACGAGAGAACCGGTGTGGCGCCTCCGGATCGATACGGACACGTGGGAGAATCCGTAAACCCGTCAGCTCGTTCGTTCAGCGGATTTCCACCAATCGGTCGCCCCGTTCCAGGCACTCGATGATCTGGGACATTCTCGGGATTAACCAGCGCCGCAGCTCGCCGTTGGAAGTGATGCCCTCGCGCAGCCACGCTGCAAGAGCTGGAGGAAGTTGGGCGTCCACCAGGAATTTCACCGGGATGTCACCATGACGGGGTGATCCAGCTGCGCCGCTGCGTACTCGATGCAGGCCTGGATGTCCTCAGGTTTAAGGTCCGGATAATCGGCGAGAATTTCCGCCTCGGGAACGCGGGCGGCGAGAAGATCCATCACGTCCTTCACGCGGATGCGCAGTCCCCGGATGCACGGGCGTCCGCCGCACTGCCGGGGATTGAAGGTGATCCTGTCCGCGTTCTTCATGCCGGGACACTGGCAGTTCGCGGAAAAAATCCAACTTGGACTTTATCTGCGAACTGCTAAATCGGATTCACCCAGTGAAGATCCGCAAAACGGCCGAAATCACGATCATTGGAATGTACCGCGCCACCGTATTCTTTCGCCGAGGCCGCGATCATCGCATCGGTGCAGAAGTTTCCTCCATTCCTTTCATCGGAGTGTTACCCCTTTCTCAGGTCATCGGTGTCTCATGATCTGGTCGCTAGGACAATCCTCGTGCTCCAGAAGTATT
>DNDP01000436.1:13459-13797 GCA_003484235.1 Verrucomicrobiales bacterium
GTTTCCTCCATGACCGGACTCGGAGATGAGCTGTAGGAACAGTGCGACCGTACGGTCGCCGACGGGCCGCACCCGGCAGTTCGGCTGTTCCAGCCATCCCTCGACGCACTTTTTTGCCTGGGCGACGGACATGGGGTTCGCCGACAGGGTCGGATGGGTCATCAAACGAACGAATGCCAGCAGGACCACCACGGGAATTCCCACGGGCTCGCTGCCCGACAGCGCCGCTTCCCACCATGTGCGGGCGGCGGCGTGCTGCGGCCCGGAACTGTCGTGGGCGTAGATGAGCAGGTTGACGTCGGGGGCGGTCACCTGGCGGGACGCGGACACCGCGGCGT
>DNDP01000445.1:0-23341 GCA_003484235.1 Verrucomicrobiales bacterium
CGATCCCGCGCAACCCGTCCTTCGTAGCACGCGAACCCCCCGACGTGGACCGGCCGGCCATAGTAGTCGGACCACATCTTGGCCAGTTCGAGATCGCCGACGAAGGCTGCCGAACTCGACGGATTCACCGGCGTCGGGAGCGTGTTGTACTGGTTGATCCAGTCCACGACCCATTGCGTGCCCGCCGCCGCCGGAGCCGGCGAAAGCGGAGTGGTCGGAGGACCCGGATAAACAATGCCGCGCGTGGCGGTCGCGTCGCCGGTCCAGGTCGCACCTTGATGGGTGAAGAGAAACGGCGCGTAGCTGTGGACGGTGACGATCAGATTGGTGTCGTTGTCCGGCAATCGCAGCGACGAGAGCTGATCAATGCTGTTGAACTGGCCGGGGCCAACGAAGATCGTGCGTGCCGGGTTCGTCGCACGGATCCGCGTGATCGCCTCGGCGAAGATCGGGTTGAGCAAGGTCGTCGTCGCGGCATCCTTCGGTTCGTTCAACAGTTCGAAGGCCACCCCCGCCGGCCGACCCGCATAGCGCGCGGCGATCTGTTCCCAGATCCGGTAGAACTTCTGGGTTTCGGCGACGGGATCGGTGGTGAACTCGTCGAAGTGATGGATGTTCACCAGCGCGGCGAGGCCGTGGTTGAGCGCGTGATCGACCAGCGCGTCGACCTTCAGCGCGAACGTCTCGCTGATCGTGAAGTCCGGCGCCGGACCGGTGTAATCGTTCCAACGCGCGGGCAACCGCACGTGATCGAATCCCTCCGCACGGATCTGGATGAAGTCGGCTTCGGAGTAGGTCTGCCCCCAGTTCTGGCCGGCTGGCGCTTCGAGGTAGTTGCCAAGATTCACACCGCGCATGAACTTCAGCCGCGCCTGGTGTGCCGGCGAATTGGGATCCTGAATCCGCTTCATGTCGGTGAAACCGGCCGGCGTGTGCGCGCGGGAGAAGAATCGCAAGGTGACGACCTGGCCGCCGGTGACCGGGATGTTCTGGCGCAGGACCGAGTTGTGCCAGGTGCGCGCGTAGCGCGATCCCTCGACGGGCGTGACAGGGCCGCTCTCGGAAGCCGCATCGGAGCCAGTGCGGGTCCAGTGGTTCGGAATCGTGCCGGCGACCGTCTCAAAGCTGCCGTTCAGAATCGTCGAGTTGGTCGCGGTCAGGCCGTCCCAGAGAACTTCCTGCTTGTAGATCGGATTGCCGGGCTCGGTCGATTGCTGCCACGGGCCCATGAGCGAGAGCTGGACGTTGCCGGAGTTCTGCGGCGTGAACTGCACGATGATCTCAAACCAGCCGAAGTGGACGACGTTGAAGTTGCAGGTGTAGCTCCGCGGCTGATCCTGCGCGGGAATCCAGTTCATCCGCTGCATCGTGCCGCCGCCCTTGAGAATGACGCCGTTGTTGATCGCGCCGACGGAGGGGTCCGCCATCAGATCCAAGCGCGTGCCGGAAGCTAGCTTGACGGGATTCTGAGCCTCGACCGCATATGGTCGCAGGAAAGCGACGAGGACGACTGCCATCAACCAAGGTTTCATGGGCGCTTCTATAGCTTCAGCCCGCTGCCATTGCCAGTCCCCGGTACGCAATCTTGGTTGGGATCTACCAGGGCTGGCACCTTGGCCCGGGGTCGGATTTCCTTACAATCAGGAGAAGATAAGCAGGTGAGCCCTGCGGCCGCCCAAGAATGACCTTGTTGCGCATCCTTCTTGCGGGAGAAACAAATAAGACGGCGAAATCGTCGGATCACCTTACAAAGTGAGCAATCGCACGCCGACGAACAGATCAAACATCCGGTCAGTCAACATAATTGCATCTGGAATATGCCGTCAGGCAAGGCCTGAAACAAATCCCGCCAATATTCGAACGCACGCTGGCAGGCACACTGCTCCCTGTCGGGGTAGGTGTAGACAGAAACAGAGAAGCTCCCTTTCGGCGTTTTCATCAAGGGACGCGAAATCAAGAATGACATGATCAAATACGTCAAAACCATGCTGGCATCGGCTGCACTGGTGGCGGGTCTTTCGACCGGCAGTGCAGTCACCATTTACGACGTCAATGTGCATACGGAGTATCTCGCCGCCGGTGAGACTGAGACCGGAATGTTTGACATCTCGCCTCCCTACAACCCCGCTACTCAGACTGTTGTTTCGGCATCGGTTTGGTTCTTTTTCTCCGACGATGTGAATCCTTGGTATGATCCCTTGGATCCGTTCGGCTCCCACAGCGAGTATGTGGAAATTCGTCTCGGCCCGGGATCCGGTGTTGTTTTGGGAACCGGTGAGGTGGGCATCTTCGACATTGAGAGCGGAAACGTCAGCGGGACGGCCTACGTTCAGCTGAACAGCACGGGGCAGCTTTCATACTCGGTGACCGCAACTTCCGGAGACTTCGTTTTTCTCGCCGCCAAGCTTGCCGCCCATGTCGGAAGCAATGCCTCCGTGCCCGACGGAGGATTGACGGTCGGACTGCTCGGCTTGGGCCTGATCGCGGTCGGCTGCTGGCGTCGCCAGAAGCATCCCTAGCGTCCTCCAGCTTCGAGTGTAATTACTGCCTGGCCCGCCAGAAGTGGCGGGCCAAGTCGTTTTTGGAGTGCCCGGCTCTCGCGGCTCGCGGCATCGGTTTGCCTTGATCAACCGGCAAGTTGACGCCTCCAGCCCCGACCGTACTCACGCTCCCAAAGTCCGTCCTCCAGGCGTGGTCCTCTTATGCGACCGCTCCGCCCATCCAGATGAAGAGTGCGGCCCGTCCGCCAGGCAATGTTGCCCAGATGGCACATCTGCGTGGACTTCTGACCTTCACCGATTTCTGACGTCAGTTTCTCTCCGTCTCGAATCGCCCGCACAAAATTGCCAAAGTGATCGGAGTCATTCCAACGGCCCTCGAACTTGTGCAGTTCCTTGCCGTTCGGATCCAGAATCCGATAGCCGTTCCCGGCGATGATCAACACCCCCTTGTTGCCGTAAAACTGGATGCCAAACTGCGCGCCCTCCGTTCCATAGGGCTGGTGGCTGTGGCTTTCCCACGAGATGCCACAGTGGCCGAAATCGAAGGTCGTACGGTAGATGTCCGGCGTCTCCTGATCATCGTCGAACTGGTAGCGTCCTCCCCCACAGGTGACGGAATTCGGAGCATCGACCTGCAGCCCCCAGCGCGCGACGTCGAGTGCGTGGATGCCGTTGTTGCCGAGTTCGCCGTTGCCCCAGTGCCAGTGCCAGTGCCAGTTGTAGTGGACGAGGTTGTCCTTGAAGGGTCGCGCAGGTGCCGGTCCCTGCCAGGCGTCGAAATCGAGCCAGTCTGGAACCGCCACCGGCTTGCCCATGCCAATGCTGGGCCTCGCGTTGTTGTACCACGTCCGGGCGAAGGTCACCTGGCCAATCTCGCCTGCATGCACCTTTGCCACCGCCTCCTGCACCCAATCCCACGAGCGGCGCTGGTTGCCCATCTGTACCCTGCGGTCGTGCTTCCGCGCTGCAGCAACCATCCAAATGGCTTCCTGTGGATTGTGACTGCCCGGTTTCTCCACGTAGACATGCTTTCCCGCCTGACAGGCAAGAATGGTCGCAGGGGCATGCCAGTGATTGGGGGTGGCGATCGAGAGCGCATCAACCGTTGGATCATCCAGGGCCTCGCGGAAATCCAACACCCCGCGCGCGGTCTTGGTCTGCTTCTTCGATACCGCCTCCACCGCCTTCGGCAGGGTGCGGGAATCCACGTCGCACACGTACGCAATCTCGACGTTGGGCTGCGCCAGGAATCCGGAAATATGCGCCATCCCACGACCGTTCACCCCCATGACGGCGACGCGAAGGCGGGCGTTGGGCGATTCGGCACCACGCAGGATCAACGGCCCCGCCGCAGCGGCAGCAACGGTTGCGGACGCGGAAGTCTTGAGGAAGTGGCGGCGGTTCAGTGGAAGTTTCATGGACCGATTAAGCCGCAGCTGTCGTCCCCGTTCCATTTAAATCGTGCAAACATCCTCCATTTGCCGATCATCGGCGCATGTCCGAAGTCGCCGTCGACCGCAACCGGAGGGAGCCCGTGCGCCAGTTCTCGGTCTTCACCGAGAATCGGATGGGCCGGCTGCATGATCTCATCGAGCTGTTCAACAAGGAAAACGTCCATGTGCTGGCGCTGACGGCGCTGGACACCACCGACGCCGCCATTCTCAGGACCATCGTGGATGACCCCGACCGCGCGCGCCAACTGCTGGTTCAACACAGTTTTCCGTTCACGGAAAGCGAGGTGCTCGTGGTCGAAGTGGACTCCGAGAATCGGCTGAAGGGCGTCCTTTCCGCGCTGCTTGAGGCGGAGGTGAACATCCACTACGTCTACTCGTTCATCACCCGCCCCACGGGGCGCTCCGCGCTCGCCTTGAGTCTGGAAGACATCGATGTAGCGACGGCCGCACTGCGGCAGCATCAATTCCGGGTCCTGTACCATCCCGACATCGTCAGGTGAGGATTGAATCCGGCCCAACCAGACAATGGGTTCGGAGGGTGCATCCGGCGCCGCGACCTCTCCGGTTGGCGCCTGCCGCCGGACGGGTACGGATTCTTGCACCGGACCATTCTCGGTTCTGTCAGCGAAAGCTTGGATCCAAGATCCGGGTTCGACGGCAAGAATCTCTCAAGCGTCCAAACATCTGCCCCGCAACGCCGGAAACCCGCATTGACACACCCCATGCGACTGTTTAGTTTCTCGCCGTCTTAACCCTGATCAATCTACGAAATGCTCACTCGAATCAGCCTCATAGTTGTGATTCTGGCCGGCGTTGGCGCCATAGTTTTCGGCCAAATGCAGGTCAAAAAGAAGATCGACGAAACGATCGCCGACCGGAACACATTCCACACCAACTGGAGGACTGAAGAGGCCCTGCGGATCAAGCGGGAGAAGGAGCTGGCCGAGACCAAGGAGGCGCTCGATCAGCGCACCCGCGAACTCGCCGCCGCCCAGGAAGCGCTTGCCACCAAGGATGCCGAGATCGCCCAGCTCAACACCGATCTGACCCGCACACGGAACGACCTCACCAGGGCCCGCGCCGACCGTGACGCTGCCCAGGCCAAAGTCGTGGCGTACGAGCTCACCGGTCTCACCCCCGACGAGGTGAAGGAAGTCATCGCCCGGCTCAAGCAATCACTGGAGGACATCAAGGGTCTCAACGAGGAGATCGCCAAGCGCGACACCACGATCGAGGGGCTTGAGGTCCGCATCGCCGAACTCGTGGGCCCCAGCGATGTTCCGGTCATTCTGCCTGCCGGTCTCAAAGGCAAGGTGGTGACCGTTGATCCCAAGTGGGACTTCATTGTCATCGATCTCGGCAAGAATGACGGACTGCTCCTGAACGGCCAGATGCTGGTCAGCCGCAATGGCAAGCTGCTGGCAAAGGTCCGGATTGTGAACGTCATGGACAACCGGGCGATCGCCAACGTCATGGGTGGCTGGAAGCTCGACGACATCATGGAAGGCGATACGGTTCTTTACTGATCGAGCCGCTGAAACTTTTTTGGCGTGAAACGCATCCTCCAACAATTCCTGCTCGCCAGCTCACTGGTGCTGCTGTTGGTCGGTTCGCTGGGATGCAAAAGCACCGAGCCCGAGAATGCTTCCACCCGGCCGTGGAACTCCACCGAGGGCTGGTCGAGCGGGTTTCCCGCCGGCTTGAACGAAGGCCGCTGACATCAGCTGCCCAGTTTTCCGGCCGCGCCTGAGGGCGCGGCCTTTTTGCTTGGCAGATCTGCGGCCCGATTGGCTTCCCCCGCTCCGCTGGCCTGGATTCAGTCCTCCAGCCGGGCGAGTTCCTCCTTCAACATTGCCGCAAGCGGCCGCACCGTGTCGGCGGAAAAATCAAACCGGCAGCCGGCACGTTCGAACAGTTCCGGCAGCGGTCGCGAGCCTCCCAGCGAGAGGCCCGCACGATACTGTTCGACCGCCCGCTTCCGGTCGGATTTCGAGTTTGCCCAGACCTGCAGCGCTCCCAACTGCGCGATGCCGTACTCGACGTAGTAGAAGGCATGCAGGAACAGATGCAGCTGCCGATGCCATGCGTGGCGCCGGGCCTCTTCCAGACCGGTCCAGTCCACGTCACCACCGAAGCGGTTCACCAGTTCGAGCCACGCAGCCGCCCGTTCATCCCGCGTATGGCCGCGATGGGTGTAGAGCCAGTGCTGGAAGGCGTCGATGGTGGCGATCCACGGAAACACTTCGATGATCCCCTGCAGATGCTTGGTCCGTGCCCGCCGGGCGCCGGCTTCGTCGTAGTACGCCTCGATGAATTCACCCCCCAACAGCTCCATCGCCATCGACGCCACCTCACAAAACTCGATCGGCGCGTGGCGGTAGGCAAACAGATCCTCGTCCCGCGTTGCCAGGGCGTGAAAGGCATGTCCGGCCTCGTGCAGCAGGGTCTCCACGTCGCGCTGCATGCCCACGGCGTTCATGAAGATGAACGGCAGACGCGCCTCCGACAGGGTGCTCTGGTAGCCGCCGGGCGCCTTGCCCTTGCGGTTTGCGAGATCCAGCACGCGGCGGTCGCGCATCAGCTTGAATTCTGCTCCCAAGGCTTCGTTCACCTTGTTGAAGATCTTCTGTCCGCCGTCCAGCAACTCATCGACCGTCTCGAAGGGCCGCAACGCCGGCCGATTCAACGGATCGACTGCAAGGTCCCACGGACGCAGTCTGTCAACGCCCAGCTGTTCGCGCCGCCGGGCCTGCTGGTCGCGGAGCAGCGGCACGATCTCGCTTTCAATCGCCGCGTGGAACGACTCGCAATCCGCCGGAGTGTAGTCAAACCGGCCCCTCGCCCGGAAGGCGTAGTCGCGATAGTTGCCGAATCCGGCGTTTGCGGCGATCTGTTCGCGCACCCTGATCAGGGAATCGAAAATGTCCTCAAACTTCTCCTTCTCCGCCAGCCTTCGCCGGGATACGAGCTCCCACGCTTCCTGCCGTGTCGGCCGATCGGGCTCCTCCTGCAGACGCCCCATCTGCACCAGGGTTTTTTCCTCGCCCCGAAACGTCACTGTCAACCCGCCGCTGATCTTCTGATACTGCTGGCCCAGCTTGGACTCCTCCGTCTCCAGCGGAACATTCTCCTCGCGAAACAGCTCCACCTGCAGCGCGAGGTCGCGATCGAGCACGAAGTAGCGATCCTTGGGCAGCCGCGCACGCAGCGGGTGGGCCAGAAACAGCTTTGCCAAAGCGAACTGACGCGGCTTGAGCTTCGGTTCGATCTCCTCCACAAATTGCAGATAGGCCGCCTCGGCCGCGGAATTGTCGGTGTGACAGGTCATCGCGATGTAGCGGCAGCTCGATTCCTGGTCGAGGGCGGCGGAGAGCTCGCCGCAGTCCAGCAACCACTGCTCCAGGGCCGGGACGGAATCGGCCGCAGCCGCCCGATCCTCCAGCCGGTCAAACAGTGGTCCGATGGCCAGCCAGTCTCCAAGGTCGGCTCCGGCCGGCACAAAGCGACGTTCCTTGTAGGCATCCAGTTTCGCGAAGGGCAACAAACTCATGCCCGCGAGCAGAACCGAACGGGCGGATTGGCGGAAGGAAAAACCTCCCTTCAGTCGGTCCGGAAACGGCCGTGCATCATCGCAGGCGGCGGATCGATTTGAATCTCGACGATGGTTCACACCTCCCTAAGCTGGTCCGGTTGACAACCATGACGCCCGACAAAGAACAGGTCTACTCCGCCGTCGCCGCCGAAGGCCAGACGGTCAGCCACGAACAGATCGCCGGCGTGGTCTCCGATCTCTGCCCGGCCGCCAGCTATGAGAACAGGCGGGTGCTCCTGATCGTGCCCGACGGCACCCGCACCGCGCCCATCGGCCTCATCTTCAAGATGCTCTTCGACCAGATCAGCGGGGCGACGAGGAAGCTCGACGTCATGATCGCTCTGGGAACGCACCAGCCAATGTCCGATGAGGCCATATGTAAGCGGCTGGAGATCTCGATGAACGACCGTCGCGGGCTCTATCGCGACGTCGAGTTCATCAACCACGAGTGGGACAATCCCGCCGCGCTTCGGAACGTGGGGATCATTCCCAAGGACGAGATCAACTTTCTAACGGACGGCCGGTTCGCGATGGATGTGCCGGTGGAAATCAACCGCCGGCTGTTCGACTATGATGAGGTGATCATCATCGGTCCGGTGTTCCCGCACGAGGTCGTCGGCTTCTCCGGCGGCAACAAGTATCTCTTCCCCGGAGTCGGTGGCCCGCAGATTCTCAACTTCTTCCACTGGCTTGGCGCGGTGGTGACAAATCCGTTGATCATCGGCAACAAATGGACACCTGTGCGCAAGGTCGTGGACAAGGCGGGCGCGCTGGTGGAGCTCCCGAAGAAGTGCTTCTGCCTGGTGGTACGCCCGGACAAATCCCTCGCCGGCCTGTTTGGCGGCTCGCCCGAGTCGGCGTGGGATGACGCGAGCGAGCTTTCCCGCAGCACGCACATCGTGCTGAAGGACCACTCCTTCAAGACCGTCCTGTCCTGCGTTCCGCCGATGTACGAGGACCTCTGGACCGGCGGCAAGGGGATGTACAAGCTGGAACCGGTGGTGGCCGATGGCGGCGAGCTCATCATTTACGCGCCGCACATCAGGGAGGTCTCCGTCACCCACGGCAAGACCCTGCTCGAAGTCGGCTATCACTGCCGGGACTATTTCCTCGGCCAGTGGGAGAAGTTCAAGGAACGGCCGTGGGGGGTGCTTGCCCACTCGACGCATGTCCGCGGCATCGGCACCTATGAGAACGGAAAGGAGAAGTGCCGGATCAAACTGACGATCGCCAGCCAGATCCCCGAGTCCGTCTGCCGTCAAATCAACCTCGGCTACCGCGACCCGGCCACGATCAACATTGAGGACTACGCCAATCGCGAGGAAGAGGGAGTCCTGCTCGTCCGCAAGGCGGGGGAGATGTTGCACCAGTTGAAGAATCCTCCCGCCTGGGCGGCGCGATCGTGAGGCGAACGGCGTCCTGCCGCTACATCAGCTTCAGCTTCGGCAGATCCTGGAGGTCCACGATGCCGACCGGTTCGCGCTTCGCATTCACCACGATCAGATCGTCGATGTTGCGTTCATTGAAGATGCGCAACAGATCGACGGCCAGGGCATCATCCCGGATGCAGATGGGTTTCCTGGTCATCACCTGTTTCAGCGGCCGGTCCAGCACCGCGGCATCCGCGCTCATGTGACGCCGCAGATCGCCGTCCGTGAACACGCCCGCAAGCCGGCCCCGCGCATCGACCACGCTCACGCATCCAGCCTTGGCGCGGGTCATGGTGAGGATCGCCTCGCGCACGGTGACCGACTGGCTGGCTACCGGATTCCGCTTCTCCGCGCGCATGATGTCGGTGACGCGCAGCAGCAGATTGCGCCCGATCGCTCCGGCGGGGTGGTGCTTGGCGAAGTCCGACTGCTCGAAACCGCGTGCCTGCATGACCGCCATGGCCAGGGCGTCGCCCATGACCAGCATCGCCGTCGTGCTCGACGTCGGTGCGAGGTTGAACGGGCAAGCTTCCTTGGGCACACGCGTGTTGAGGACAATGTCGCTCGAACGGGCCAACGTGGACCTGGGATTGCCGGTGAAGCTGATGATCCGCACGGCGAACCGCTTGAGCCCGCCGACCAGGTTGAGCAGTTCCTCGGACTCGCCGGAATAGCTCAGGCACAGCACCGCATCGCCGTCGTTGACCACGCCGAGGTCACCGTGCAAAGCGTCCACGCTGTTCAAGACGACGGCCGTCGAGCCGGTGCTGGTGAGGGTGGCGGCGATCTTACGGCCGATGTTCCCGGACTTGCCGATGCCGACCACGACGACCTTGCCACGCTTGGACAGCACGCCGACCAGTGTGTCGACCGCGCGGGTGAAGGATTCATCCAGCCGGCCCTTCACCGCCTTGAGGGCGGTGAGCTCGATGTCGAAGACCTGTCTGGCGCGGGTGAGGTGGTTCATCGGGAGAAGAAAAGCCATCTACGCGAATTGCGCGAATTCACACGAATTCCCGGAAGCAATTCGCGAACATTCGCGCAATTCGCGTAGAGAATGACCGGACTACTCACTGTTCGGATACGAGCCGAGGACCTTCACCGTGTTGGACTGCTTCTGCAGCTCGGCGATCGCCTTGCTCAGCCGTTTATCCTGCGCGTGACCGTCGCAGTCGATGAAGAAGAAATACTCCCAGGCCTTCCGCTTGCTCGGCCGGGACTCGATCTTCGTCATGTTGATGCGGAACTTTCGGAACACGCCCAGCACGCGGTACAGCGCGCCGACCTCGTCAGCGATGTTGATCATCAGGCTCGTGCGGTCCTTGCCCGTGGGCGGACTGCACTGCCGGCCAAGGACGAGGAACCGCGTCGCGTTGGCCGGGTTGTCCTGGATGTCCACGTCGAGCACGCTGAGCTGGTAGCGCTCGGCGGCGAGCGATCCCGCGATGGCGGCCGACGCCTTCTCGGTCGACGCCAGCTGCGCCGCGCGGGTGGTCGAGCTGGCCTCCTGGATCTCCGCGTTGGGAAAATGATTCTGCAGCCAGTAGCGGCACTGGGCGAGCGCCTGCGGATGCGAAAAGATGCGTTTGATCGCCGCGTGCTTGAACCGGCTGATCAGGCAGTGCTGAATCGGCAGGATGATCTGCGCGACGATTTTCAGCTCGCTGTCCACGAACATGTCGAGCGTGTGGGTGACGACGCCCTCGGTGGAGTTCTCGACCGGCACGACACCGTAGTCCGCGCGGTCACGGTTCACCTCGGCAAACACCTCGTTGATGGTGCGCAGGGCGACATATTGGAGGCTGGAACCGAACTTCCGGATCGCCGCCTGGTGGGTGAAGGTCGCCTCCGGCCCGAGATAGGCGATCTTCAGCGACTTCTCCAGGTAAAGCGAACTGGACATCACCTCGCGGTAGATCGACCGCAGCGACTCCTCGGTGATCGGGCCGGAGTTTAGTTTCTTGAGACGTTGAAACACCGCCCGCTCACGATGGGGCGCGTAGATTTCCTGGCCGTGCTGGAGCTTCCACGCCCCGATCTCCAGCGCGTGCCGGGTGCGCTCGTTCAGCAGCCGGACAATGTCGGCGTCCAGCTTGTCGATGGCTTTACGGTGGTCGCTCAGGCTCATGGCAGGTTTCAGTTTTGCGAGGGCCCTTCCGTCACCTTGCCGGCCGCCGAGCTCCCCTGCCCGCCGGACGATTCCTGTGGGGCCAGCTGCAGCTGCTCCGGCGCGGTGGTCGCCAAACCGGGATCGACGGTCAGCAGTTCCTCCGGCTTCTTCACCGGGATACGGCGCAATTCCTCGGCATCCGGCAGGTCATCAAGGCCGCCCAGCCCGAAGTATTCCAGAAACAACGGCGTGGTGCTGTAAAGCCCGGGCCGGCCAGGGGCTTCCGCCTTGCCGGACTGCTCAATCAGACCGCGCTCGACGAGCGTGCCCATCACGCCGTCCACCGCCACGCCGCGGATCTGCTCCATTTCGGCCCGCGTGATCGGCTGCCGGTACGCGACAATTGCCAGAGTCTCCAACGCGGGCGCGGAAAGTTTCGGCGGGCGCGGCTTCTGGCCGACGAGTGCCTTGATCCAGGGAGCGAACTCGGGCTGGCTCGCAAACTGCCAGGCGCCGGCGATGTTCAGCAGCCGGTAGCTGCGACCCGCCTGTTCGTGCTCGTCCCTCAGTGTGGCCAGGGCGGATTCGATGTCCTCCAGCCTTGTCTTCTGGTGTTCGCCGGCCTGCGGTGAATCTTCAAACTCGACCGCCTTCTTCAACAGATCCCGAATTTCCGCCGGGCTGAGCGGCTTTTGCGCGGAGAACAGGATCGATTCGATGACAAACTTCAGTTCCATGTGGTGTTTCTAGGCAAGAATATTTCCAACCACGGATGAACGCAGATGAACACGGATTCCGGGCCGTTGTCTGGGCTGCGATGGATCGAATGCGCGGCAATTGGCGCAATTCGCGCAGCCCCTCTGTGTCCATTTGTGTTCATCTGTGGTGAATCAGCTCTTGCCGTTCAGCTTCCGACCGGCTCGGGCTGCTGCGCCGCCAGTTCGGCGGCGTGGTTCAGTGTCTGCGCCACCCCCGGCGTGATCTCGATCTCGCCGAACGTCTCGCTCTGCGCCGCCTCGATCTGCTTCAGGCGGATGAGTTCGAGCACGGCGAGGAACGTGACCACCACCTCGGTGCGACTGGTGGCATCGGAAAAGAGCTCGGTGAAGCGCAGCCGGCTGGAGGTTTGGACGCGCGTGAGGATCGTCTCGATCTTTTCGCTGACGGTCCATTTATCCTCAAAGATGTCGCGCAGATCCTCGCGTTCGTTAAAACGCTTGAGAATGCTGTTGACGGCATTGAGCAGCTCGAAGATGGAGGCGGTCTGCCGGGTTTCGGTCTCGGTGTGATCGAACACCGGCTTGGCGGGCAGGCGGGCGAAAGTGTTCTCGGTCGCGGTCTCCAGCGCCTGCAGCTTTCCGGCTGCGTCCTTGAATTTCTTGTACTCGACGAGCTTGCGGATGAGTTCCCAGCGCGGATCCTCCTCGTCCTCCTCCCCCTCCGGCGTCACCTGCTGATCGACCGGCAGCAGCTCCTTGCTCTTGATGTACATGAGGGTGGCAGCCATGACGAGGAACTCGCCGGCGATGTCCAGATCCAGCTCGCGCATCAGTTCGATGTAGTCGATGAACTGCGTGGCCAGGCTGGTCAGATTGACCTCGTAAATGTCCACCTCCTCCTTCTTGATCAGGTAGAGGAGCAGGTCTAGCGGGCCTTCAAAGACCTCGAATTTTACTTTGTATTCGGACATGCAGCCGGCCGGAGCGTGGGCATCCGGGAGGCGGCATCGTAAGTGGGCCGGGGAGACGTTGGCAATGGTTTAACCTGCTGGGAAATTTGCCGAGAAATCGCTTTTTGCACCTTCTCTCGGTTGTTAGATTTCCCTTCTATGAAAACCCGGGACCATTGGGGGCCCAGGTCACCGACTTCCCTCTCCCCGTTCGGGACCCCCTGTCTTATTCTCGCCCTTCTGGCCCTCGTCGTCACCACCGCGCCGCTGGAGGCGGCCGCGCGGTTCGAAGGACAGGTCGTCCACGACGCCACCGGGTTGCCAGTGGACAACGCCACGCTCGAATTGAATCTCGAACCCGTCGACGGCATCCCGGAATACACCGTGCGGTCCGATCCCTTCGGGTTTTTCACCTTCCCGGACGTCGACCCCGGCAACTACGAGTTCACCGCCGGCAAGCTCGGCTTCGTCAACCACGCCGAGGCGGTGACGTTCGCCGACGGCGACCGCAAGACGGCGGTCGTACGCCTGACTCCGGCGGACGCGACGGTGACGTTCGACATCTACTTCCAAGTCTGGTGCCTCGCGACGCACGCGCGGCTGGAGGGGGCGGTCGTGACGACCGAAATCTGGGAGGCGGACGGCGACCTTTCCGGCGGACCCGACCAGGTGCTGATCCGGTCGATCGACTCCGCCGGCTCGCTGGTGTTGCCGTCGGTGAAGGAGGGTTTCTACAAGTTCTCGATCGCGAAGACGGGTTGGGAACCGATCGTTTACACGCCACCGCCCGGGGGCGGCTTCGTGACGGACGGCGACCGCGTGCGCCTGAGCACGTCGCACTACGCGTCGGTGTTCATGAAGCCGGTCAAGACGCCGCTGTCGGTGACGGTGACCGGCTATGACCCGGTCGAGGACGCTCCCGGTGAACTGCTCGAGGGCATGATCCTGAACCTCACGGGCATCGACGCGACGGACGGTTCGGTATTGCTGCCCACGCGGACGGCGTTGACGTCGGAAATCGGCGATTTCCGCTTCGGCCTGATGCCGCCGATCAGCTACCGGCTGGTGGTCGGCCGGCTGGGTTACGTGACCAAGGAGATCGAGATCCACCCCCAGGGCGACGGGACGTTCGCGCCGGTCGAAGTGGACGTCGAACTGGAGCCGACCAAGGTGAAGGCGGTGCTTTCCTCGCCGTATCAGACGGCGAATGCGGTGAACAACGCCACGATCCGGCTCCAGGGCATTCGCGATACCAACACCGAGGGCATCAACCGCGAACTGCCGGCGACGACCGATGCCGGGCAGCTGACCGCCAGCGCCCTGTTCGAGAACCTGCTGCCCGGCCGCTACTGGATGCACGTGGCGCACCACGCGACGATCACGGGATTCCCCAGCAGCTCGGGCAACATCCCGGGGCCGTCGGCGTTCGACGTGCGCTTCTTCCCGCGCGAGTTGAACCGCGAGGCGATCGTCGGCGTGACGGAGGAGGTGCCGATCGAACTCGAGCCGGTGCCGGCGGTGATTCGCGGCCGGTTGTTCGCGACCGACGAACTGGCGAACGTGGACGACGCCTATTTCGATCCGGAGCCGAACCGCGTCTGGCGGCAGGTGGCGCAGAACGGTCTCAACTTCACCGAGCACGCCGTCGTCAACCTGCTGACCAACCCGGTGGACCAAGTCGTCATCGACACCGACGCCTCGGGTGCCTACACGGCGATCGTGTATCCGGGGGTGTACGGCGTGAAGATCCCTTCGATGACCAGCTACACGGGGCACAACATCGAGTTCGGGGACCTCTCGACGGGCCAGGCGCCGTTCGTCCGTCCCTGGCCCTATCCGGACGCCTGGCCCTACAACAACCGGGAGTTCGGCCATCACGGCCCGGGACTGCGCTTCGATTCGAACCACGAATACCAGCTCGACCTGTTCGTTCATGCCCACTACATCAACCTGTGCGGATTCGTCACGCCGTCGGGCGATCCGTTCGGCCAGTTGATCCTGCGCATGAACCTCGACGGCACCGGTGTGGTGGGCGTGGACTACAATCACCTGCTGGACACCGGCGCCAAGGTCACCTTCTCCGGCCCCGTCTCGGGAGAGGTTCCGGTCACGACCAACAACCGCTTCCTGCTGCGCAATCTCACGCCGGGCCAGTACTCGATCACGATGAACCATCCCGGCTACGCGGTGTCGCCGTTGATCGTGAACATCGGTCCGTGGCAGGCACCGGGCATCCTGCCGATCGTCGAGCCGGTGGTGACGCCGAGCTATTTCTTTCCGGGCATCACCCATTGTTTCAGCAGCCAGGGTCAGTTCGAACTGGATGCCGACTGGACGGCACAGGGCACGATCCGCGTGAAGCGCTACAACTACGACGCCGGGCTCGCGGACTACATCTCCGTCGGGGAATCGAATCCCGACTACTTCCGCATGACCGGTCTGCCCAACCGGCTGTTTTCGTTCTTCGGCGGCGGCGGCATTCCCAACGCGAACTACACCGTCTGGGAGCAGCACGGCAACGGCTGGTTCACCGACACGGGCAGCGGCTCGATGACCTTCGATGGCGCGTTCGAAGGCGGCCCGTTGGACAACACGCAGCCCGGCCTGCGGCCGACGGCGGAGACGACGTTCAGCCTGGAACTGCGGGCGGTGAACCAGGCGGATCATTCGCAGCCGATTCCCAACGTCCAGGTGCAGTTCCAGAGCGGTTCGCCGCAACTGGCGGGCGGGGTCGTCGCGCACGATGGCAGCCCGCAACCCACCGGAGCCACGCAGATCGGCGGCTCGGGGCAATGGCAGTATTCGTTCTTTCCCCCGCCCACGGTGGAGGTCCTGGACTCCGCCACCCGCCTGATGAAGACGACCGTCTTCATGCGGCGGCAAATGGTGGTGACGGGGCAGGTCTCGGCGGCATCCATTCCCGTCTCCGGCGCCGCGGTGGTGATCCGCAACCGCCAGGGCAACCCGATCGGCCGCAGCCTCACCGATGCGAACGGCGCCTTCAGCGTGGGCTTCCTGAATCCCCAGCCGGTCTTCGTGGATGTGAACAAACGCGGCTTCATCGCCCAGCGGAACAAGTTCACGCCGCCGAGCGTGGCGAACCCCGACATCAGCGCGAACTTCACCCTGCAGGTCGTGCCTGCCCCGACGATCGACGCGTTCACCCTGAACCGGTTCGGCCTGTTCCTGCCCGGGGTGACCTACGCCGCGGACGCCGGCGGTCTGAACCGCGAGGCGGCGCGTCCCAAGCTGACGGTGACGTGGAAGGGCACGGCGCGCGGCAGCAGCTACAATGTTTCGCTCGAAGGATTCGTCGGCGAGAATGACGTCCAGAAACCGCCGGAGGTGTCGCAGGTGAACGACGTCGTCGAAGAACTGTGGCTGATCGACCGGCGTTCGTTCACCAACGCGTTCGTCAACGAGCCCGACCAGACGAACTTCACCCAGCTGGACCCGCCGACGCCGCTCAACTACATCACGATCAGGCATTGGTTGAACGAGATCACCAACGCCGAGAAGGATGGCAAACCCCACTACGTCGTTCACCAGCTGCGGCTGCGCGGACGCAACGGACAGACGGGCGACAACTTTGAGGGCATGCTCTACCTGCCCGAGCTACCGAGCGGCGTATTCAATCCCCGGCTGATCGCGATCACCCGCAGCGGCGGCGTTGCGGTAAGGGACTACGCACTGCCCTCCGGCAAACCCTCGCTGCAGGGAATGAACCTGCCACCCTGGGCGGCGACGGTGCTCAATCTCATCGGCACCGGCGCCAACTTTGGCGGCTTCGATGGTGATCGACTCAAAGGCCTTCCCGGCGGCGGCTTCCTCAAGGTGGGCGGCGTGTCGCCCACGGTGGAGGCGCGCATCGGCCTGCTTCCGGCCGATGCCGACCCGGCCGACGACACGTCATTGAGCTACAAGTATGTCCTCGGCATCGATCTGCCGGTGGGCGAGGAGACGGCGGCGACGGGACCGATGGGCTTTGGACCCAGGTTTCTCGGCCTGCGCATCCAGGGCGCCTCCACCGAGTTCGAGGTCAACGGCGAGGACAAGGAAGCGGCGCTGGCGATCGTCGTCCCGGTTGCCGAGCCCGGAGAAAACGAGGAACTCGACGAGAACTACAAGCCCTCGCTCACCAAGCCGAAGCAGCTCGTGGAAGTGCTGGCCAATGATTTCGACTACAGCGTCAAGGTCGCCGCCGCGCTGGGCCTCGATCAGGATCCGATCGGCAACAACCGCATCGACCGTTTCTCGGTGATCCTCGAGGTGCAGGGCCTCTACTCGGGTGGCGTGCGGTTCAACGCCACGCCGGTGTTGCGCTTCATCCCCTACGCCGGCCCCGTGCTGGTGACCGCGGACAAGTCCGGTGCCCTGACGATCTATCTGCGGATCGAGACCGCCTTGGGGGCCAAGATCGCCGGCAAACTTGAAACGAAGTTCGCCGAACCGCTCGGCCCCACGCGGCCGGGCGGTGGCGATCCGCTGCCGCCGCGTCCATCCTTCATGGGCATCGAGAGCATCGACCCCAGCATCGAGGCGAAGCTGATCGCGCGGCTTGCGGGCGGACTCGACGCTTCGGCCTTCGGCGGACGAATCGAGGCGACCGGCCTCTTTCAGTTGGGCGCTCCGACCGGTGTGTCCGACACCGACGGCATCTTCTTCACGTTGAACACCTCCACGAACAAGACGCCGTTGATCACCAAAATCGAGGGCGCCTTCAGCTTCGTCGCGCGCCTCAAGATCAACCTCTGGACCGTGCGCTGGAGCAAGTCCTTCCAATGGGACTTCGCGAAGTGGGTCATCGACCGCGCCTCCGAGCCGAGCTTCGAGCTGGTGCCGATGAACATCGTCTTCACCGAAATCAAACCGTCGGCCGCTCCGGGGGAGACGTTCGTGGGCGACGCTTCGACCATCGTGCAGGACTTCATCGAGACGGGCAGCTACGCGTTGTCCGGTGGCGATGATCCGCTGCTCGTGTACACCGGCATCGATTCAACCACCGGCGAGATGACGATCATGGCCAGCGCGCAGACGGGTGGCCAGTGGCAGACGCCGGTCGAAGTCGCCCGCGCCGCCGGCGTGATCTCGGTCGCGACGATTCCGCTCCCCGCCGGGGGATGGCTGGTCGCGTGGAGCGAACTCTCCGCGCAGGACGTGCTGAATCCTTATCCCTCAACGACGATCCGCTTCGCCACTTCCAACGCCGGAGGCACCGCCTGGAGCGCGCCGGCCGTCGTCACCACCGCCAACGAGGCGATGTTCGACCTCAAGCTCGCGCACAAGAATCCCGACCTTCTGCTCACCTGGCTCGGCACCGCTGAAGGACCGCTGGGCATCAGTCAGACGTTGCAGTCGAGCGCCTGGAACGGAGCCACCTGGTCCGCTCCCGAGGTCGTCGTGCCCGCGACGTCCGTGGTGGACTACGTTCTCGCCGCGAACGAGGCCGGCGCGGCAATGGTGGCCGTCTCGACCGCCGCCGGTGATCTGATCCATTCGGTGTCCTCCAGTCCGTGGTCCGCGCCCGTCACCTTGACCAACACGGCGGCCGGACCGCTTTCGCTGCAGTTCGACGGCCCCAACGACGCCGTACTTGCTTGGCAGAACACCGCAGGCGGCCTTGAGCTTTCGCAATACGATCTGGCCGGCGACACGTGGACCCACTCCGGCACGACCGTGCCCGGCGCCTTCACCGACGAGCTGAGGCTGCTTCCGCTCGAGGACGGCGGTCAGACCCTCTACCTGCTGGCGTGGGTGGAGGGTGGCGACAACGGGTCGCTCCATCACGCGTTCATTGATCCGACCGGCGCCGTGGTGATGGGTCGTCGCGAGGTGAACCTGAGCGCCACCGGCGCCTTCAACCAGCTCGAGCTGCGGGGGCTCGGCGGCCATCGCGCGGCGATTCTCACCCACGTGGTTGATGCGGCCGGCAGTGTGTTGCGCGAGTATCCGGTGGGGCTGCCCGTTCCCGGCGACTGCGACGGCGATGGCGTGTCCGACGCCGACGAGATCGCCAACGGGTTCGCCGCCGACCTGAACAACAACGGCGTGCCCGACGAATGCGAGATCGCCGAGGGCAGGCTCGTCGATCGCGATCACAACGGCGTGCCCGACGCCCTCGAAGCCGCCCCGCCCGGCGACTGCAACCGCAACGGCATCGCCGATCTCAACGAGATCTTCCTCGGCATCGTGAGCGACGAGAACGCCAACGGGATTCCCGACGAATGCGAGCTGGTGACCCGCACGGTGCCGATCCAGCCCGGCAAGCCGACGGAGTTTTATCGCGCGCTGCGTTTGATCATCAAGGTGCGGGAGAACAACCAGTTTGAAGTCGAGTACTCCGGTCCGCTGGAGAAGGCGGACACGCTCGACGGACCGTGGCAGGAGGAGCCTTGACCCTTCGTTGGCGGTGTCTCCTCGCGCTGCTGGCGGCAACTCCCGCCGCCGCGCACGACGTCTACCTGCTCGTGGGAACGCTGGAATCCCGCCAGATCGTGGCGACCAACGGCCAGGCGGCGCCGCCCGCCGACTGGCCCGCCGGCGGCCACATCTCGGTGCAGTTGAGCCCGGACATTCACAACGGCGGACCGTTCGCGGTCTATCAGCTCGAACTCGACGGCCTGGACCTCGACGGCCAGCAAACCCCCTCGCCCGACGACGATGTGCTGGCCATCCGCTTCCGCCTTGGCGCGCCGGGCGGGAACGGCCCGCACCTGCTGAACGTGTTTGGCTCCGTCGATGGACAGAGGCGGCACGACGACCAGGACATGACCTTCGACGCGGCACAGTCCCACGTCTCCGGTGTCTGGAACAATGTGGACGAGCGTTTCACTGGCCCGGGCTTCAGCCGGTTGCCGGTGGATTCGGTGCGCCTCGACGACGCGACGCAGGATCTGGTCATTGCCCGCGTCCATGTCGAGGTGACGACCGCCGCGTATCCGGACGGCGCGTTGCGCGCACAGTTGCTTGGCAGCCCGGCGACCGTTTCTCTGGTCCGGCTGGTGACCGGCGAGACGCAGCTCACGCTGGTGAGTTCTTCGCCGCGCGAGATCGCCGTCGCCTGGACCGACGATTGGCAGGGTTGGCAGCCGTGGACGAACCTCTCCGCCGCCAGCGAGGTCGTCCGGCTGGTGGACAGAGACACCCCGGCCGAGCCGCTGCGCTTTTATCGTATCACGGAGACAGCCACGACTCCGCCACGGATCGTCGTGCAACCGCAGGACCGGACCGTTGCCAGCGGGCAGAGCGTCACTTTCTCGCCGACGGCCACCGGCACGGCACCGCTCACGCCGCAATGGTCGCACGAGGGTCAGCCGATTCCGGACGGCGACTCGCTCACGCTGGTCCTCCACGACGTCAACCTCAGCCAGGCCGGCCAATATCAGCTGATCGTCACCAATCTGGTCGGGTCGGTTGCCAGTCAGGTCGTGACACTGACGGTCGAGCCATGAAAGACATCCAAATCGAAAACCCCCACTCCTCCGCACCATGAAGAAACTGATCCTGCTGACGATCGCAACGACCACGGCGAGTGTCGCGCTGGCCGCCACCACCCCCTACACGGCGCAGCTCGACAGCGCGCAGGTGAGTCCACCATTCGGCGGCGAAGGAGATCCAGGCGGTGTCTCGACGCAGACGGCTTCGGCCCAGATGACGCTCGACACCACGGTCAGCCTGATGCCGGTGCTGCATTACACGTTGACCTTCCCCACGCTCGATCTCGATGGCAGTCGCACGCCCGGAGTTCTCGACGACGACGTGACGGCCATTCACATCCACTTCGGTGCGTTCGGCGCAAATGGTCCGCATGCGCTGAACATCTTTGGGTTCTCGGCCGGCACAATCCGCGAGGACGACGCCGACATGGTGGTGAACGCCTTGAACGGCACGATCACGGGACGCTGGGACAACTCCGATCAAACCTTTACCGGACCTGGCGGCACCAAGCAGCCCTTCGATTCGGTCGGGCTCAGTGCCGCGCTGTCCGATCTGCAGGGCGGCAATCTCTACTTTCAGGTGCACACCTTGAACTATCCGTCGGGCGAGATTCGGGGCCAGATACTGCCGGTGCCCGAGCCGGGAACTCTTGCGCTGTGCGGAATGGGAGCTGTCCTGCTTTGGTTGCGGTCACGGGCAGGTTGACAGGCAGCGGCACCCAGGCCGCTCACTTGGCCGCCACTTCCAGCACGACCGCGTAGAGGTACTCGATGAAGGTTCGCAACCCGGCGACCTGCACGCGCTCGTCGTCACCGTGCATGCGGAGGGCGTCCTCCTCGGTGCGCAGGCAGCCGATGCCGTAGGCCTGCACGCCCTTGCCCCGCAGTGGAGCCGAGTCGGTTGCGCCGGTGATCATCACCGGCAGCGTGGTGGCGTCGGGAAACATCCGCTGTTGCACCCGCTCGAAGGCGCGGAACATCTCGTTGTCCAGCCGGGAGGGCGGTGGAGCGGGCTGGGAACTGGCGCTCATCACCACCTCCACCCGCGGGTTGTTTACGACCTGGCGCAGAAGCTCCACGAACTTCTCCGGGTCCTCGTCCGGCAGCGCGCGGACGTCCACCTGCGCCCGGGCGTCGGTGGGGATCACGTTCCGGCGGAAGCCGCCCTCGATGATGTTGGGCGAAACCGAGGTCCGGAGCATCGAGTTGTAGCCGGGCTTCGACTGCCACAGCTTCATCTGCACGGTCTCGCCCAGCACCGGATCCTCCAGGTTCTCATAGAGGAACGCCTCCTCCGGCGGGCTGATCTTCGCCAACCGCTCGAAAAAGACGCGGGTGGTTTCATTCAACCGCAGCGGTGGCTGCCAGCGGCCCAGCCGCGCCACCGCCTCGCCCAGATGCACGACCGGGTTGTCGAGCAGCGGCTTCGAACCGTGGCCGCTCGTGCCCTTCGCATACAGAAACACCGGTCGCGGCACCTTCTCGGTGGTGGAGACGCCGACGTAGTGGACCCGCCCGTCCTTGAAGCTGAGTTCGCCGCCCTCGTTGATCGCAAATTCGCAGGCGATCTTGTCCCAGTGCTCGTTCACCATGTAGTCGATGCCTACCTGCGGCGTGCCCTCTTCACCGGCTTCGGCCAGGAAGATCACATCCCGCTCCAGCGGAACGTTCAGGCGCTTGAGCAGCAGCATCACTTCGAGGCAAACGGTCAACATGCCCTTGTCGTCGAGCGCTCCACGGCCATACAGGTAGCCGTCCTTGATCTCGGCCGCGAAGGGATCAACGGTCCACTGGTCCCGCTGGACGCCCACCGTGTCCAGGTGACCGAGCAGCAACAGCGGCTGCTTGCCGCCGCTGCCCTTCAGACGGGCGACCAGGTTTCCGCGGCCCGCCTCCTTCTCGTAGATTTCGGACGCGATGCCGTCCCTGGCGAGCAGGTCCTGGAGGAACTTCGCGCCGCGGGTCTCGTTGCCCGGCGGGTTCATTGTGTCCACACCGATGAAGGCCCGCAGGTTGGTGACGATCTCCTCGTGCGCCTTCGCGAAGTCCGGCTGTGCGGCGGGAATTGTCGCGGCGCCGATTGTCAGGATGGCCAGCGCAAGGGCCGGACGGAACATGCCTCGGGGAATCATTTCCGAAACCCGTACTCGAGGGTGAAGAACTGGGGATTCAACCCGGCGAGCGGCTCCCGGAGGATCTCCAGTTCCGCCTCCGGCCCGTGCACCTCCACGCGGCTGAGGCTGGAGATGCTCAGCGCCTGCTGCACCAGGTCGTCCACGTTGGTGAGATGCGCGAGCAGCGCCCGGGCGTTCTGATACCCCTCGCGGCAGTGCCCTTCATCGCCGTCGAAGCTGAACCCGTAGTAGTAGCAGCCGGGCTCGGACCTGGTGCGCTCAACGAACCGGTCGGCCAGCGCCTTGAAGGCGTCCAGCTTGCCGGGTTGGATCTTGAAGTAGGGATGGATGGAACAGGAGGTGTCGTTGGTCATGGTGTGGAGGGTTGGTGGGCAGATTCGAAAAGTCGGCCTACAGGTCAAACGCCCGTTTCAGCATGCGGATGCTCTTCGGCACGCCGGACTCCGCCGGGTCCTTGCCCTCGAACTCGAGCGAGACATAGCCGCCGTAGTTCACGTCCGCCAGAATGCGCGCGACCTTCCTGTAGTCGAGATCGAGCGTGTACCACTCGCCGCCGCCGTAGTAGGTCTTGGCCTGCACGAACACCGTCTTCGGCGCGATGAGCCGCAGTTTCTCATACGGATTCTCGAGGAAGTTGCCGGTATCCATCAACGCCCCCAGCCACGGCGATTCCACCGCCTTCAGCAGCCGCAGCATGCCCTCGGGCGTGTTGGTAAGGCCCCAGTGGTTCTCGAGCGCGAGGATCACGCCCAGCTTCTCGGCAACCTTCAGGCACTGCTCGATCGATTCGATGCACCAGTCGAAGCCCTGGTCCTCGGTCACCCCCTCGGGCAGCGGCTCGATGCCGCGGGCGGCCATGAGGTCGTCGAAGGACTTGATCGTGTTCCAGCGGCCGGAGTTGAGGCGGATCGCCGGAATGCCCATCTGGTGGGCCAGTTCAAGGCAGTGGATCGTGTGCTCGACCTGCTTCCGCCGATACTCCGGATCGGGATCGACAAAGTCCTGGTGAATCGA
>DNDP01000445.1:23642-24073 GCA_003484235.1 Verrucomicrobiales bacterium
TCGAGCCGCGCGGCTTCGTCAATCACGTGCTCGATCGGCACCTTGGGATCACGGAAGTGCCAGTAGGAATAGGTCGAGATGCCCAGCTTCACGCGGGGCTTTCCGGCCGGCGAGGCGGCCGACGCGGTGGAGGGTTTGAGCAGCGTGGCGGCGGCGCCGGCGGCGGCGGTTCCGAGGAAATGACGGCGATTCAAGGCAGGGGCGTGTGGCATGGGCGGATTCTGGCAAGTGAAGTCCGCTTTGCCAGTTCTTTTCGGGCATGGGCGGACGCGGATCAGGTCTTCACGGCGTCCGCTTCCTCCTCACGATGGTCGCCCGGCGAGCACCCACATGGAGTACGGTGGCAAGGCAGCGCGACACCGCTTTCGTTGCGCCGTACGCGCCTGCCTTGTCGACGCCTCACAACAGCCCGAAAGCGCCGTCGCCGCTGC
>DNDP01000445.1:24251-26156 GCA_003484235.1 Verrucomicrobiales bacterium
GCTCTGCCGGCGCACTCCAAGACCCCCGTTCAAGCTTGGACACTCCGGCGGGGGCAGCCTGGGTGCCGGGCGTTCTGGCGAATTCCGGATGGTGCCGGAACCCGGGCCGTGGTTTGCTCGGGCCATGCGCAATCCCATCATCGTCGCCCTCGACGTGCCGGACATCGAACGGGCCCGTCAACTGGTCCGTGATCTCGCACCCGTGGTCGGCGCCTTCAAGGTCGGCAAGGAGCTGTTCGTGGCCGCGGGCCCGGACGTCGTGCGCGCGCTCGGTGGGCTAGGGTTCGAGGTCTTCCTCGACCTAAAGTTCCACGACATCCCCAACACCGTCGCCAAGGCCGTCTCCTCCGCCGTGCGCCTGGACGTGCAGATGCTCACCGTGCACACGGCCGGCGGACACGAGATGCTCGCCGCCGCCGAGGAGGCCGCGCAGCGCACCGCCGCCCAGCAGGGCACCGAACCGCCGCTGGTGCTGGGTGTCACTGTCCTCACCAGCATGGACAATGAAAACCTCGTCGAGACCGGCGTCGAATCGACGGTGGCCCAGCAGGTCGAGCGGCTGGCGATGCTCGCCGCCAAGTGCGGTCTCCGGGGACTGGTCTGCTCGCCGCTCGAGATCGCCCTGCTTCGCCAGGTGATTCCCTCGAACATGCAGTTGGTGACGCCCGGCATCCGGCCTGACGGCGGCGGTGGCGACGACCAGAAACGCACCCTGACTCCCCGCGAGGCCGTGGAGGCCGGCGGCGACTGGCTGGTGATCGGCCGGCCCATTTATCAGGCGGAGAACCCGCGGAAGGCCGCCGAAGAGATCATGGCATCGCTGAAGTAGGACAGACATCCTGACTGTCATTTCGCCGCCGCTTCGCTGCTCGCTTCGTCGAGTTGTGTTGACCCGCTCTTGAAAGGGGAGATCTTCTCCAACATCCGCCGTCCCTGCGCGCGGGTCTCGTACGCCAAGGTTTGCAATCGGCGCGCCGCCTCAGAGTTCCTGGCGTGCATCGCGACATAGTGGGCGGAGACCTCAAAAAGGAACTCCGGATCCATGACCAGACGATCGGCACTGCCCCGGCCATCTCTCAGTTCACGTGCCCGCTGCGCCAGTTTTTGGGCAAGCCATTCGTCGCCGCTGCCTTGGGCGCTGGCTTCGAGAGACTCCGCTGCCTTTTCCCATTCCCCGTTTGCCGCCAGCCGTTCACCGGTCATGAAAACCACCACCTGGTTGTCCGGAGACAGCCTCACCGCCTCGGCGATCGAGCGATCCGCCTTCAACCATTCATGCTTCAAGATGGCGTCCCCGGCGATCATCACGTGCGCCAGAGCCACAAGATCTGTTCCACTCACTGCGTAGTCGGACTGAGGCGCCACCGCCGCCAGTTTCTCCGCCTCCTGGATCGCCAGCCGGTCCCATCCCTGCAGAACATAGACGAAAGCACGGGCGCCATGGTGCAGCATCGCCCCATTGGGGGTGGCCACGTCGTTGGTGCGCATGGTTTCAACCTCGACAAGTGCGAGATCCCTTTGCCCCACGGTCAACAACGCCATCGACAGAAAGGCATTGGCCTCAACCGGAGGATTGGTGGACCACTGTCGCAGCTGCAGGGTGATCGCTGCCCAGTCCGGTTCGGCAGTCTCGAGCTCCTGATCCCACCCTTGAAACAACCCTGCGATCAGCCCGGCACTCTCCGCCATCCTCAGATCCAACAGCGTCAGGTCGTTGGTGCCCTGACTCGACGCACGTTCAGTCGCGTGGGCGGCGGCGGCGCACAATCCCTGCAGCAGGGCTCCCCGCGAAGCCAGATAGGCCCGGGCCTTGATGCTCGCCAAGCGCTCCCGACGTTCCCCTTCCTCGCGGGCCAGATCGGCATGGTTCCTGGCCAACAGCGCGGCCAGCCGCGCCTGCCCGAC
>DNDP01000445.1:26440-27928 GCA_003484235.1 Verrucomicrobiales bacterium
CCGGCAGATTCAGCTTCTCCAATTGGCGCAGTGCCTTGGAGGCACGCGATGCTGCGGAGGCGGCCGCCTTTGGATCGGAATCTTTTGCAGCCTTCTCCGCGTCCTGGCTGGCCTGAACCGTGATCGCCAGCAGATCATCGGGGCTCCTGCGACACCCGGTGAGCAGCATCGCCGCGCAAAGAAACGCCAGGGCCAGCCAATGCAGTCGATGGAACGCGCACTCGTGGTTGGCGGCCAAGGAAAACGGACCGGCGCCGGAGGCCACGCCCGCCGGCACCTGAACGCTGTTGGAAACCCGGATTTCCATCGATAAACCGACTCGCCTCATCAGACCGCAGGTGAGGCAAGGCGGACTCAGTTTCTTCGCGACGCAAAGCCCAACCCCGCTTCCAGCGAGACCTCGTCTCACCCGCAGCGTGCCGACCTGCGTTCGCGGGACAGGCAGGGATGCCCGTCCTACTTGGTCTGCCCGAGCAGATACGCCACCAGGTCGCGGAGCTGTTCTTCCGTCAGGGCTTCGCCGAAGTTGGCGGGCATGAGCGAGGTGGAGTTCTCGTGGCGCTCGGCGATGTCCGCCTTGGGCACGCTGAACTCCTGTCCGCCACTGTTGGCCAGCACCAGCACCGCCCCTTCCTCGCGTCGGAACAGTCCGCTCTCCTGGTCGCCGTTCTTCAGGACCAGCGTCGTCGTGGCGAAGGCGTGGTCGACGTTGCGGTTCGGATCGAGGATGTCCTCGAGCAGCCGCTCGAGACCGCGGTTGCCGATGCCGTCGAGCTGCGGCCCGACCAGTGCGCCCTGACCGCCGAGCTTGTGGCAGACGGCGCAGAGCAGCTGGTAAAGCTGTTCGCCGGCGGCGCGGTCGGCCTTCGCGGCGTCGAACGATTGGCGACGCTGGTCGATGAGCCGCTGCACCTCGGCTCCGGTGTCGGGCAGCCGGGCGGCGAGGACATCGATCCGCTGCCGCGTTTCCGGGTTGGCACTACCCTTCAGCCGCTGGCTCAGTGCGGCGTCGGTGAGCAGCGAGATCGGAACGACTCCGGCCTCCATGGACTCGACCAGATAACGCGCGGAGTTCTCATCGGCGATCGTCGCGGCCACCACCCGCGCCTGGACGCGGAAGGGCGCCTCGCGAAAGAGCATCTGCTGGAAGGCGGCACTCCGCTCCACGCTCTCGCGGGTTACGACATCGACAATCCGCACCTTCCAGAGGTGCGGCACCTGTCGGTCGAGCGCGGCCTCGAGCAGGGCCGACTTCTCCGAAAACACGACCCGGCCGGCTTCAGCCCGGGCGGTGACATCCGCGGCGGGACTGCCGGCCAGCGCGAGCAGCGCCTCCTGCAGCGGCTGGCCCGCCTTAAGCGGCCAGGCAAGGGCGCCGAGTTTCGCGGCGGCAACCTCGCGGCCGGCCACCGTCGCGGGGCTCACCTCCGGCAGCTGCAGCACTTCGGGCTCAAACCGACCGAACGCCAGGGAAGAACTTCGTCGCGC
>DNDP01000444.1:0-196 GCA_003484235.1 Verrucomicrobiales bacterium
GAAAAACGCCTGCTGGCAGAACTGGAACGCACCGGCGATCCGCGCCTCATGGACGACGGCGAGTTCTTCGAAACGCCGCCGATGGCGGGGGAGTAGGCAAAAAAAAGTGGACGGAGATTCCCGGCCAGCCGAAAGCGCATCCAGACACCGAGCGACGTTCGCACCAACGCTCACTGACAGGCAGGATGCCCGTCCT
>DNDP01000444.1:434-1623 GCA_003484235.1 Verrucomicrobiales bacterium
GGCAGGATGCCCGTCCTACGATTCGCGGATCGTCGCACCCAGCTTGTCGCGGAGGGCGGCGATGACCTTGTCGTGGCTGGCGGTGGCTTCGGCGTCCTTCAAGGTCCGCTCGGCGTGCCGGTAGGTGAACGCATACGCCACGCTCTTCTTGCCGGCCTCGATGTTCTTCCCGCGGAACACGTCGAACAGATCGACCTGCTCCAGGAAGTCCGCCTTGGCGCGTTTCACCGCCTGCACCACCTCGTCGTGCGTGATCGTCTCGGGCACGATCATCGCCACGTCGCGCTGGATCGCCGGATAGGCCGGCAACGGCTTGAAGCCGCCGGCCGCCGGCCGCCGGCCGAGCAGCTGGTCGAGATCGAACTCCGCGAGAAACACGCCGCCGCGCACATCGAGCTGGCGGGCGATGGCCGGCAGCAGCTGGCCGAGTTCGCCCATGAACAGCTTGCCACCCAGCCGCGCCTCGCCGCTGTCGATGAACAGGCCGGTCGGCTGTTCGCGTCGCGCGAACAAAATGCCGCGATGCCCGAGCCGCTCGAGAAATTCCTCGACCACGCCCTTGAGATCGCTTGCGTCCATGGTCGCATCATCGTCGCCCCAGAACGCGCCGCTTCGCTGGCCGGTGAGCGCGATGGCGACATGCCGTTGCTCGACCGGTTGACCCTGCTTCAGCCGGAACACGCGGCCGACCTCGAACAAGGCGACGTCGCCCTGCCGGTGATGGGCGTTGTGACGGATCATGTCGAGCAGCCCGGGCAGCAGGCTCGGGCGGAGGACGTTCATGTCGCTGCTGAGCGGGTTGTCGAGCCGGACGATGACCTCCGGATTCACGGCAAGCGCGGCGGCCGTGTCGGCGATCAGGGTCTGCCCCTGTGCCTCGTTCAGACCGATCCCGGTGAGAATGCGCCGCACTTCGGCGATCTGGTCATGCATCGCATCAAAGGCGTTCGCGCCGATCGCCCCGCGCGGCGGCGTGGCCGGGATGCGGTCCACGCCATAAAGCCGGGCGACCTCCTCGATGAGATCGGCCTCGCGTTTGAGGTCCACGCGCCAGGTGGGCACGGAGAAACTGGCGGCCTCGCCGGAAGCTTCGCCGGTCGGTTGGATGCCGAGCTTGCCGAGAAACGCCGTCTGTTCCGCCGGCGGAATCCCGATGCCCAGCAGGCCATCCGTCCGCGCGAACCGCAGT
>DNDP01000444.1:1869-5335 GCA_003484235.1 Verrucomicrobiales bacterium
TGCGGCGGCCGCGGATGGGCGTCGACCACGCCCGCGAGCAATTCACCGCCCGCCGACTCAACGATCAACTGTGCGGCGCGCTGGCTGGCCCAGTCGCAGATGCCGATGTCCGAACCGCGTTCGAACCGGTAGGAGGCGTCGGTGCGCAGCCCGAGGCGCTTGGAGGTGCGCCGGATGTTCGTCGGGTTGAAGCAGGCGCTCTCGATCAGCACATCGAAGGTGCGGTCGTTGATCTCGGTGTTCAGCCCGCCCATGACGCCGGCAAGGGCGATGCCCCGCTGTTCGTCGGCGATCAACAACGCCTCGTCGCCCAACTCATGCTCCTGTTCGTCGAGTGTGGTGAACTTCTCGCCGGCGGCCGCCCGCCGGATCACAATCGTCGGTTGGCCATCGGTCCCCTTGCCAATCAGGTGGTAGTCGAAAGCGTGCAGCGGCTGGCCGCACTCGAGCATCACGTAATTCGTGACGTCGACCACGTTGCTGATGCTGCGGATGCCGACCTTCTCGAGCGCCTCGCGCAACCACGCCGGGCTCGGGCCGACCTTCACGCCCTTCACCACGCGCGCGGTGTAACGCGGGCACAAGTCCGGATCGTCGATGCGGACCCTGACGGCGTCAGCGCAGGGTGCGGACGACTCCTTGGGTTTCACCTCGGGCACGCGCAGGGGGTTGCCGGTGACGGCGCTGATCTCGCGGGCGATGCCGATGACGCTGTTCAGGTCCGGGCGGTTGGGTGTGATCTCAAGATCGTAGATCACGTCGGCACCGGTCTTGCCGAGATGCTCGGCGAAGGGCTGCCCGACCCTGGCATCCGCGCGCAGGATGAGCAGTCCGGCGGCGTCTTCGGACACGCCGAGTTCCTTGGGCGAGCACATCATGCCGTGCGATTCGACTCCGCGAATCTTGCCGACCTTGATGGTGAAGGGTTCCTTGTCGCCCGGCTTCATCGGCAGCGAGGCGCCCGGGAGGATGAGCGGGACCTTGTCGCCGGCCTTGAAGTTCTGGGCGCCGCAGACGATCTGGCGCTCGCCCTGGCCGTCGTTCACGCGGCAGACGGAGAGCTTGTCGGCGTTCGGATGCGGGTCGCGGGTGAGGACCTCGGCCACGACGATGCCGTCGAACGCGCCGCCGCGTTTCTCGACGCCCTCGACCTCGAGTCCGAGCATGGTCAGGCGTTCGGTGAGTTCCTCCGGTGACCAGTCGAAATCGACATACTGCCTGAGCCAGTTCAGCGTGACTTTCATAGCGAAAACGAGGCGGGACAATAGCGGCGGGCCGCCGGGCTTGCCCAGAACTTAGTTCCCGGGCTGCTCGGATTCATGCGGAGCCCGGCCATTCAGCCTCAATGAGTTTGGGCTTTGCCCTTGCAAATGATGGTTATCTTCCTAGTTTTGGGCGCCGGACCCAAACCAGCCTATGCGCCCGATCTCGTATCTTCTTCTGGCCTTGTTGGGCTGCGCGACTGCGGGCGTCAGCCCTGCGGCCGAAAGCACCGAGGCACCTCCCACTGTCCTCGTCATCGGCAAGGACGGGCTCTCAACCGCGCCGGCGCAGGCGGAGACTGTCAAGGAGGCCGATTCGACCGCTGGAACTTCCGCCGGGAACGAGGCTCCATCCCCGGGCACGGAGCCGGCCGACGAGTTGCCGCCGGTCGTGGCCCCGACTGTCAACTGGGAGCCCATCGTTCAGGCGATGCAGATGATGATCGACCAGCAGAAGGTCACCCTGCAGACGATGGAGCAGTCCGGGAAGGAAGCCGGCGAGAACGCCCGCCGGCAGACGGAGGCCATGGAGAAGAAGATGACCGCCATGGAGGAGGCGCTCGCCGCCCAGCGGGTTCACGAATCGGAAACCATCAACCGGATGAACCGCCTGGTGGTCGGAGTGGCTGCCGGTTTCGCCGGCACCGGCTTCGTGGTCATGGTCCTGACCGCCTGGTTCTTCATGCGCACCATGAACAAGGTCGCCGAGATCAATGCCAATGTGCAGAGCCAGCTGCTGGCCCTTCCCCATGCGATGCAACCCCTGGTCGGTTCCGGCGGTGCTGCCGGGGGCGGCAGCCAGCCGGCCAACCAGCGATTGCTCGGTGCGCTGGAACAGCTGGAACGCCGCATTCGCGACCTCGAGCACACCTCGACGCACGATCACGAGGAATCCGGCGGACCGGTGCATTCGACACCGGTCAGTCCTGCAGCGGGCAAGAAGGCCGGTCCGGAAATCGTGGATGTGGATCCCTCCTCCGAGAACGGTTCCAATGGGTCATCCATCGCGGATCTGCTTTCGCGCGGACAGACGCTGATGAATCTCGACGAGGCCGAGCAGGCGTTGGAATGTTTTGACGCGGTGCTCAGCCAGCAACCCCGCCATGCCGAGGCGCTGCTCAAGAAAGGCACGGCACTGGAACGCCTGCGTCGCATGCAGGAGGCGCTGGAGGCCTACAATGAAGCCATCCGCTACGACGACACCATGACAATGGCCTATCTGGCCAAGGGGGGGATCTGCAACCGGCTCGAGCGCTACAGCGAGGCGCTGGAATGCTACGAGAAGGCACTGCGGACCCAGCAGCACTCGGCCGCCTAGTTCCACACCAGGTTGCTCCGCGCCCGTTCGATCTCGAGTTCCTTCCTTGCCATCAGGATGCGGGTCCGTATCAGTTCGCGGTTCACCTCGCCGGCGTCCTTCAGTTCCCGTTCCAGCGAGGCGATCCTTCTCTCGTAGTCCGCGATCCTTTCACGGATTTCCGGATTCAACCGGCCCAGCCGCGCCTGCAACTCCTCGACGTGTCCGGACGCCGATGCCTGCCCCGCCACCGCGTCGTTGCGCTGCTGGATGAGCCGTTGGACGAATAGGCTCTTCAACCACGCAGCGAGATGGTTGACGACGCCAGTCCGAATCTCGTCACGCGAAAGTGCCGGCGCCATGATTCCGCCGGGAGCACCCTCCGCGCGGCGACGGAGGACCAGACCCGTGGCCAGGCAAACCACCGCCAATGCCGAAGGCAGCCAGCCCAGCCAGCTGTGCTCGGACTCGATCCCCCCGAGCAATCGCCGATACTCCTGCAGCGCGGCATTCTCCAAAGGGGTAATCACCATCCCCTGCTCCACGACAGATTGGCCGGCGGCATAATCCGCCCAAACTCGAACATCCTTCACCGCCTCTGCCCGGGCAGCGGTCGTGAACTGCTCGTCGCGCGTTACATTCGGGGCGACAAATCTTGCCGCAAATCGCATCCATTCGGCCCCGTGAGTCGGGAGCAGGTTGTTCAATTCAGCCGAAGCACTGTCCACCGGAACCAGGGAACGCCAGCGCACCCGCCGGGCCTGCCGCTCCAGTTCGCCGACCTCGCTCACGCCACCATGCTCGACGGGGACGCTCAGCCAGACTTCATTGTGCCCGTCGTTGGGCGGTTCGCCGTCCCCTCCGGCCACGACATATCCCCGCAACACCGCGCGAATCGCCGCCGCAG
>DNDP01000444.1:5533-8588 GCA_003484235.1 Verrucomicrobiales bacterium
CCGCGCGAATCGCCGCCGCAGTTTCGTTCCGCAGCGCACTGCCGTGATCGTCGCCAACCCACGTCCGGGCCAGTTCAACAGTCAGCGGGAATTCCGGCCGAACAAGTCGGAACGCCGCGACCAGATCGGCAAACCGTTTCGATTCCGCATCCGCGTCACCGGAATCTGGGGCCTCGAGTCGTTCGTGATTCTTTCGAACCTGATCCCGAACCGCGTCATAAACCGCTTCGAACGCCGCCACCTGCCGGTCGGCAACGCTCCCATCGAACCGGAAAAGCGGCGCCACCCTCCGTCCTTCTTCGAGTCGCAGCTGTTCGGTCGCGGCGGGATCCAGGGTGCGAAAAGCAACCGGCGTGGTGATCGTGCGCGGGACCATCTCCCCCACCTCGTAGTCCGGCACGCGACCAAGCCACCAACGGCCGCCGACCACGGCCAGCTGGAGAACCAGTGCCAGCAATCCCACCATGATCAGCAGGCGACCAATCGAATGGTTCGGCAGTCTCCCGTGAGCGCGAGGTTGATCGGGAACAAGTTCGCTCATAGACGGAACAGCTTGGAAATGTTTATGCCCGAGTCCCGGTGGAGGCGACAGTTTTCTGGAAATGCCCTGTTGCTCAGGCACCCGCCACGGCTGAGCGGATCACGCCATAAACCTCTGTCGAACGCAGCGGTTCCTCACCCGCGCCAGCCGCCGGGCCAAGGAGCACCGGCCAGTGGCGCCGATCGGCCGGGCGCACGCCGTGCGAGCCCTTCACCAGCGACGCGTCGAGCGGGATGACGTCCATCAGCATGCGGAAGCCGAGCTTCTTCTGCAGCAGCCGCCACGCAATCCTGAGCTTGGGAAAGGCGATCGCCGGATCGAGGAACAGTTCCACCGGGTCGTAACCGGGCTTGCGGTGGATGTCCACACACCGCGCGAAGTCCGGCGCAAGCCGGTCGTCGAGCCAGTAATAGTAGGTGAACCACGCATCCTCCTCGGCCAGGACCACCAGGTCGCCGGCGCGCTCGTGGTCGATGCCGAACTCACGCTTGCCGTCGGCATCCAGCACCCGCGCGACGCCGGGTGTCTTCTCGATCTCCGAGCGCACCGCGTTCAGCAGCGTACGGTCATTCAGGTAGATGTGCGCGGCTTGGTGATCCGCGACGGCGAAGGCGCGGCTGTTGCCGGCATCGAGCAGTTCAAGGCCGAGCTCGTCCTTGATGGTCAGCCAGCCTTTCTCCCGGAACACCCGGTTCAGATGAACCGGTCGTTTCACCGGGACGATCCCGTATTCGGAGAGCACGATCACCCGCGCGCCGCGCTTCCCGAAAAATGCGATCAAATCGCCGGCGATGGCATCGATCTCGGCGAGATCGCGGGTGACGCGCGGGTCGTCGGGGCCGAACCGCTGGAGGTTGTAATCCAGATGCGGCAGGTAGACGAGCTGCAGCGTGGGCGAATGATGTTCCTCGATCCACTTGGCCGAAGCCGCGATCCAGCCCGACGTGACGTCCGCCTTGCCCTGCGGGGAATCCACCCCGGCGGCGGGTCCCCAGAAACCGAAGAACGGGAACTCGCCCAGATCACCCTTGAGGCCGACGCGCAGATCGTAGGGCCAGGTGTAGATGTCGAACACCTTGCGGCCGTCCGCCGGGTACATCGGCCGGGGCGTCACCGACCAGTCGGCGGTGGAATACATGTTGTACCACCAGAACGTCTTCGCGCAGGTGAACTGCGGATCGACCGCCTTCAGGTCGTCCCAAATCTTCGGCGCGCGGACAACGTGGTTGGACTGCTTCCAGAACTGCACTTCGGCCAGTTCGCGATGATACCAGCCGTTGGCGACGATGCCGTGTTCAGCCGGGGTCCGACCCGTGAGGTAGTTGGACTGCGCCGTACAGGTGACGGCGGGGAACGCGGGGTCGATGTGCCGCAGCGAGCCCGCCCGGCGAAAGGCGGTCAGAGCCGGCGTGTGTTCGCCGAGCAGGCCTTCGGTCAGGCCAACGACGTTGAGCACGACCGTTCGTTTCATGGCAGCGGAATCACGCGGACGCAGCATGCCGCCGCCATCAATCCGCTTCAAGGGAGGACCGGGGGCCAAGCGCGATGCGCGCTGGGCGGCGGCATCCTGCCGGAGCCGCGGGCCGGGCGGTGAATAACTGGTGGACAACTTCGGCTGGTCAGATCCGTCGATTGTGGGATTCTACTCATGCGCGGCGAAAGAGTTCTGGTCCAAGAGCCGGCAATCGAGATCCCAGTGCCGGGGCGTCAGGACTAACTCTGCGGAGTTGCAATCCCGCCTGGCGGGAGCGCCCGATCTCCTTGAACCTTCGTCGCGCCTTTCCATTCCCCGCCTTCCCCTGCCCGGCCGAGGCCATACCCTGACGCGGAGCGGCGGCGACCCCGGGCAGCGTCCTATCGCTCCCCAGCCGTTGCCCGGCCCGCCGGCGCGGGCGGATGTGCAGCGTTGCAATCGTCCCGCCATTGCCGTTAAACCCGTTCTGCCTTGAGCACGAACAACGAACTGATCCTCACCAAGATCGTGGCCACGCTGGGCCCGGCCAGCAGTTCCCGGGAAATCATCACCGAATTGATCTCGGAAGGCGTCCGCGTGTTTCGCATCAACTTCTCCCACGGGGAGCTGACCGAACACAAACGGGTGCTCGAACGCGTCCGGGCGGCGGCGGCCGGGCAGAACGAACACATCGGCGTGCTCGGCGACCTCTGCGGACCCAAGATCCGCGTCGGCAGGCAGCCCGGCGAAGGCACGAAGCTGGTCGAGGGGCACCGCCTCGCGTTCATTCCCGAGTTCGTCGACGTCGCGAAGGCAGCCGAGCAGCTCAAGGGCATGCTCTGCATCCCGGTCGGTTTCCACGATTTCATTCAGGAAGCCAGGCCGGATCATCGCATCCTGCTCGACGACGGCTCGATGGAGCTGCGGACCGTCGAGGTGCGACAGCTTGCCGATGCCGCCGCCCTGATCTGCGACGTCATCGTCGGCGGCGTGCTGAAATCCAACAAGGGCATCAACTTTCCCGACACCGAGCTGACGGTCCCGGCCATGACCGATCACGA
>DNDP01000444.1:8878-9111 GCA_003484235.1 Verrucomicrobiales bacterium
GTCCGCACCGCGAAGGATGTCCGCGAACTCAAGGACTATCTGCGCAAGCAGGGCGCGCGGCCTGCGCGGCCCCAGAAGCAGGGCGACGGCGGCGGCCAGAAGCACTCCCTGTTCGGCAGTGAATGGCGGGCGTTCATCCCGGTCATCGCCAAGATCGAGAAGCCGCAGGCGCTCGCCAACCTCGACGCCATCGTGACCGAGGCGGACACCATCATGGTGGCGCGCGGCGATCT
>DNDP01000354.1:0-3462 GCA_003484235.1 Verrucomicrobiales bacterium
GGCGAGGCTCCTGCCGAGCCCTAATATTGAAACCACAGATGGACACGGATGAACACAGATGGGGATGCAGCCAAGGCCAACCACTGAGGTGAGGAATGAAGTGGATCGAAAGCCTGGGTGGCCCGTTGGTCCTGTTGCCAAAGTCACTGGTCAGCGAATGGGGCGGCGCTGATCTGGAACATCCCATGGAGGGTGACGACTACGGACGTGCGTGCGCCGTGCCCGGATACTTGGCGGAGATTCCCGTTGGCACTGGGGTCGGGCTGGTCCTGTGGGGCTCCCCGGATCGCACGACCATTCTCGAAACCAATTCTGGTTGGGCGCTGGTGCGCTGGCAGTATGCCGACTCGGAAGCAGGGATGTTGGAATGTGTTCATGCAAACATCGCCAACGCCGAAGTGTTGGAAGAGATCCGGCATACGGGCACGGACGAGAGTTATCAATTGTTCGACTCGGTTTACCCGGGCAATGAGATCGAGGAGACACTGGAATTGAAACTGGCGCCCGGCGTTTACCGTGTCTCTACCCGCAACCATGCCGAGTCCCGGACAGGATTCCTTGCCCACCTTTTTGAGCCGGCATGACGCCAAACCTTTTTAATCTGTGTCCATCCGTGTTCATCTGTGGTTAGCCAATTTATGAAAACAGCAGTCATCACCGGAGCCGGGTCTGGCGTGGGGCAGGCCGTGGCCGTCAAACTCGTCAACGAAGGCTGGAACGTCGCTATTATCGGCCGCCGCGCCGAGGCCCTCCAGGAAACCCTCGCCAAGTGCGGCGGTGACACCAATCGCGTGCTGGTCTGCACCGGCGATGTCGGTGTGCTCGCCGATGTCCAACGCATCGCGAAGGACGTGCTCGCCAAGTTCGGCTCGGTGCAGGCGCTGGTGAATTCCGCCGGCACCAACATCCCGAAGCGCAAACTGGCCGATCTGTCGGTCGAGGATTACGAGAAAGTGATGGCCGCCAACCTGAACGGCAGTTTCTACTGTGTGCAGGCGTTCCTGCCGTCGATGCGCGAGCAGAAGCTCGGCACGATCGTGAACATCGTGTCCGACGCCGGCAAACAAGCCAACCCGAAGGCCGGCACCGCCTACATCTGCTCGAAGTTCGCCCAGAACGGTCTGACGCAGGCGATCAATCTCGAGGAATGGGAGCACAACATCCGCGCCTGCTCGATCTTCCCCGGCGACATCAACACGCCGTTGCTCGACCGTCGTCCGGTGCCGCCGCCCGCCGAAGCGCGCAAGCGGATGCTCCAGCCCGAGGACCTCGCCGAGTGCGTGTGGCTGGTGATCGCGCTGCCGAAGTTCGTGGGCATCGAGGAGATGCTCGTCCGCCCGCTCGGCAACAAGACGAGCTGAGGCGGTCGAATCGATTGCAAGGGCGGATGGGTGGACCGGTTCAACCCGTGGGCCGGGCGGCTGAAGCCGCCATTCCGGCCGGGTGCGACGGGTGTGATCACAAGTGGCGGTCGCCTCATGACGGTGGCAAGCCTCGCGGAGCGAGGTTTCGACGGTAGCCGTGGGTTTCAACCCACGGTCGGCCGCCCCCTTCCCGGACCGTCGCGGAGCGACGGTCGAGTTGAGCCGCAATCGTGTCGTCTTCAAATCGCCCGATCAGGCGTCGCTACGCGACGCGCCGGGGCAGGACCCATTCCCGTGGGTTGAAACCCACGGCTACCGTCATTGGGGTCGCACCGCGACCCACGCGCTGTGACCGCCACTTCCGATCGCACCCGGGTGCGACTCGCCGGTTGCAGTCGGGCTGATTCCCCGCTATAGAACGGCCGCTTTGTCGCCCAAGAATGTCCAATGGTGGATTGCCCCGGCCCGCCGCATCCCGCTGATCGCGGTCGGGGTGTTGACGCTTGATCAGGGCACCAAGATGCTCGTGGCGCGGATGCAGGAGTTCGGCACGGAGCGGGTGCTGCTCGAGGGCTTTTTCAAGCTCGTGCATTGGGGCAACACCGGCTCGGCGTTCAGCATGTTTGAGGGTCGGAACGGCCTGCTGGCGCTGGTTTCCGTGGGCGCCCTGCTGCTGCTCTATCTGACGCGCCATCACTTCGACGCCCACACCGTGCCGGGGCAGGTGGCTTTGGGCCTGATTTTCGGGGGCATCGTCGGCAATCTGCTGGACCGGTTGATCTACGAGCATGTGGTGGATTTCATCTACTTCTACGTGATCCGCCGGGACGGTTCCGAACTGGGCTTCCCCGCGTTCAACGTGGCCGACAGCGCCATCTGCATCGGGGTGGGCTTGCTGTTCGTGCTGGCGTGGATGAATCCCGGGGATTCCTCTGCCGGCCAAACGGCGCGGTAAAGGTCGTCGCCGACCCTCGCGGAGCCGGAGAAATGAGTTTGTCCGTCGAATCGCCAGTTTTGCGCAACCAGTCGTATCTATTGCCATGCCCGTGTTTACCCAGACGTTGACGATCGGCCGCTCCGATCCGGGGGAGCGTATGGACTCCTATCTGCGCCAGTTCTTCCCCGGAGTCTCGCGCAAGGCGCTGGTCCGGTTGATCCGCGAAGGGCACATCCTGGTGAACGGCGAGCAGGTCAAGCCGCGGCACTTCCCCAAGGCCGGGGAGGTCATCGAGATCACGTGGCCCGAGGCCCGGGAGCCGGTCGCCGATCCCGAGGACATTCCGCTGAATGTGCTGCACGAGGACAGCGATCTGATTGTCCTGAACAAGGAGCCGGGGATCGTCGTGCATCCCGGCAATGGACACGAGGAGCACACGCTGGTGAACGCCCTGCTCCATCATTGCGAGGGGGAACTGAGCGGTGTCGGAGGCGTGGCCCGGCCGGGCATCGTCCACCGGCTCGACAAGGACACCAGCGGCTGCATGGTGGTGGCCAAGAACGACTTCACCCACCTCGGGCTGGCCAAACAGTTCGCCGACCGGTCGATGGAGAAGATCTACCTCGCACTCCTCTGCGGCGACAGCGTGCCGCCCTCGGGAAACATCCGGGCCGCCATTGCACGCCATCCGAGCCATCGCAAGCGTATGGCGGTGCGCGAGGGGGAGCACGGCCGGGCCGCCCACACCAGCTACCGGGTGCTGCAGCGCTATCAGGGGGCCACCTTGGTGGAGGCACACCTCCACACCGGTCGCACCCACCAGATCCGGGTGCATTTCCAATACATAGGCTTTCCTCTGGTGGGCGACGCGACCTATGGCAAGCGGCAGAACAACCGGCTCAAGGATCTGACCGGCTACGTCGCACCACGCCAGATGCTCCACGCACATTCGATCGCCTTCAACCATCCCCGTTCAGGAATAGAGCTGACATTTCGGGCGGAATTGCCCAAGGATTTCGAGGAAGCCCTAGAAGCTTTGAAACCGCCTCCGTCCGAGACCCGTCAGGAGTAAGGCATGATCAACCGCCACCATCCCGGCCATCCCATCCGCTGGCTGGTGTGTGCAGTGGTGCTGTGGGGGCTGGCGGCGGAGGCGCAGTT
>DNDP01000354.1:3694-11134 GCA_003484235.1 Verrucomicrobiales bacterium
TCAACGACCGGTTTGCCGGAGATCATCTGACCTTCGTGCGCGCCGAATTCTACGGCGGCCGGGGATGGGGGACCGACTTCCCCAATGCGGACTTCAACTTCACCTGGCGCCTGCATCAGCTCACCTCGATGGCGGTCAAGCCGGATCCCGACCACATGCCGCTCACCGATCCCCGGCTGCCCGCGCATCCGTTCATCCTGATGGTCGATCCGCGGTCGGTCTACTTCGACGAGGCCGAAGCGGAGGCGCTGCGAAACTACCTGCTCAACGGCGGCTTCCTGATGATCGACGACTTCTGGGGTGACCGGATGTGGGAACACATCTACGACCAGATGAAGCGCGTGCTGCCGGGCCGCGAGCCGGTCACTTTGACCGATGACCATCCAATCTTCAGTGCGGTGTTTCCGCTGCCGGGAGCGCCTCAGGTGCCGAGCGAGGATTCCGCCCATGCCACGATGAACGCGGAGGGGCTCTACCGCACCTGGGAATACGAGATCAGGGAAACGCCCCAGCCCGCCCAGTTCCGCGCCTATCTGGACGACCATGGCCGGATCATGGCGTTGATCTGCTGGAACACCGACATCACCGACGGCTGGGAGGAGGAGGGCGTGAGCCAGTGGTTCTTCGAGAATTTTTCCGAGAAATACTCCTACCCGATCGGGATCAACATCCTCTTCTACACGATGACGCACTGAGCCGGTGCGGCCCACGTCATCGCTTCTCGATTCGATCACCCACCCGCAGCCGGCCGGCCTCAATCACCCGGCCGTGAACTCCCCGCAGCCGCAGCTCGTGACCGGCAGGCGAGTTCACAAACTTCAAGGCGTCCGCTCCGAACCGCTGCCGGAACTTGGCGCAGCCCAGATGCGGATGGGCGGTGATCTCCAGGAGCACGGTCCCGATCCGCAGCCGCTGGCCCGCCGGCAGGTTTCCCGCGCGAAGGTCCAGATCCACCAGCAGGTTGTCGCCGGCCAGCGGCCAACGGTCACGATCGTCGGTTAAAAGTTCCAACACCCGCACGCCCATGATGGTGATCTGCGAATCGGGATTCAGTTCGCCGGATTCGAGCCGCCGCGAGCAGGATTGCGCCCAGCGATCCCCGACGAGACCGGTCGCAGCCTTCAACTCAGCCTCTTCCAGCAATTCACGCTCCCCAACCACCGGTCGTCGTACGATCTGAACCAGCGCACCGCCATCGGTCGGTGCCTGCCTGACGTGATCCAGCCGGGCATTCAGTTCGGCCAGCGTGCGAAACTCGATTTCTGATTCCATGTTGAACGCTCCTACCAGACTTCGACCGGTCCTTTCGGCACCGGGATGGCCGTACGCTGCGCTACTGCCGGCTCGTCGTCGCCTTCCATGAAAGACGCCACCATCGGCGAAAGCTGATATCGGGGCAGCAGCTCGCCCGTATCATCCACAAACTGCCGGCGCCAGCTCAGATACTCCGCGAGGATCCCGTGAAACTGCGCGCGGGAGGAAACCTGCACGACCTGCTTGTTGAAGGGCTTGGCCGGGCCGAACCGCTTGGCGTACCAGGGCGCCACCTTGCGGAACAGGAGGCAGCCGTGCTCCTCGCCGAACACCTCGATCATCCGGTCCAGATGCCGGCACATCACGCGCACCCGCTCCTCCAGCGAGGGCTCCGGCAGCAGTTCGCCGCGTTCGAGGAAGTGCCGCGTGCGCCGGAAGATCCACGGATCGTAGAACGCGCCGCGGCCGATGCTGACGCCCGCGCAGCCGGTCTCGTTGATCATGTGCTGCGCCGCTTCGGGCGTGGTGACGTCGCCGTTGCCGATCACCGGGATGCAGCGCGCGGCCTCGACGACCTTGCGGATGCCCATGAGGTTCACCCGGCCGGAAAAGCCCTGTTCGCGGGTGCGGCCATGCACGAACACGGCGGCCACGCCGACGTCTTCCAGCGCGCGAACGAGGTCCGGGGCGGTCAGATTCTCGTCGTCCCAACCGAGCCGCATCTTGGCGGTGACCGGGATCTTCACCCCCTCGACCATCCCCTTCACCAGCGCGGCGGTCTTCTCCAACTCGGTCATCATGGCCGAGCCGCCGCCGACGCGGCAGACCTTCTTCACCGGGCAGCCCATGTTGATGTCGATCGAATGCACGCCGATCGATTCGAGGTACTGGGAGGCCTCGCGCATCTCTCCGGGCACGCTGCCGAACAGCTGCACCGCCAGCGGTGAATCCTCGGGGCACGTCTCGATCAGCTTGAACGCCTTGCGGTTCTTCTCCAGCAGCGAGCGGGCGTTGACGAGGTCGGTGGTGGCCAGGTCGATGCCGCCGATCTCGCGCACGTTCAGGCGGAAGGGCAGGTTGGTGTAGCCCGCCAGCGGCGAGAGGAACAGGTTGGACTTCAACTGGAGCGGGCCAAAGCGCATCGCGGCCGGCAATCTAGCGGGCGTACTGCCCCGTGTCACGTCGCCCCAATGACGGTCCAATCCATCCAATATGCCTCGGAAACCTGGCCGCCGGCGAAGTTTCCACTTGCTCAAACCGCAAACTCTCACGACATATCCGCATGCCCTTGAGTCCGGTCGCCCGTCCGCCGTCCCCCTTCCGCCTGCTGGCGCGGGTCTGGCTGGTGCAGGCCGGACGCCGGCTGCGGTCGGTCACCGAGCAGTCACGGCTGCTGGTGGCGCTGATTGCCGCGTTTATCGTCGGTTACTGCGTGATCGCCTTCTTCCTGTTCTATCACGGGCTCAATTTCGCCAACCGGTTCACCGGCCTGGGGACGCTGCTGACGGAGCGGCTGATCTTCCTGATGTTCGCCTTCCTCTTCCTGCTGCTGCTGGTCTCGAACCTGGTTATCGGCTACAGCAACCTTTTCCGCAACCGGGAAACCTCCTTCCTGCTTTCGCTGCCGATACCCACGCACACCATCTACCGGTGGAAGTTCGTCGAATCGACGCTGCTCGCGTCGTGGGCGTTCCTGTTCCTGATCGCGCCGCTGCTGGCGGCGTTCGGGCTGGTGCGCGACCAGTCGTGGCACTTCTACCTGATCACGGTGGTCTTTCTGGTCCTGTTCATCTTGCTGCCTGGCATCGCCGGCTCGTGCGTGGCGGTGATTGTGGCGCGGTATCTCGACCGGCGGTCGTTCCAGGTCGTCATTCTCAGTGTGCTGGCGGTGGCGCTGATCGGGGTGCCGCTGTTGATGCAGCCGGAGCATTTCAGCGACGAACAGCTCGAGGCACGCGTTTACAACATCCTCGACCAGATGCTCAGCAACACGAAGTTCGTGCAGTTTCCGCTGCTGCCCAGCTACTGGCTGTCGGCCGGCGTGCTGAACTGGGCGGATGGCGCGCGGTCGGCCGCAGCCTTCTTCGCCCTCGTGCTGCTCAGCAACGTGCTCTTTTTCGGCATGCTGGTCTTCACCCGGATGGGATCGCCCTTCTACGAGGCGGCCTCGGCGGTCAACAGCCGCGGCAGCGCGCTCGGCCAGTGGCGCTGGTTCCGCCGGCTGCAGGAGCGCCAGACGGAGTTCCATTACTCGGCGGGTCCGCTCGACCGGCTCGCGCGGTTGCTGTGGTTTCTGCATCCCGGCACCCGGGCGCTGCTGGTGAAGGACGTCCGCATGTTCTGGCGTGACACCTCGCAGTGGGCCCAGACGTTGATCCTGTTCGGACTGCTGGGCCTCTACATCATCAACCTCCGGCAGTTCACCCAGCAGGCGAACAACCCGTTCTGGGTGTTCGTCGTCTCCTATCTGAACTTGGGCGCCTGCTCTCTGAACCTCGCGACCCTCACCACCCGTTTCGTCTATCCGCAGTTCTCGCTCGAGGGCAAACGCATCTGGATCGTCGGCATGGCGCCGCTCGGCCTGGTCCGCGTGGTCAACATCAAGTTCTGGCTGGCGTTTCTGTCGGCACTCTTCATCACGCTCACGCTGATCGCCACCTCCTGCCACATGCTCCGGCTGCCGCTGGAGCGCACCGTGTTCTTCGGGGTCGCCGTGACGGTGATGACCTTCACACTCACGGCCATGGCGGTCGGTTTCGGCGTGTTGTATCCCAATTTCAAGGAGGAGAACCCGAGCAAGATCGTGAGCGGCTTCGGCGGGACGTTCTGCCTGGTGATGAGCTTCCTCTACATCGTCGCCTCGGTGACGCTGCTCGTCATGGGGTCGCCCTGGCGGGTGACCGGCGACGGCGTGCCGCTGCCGAACGTGGTCGTGGGCACCGGCATGTTCCTGCTCCTCTCGACCCTCCTCGGCGTGGTGCCCTTGTGGATGGGCCTCCGGCGTCTGCGCGAGCTGGAGCTTTGATGATTTCGGTCCCGCAGCTGCGGACCTGCGTGGTTGCCCGGGGGACCCCCGAGTCAGGATTTACCGAGAGCGGTCGCCAGCCGTTCCAGCTCTCCGAACAACGCTTCTCGGTCGTTGACCTGCCGGCACGAACCGTCGGGGGTGACGATCCCAAAGCCCTCCCCGTAGGCGCGACCGTTGGCGATGCAGGCCGTGGTGCCGTTGTCCGCCAGCTGGGCGCGGGCCTTTGCCAGCACGGAGGAGCGATCGCCATCCACCTCGAACTTCCAACCGACGATCGCCGCCTTGGGAAAGAACTCGCGAAGCCTGGAAATCAGTTTGGGCGTGGGCACCAGCTCCGCCATGAGCGTTCCCTGCCGGGTGGATACCTTGCCCTCCTTCAGCTCATGCAGCCGGCCATCGGCATCCCGCTCGAACACCTTGCCGAATCGGAAGTCGCTCACCGCCGCCGCATGGAAGACGGCGCCCACGCTCTCCCCGCGCAGCACGGTAAACTGATCCAACAGGTCCTGCGTGGTCGAGAACGCAACCACCGTTCCGGCGCGGCGTTCACCGGGCCAGGTGGCCTGCTCGCCGACGAGGAGAACCACGTCGTGGCCGCGGGCGTGGAGAAAGGCGGCCAGCTCGATGCCCAGCCGGCCGGTGGAAAAGTTGGTGAGCCGGCGGACGTCATCCATCCGTTCGTAGGTGGGGCCCGCGGTGATTACGCAGCGCATGGGAAGTGCATATCCCGGTCGTGACGCGGTGTCGATGCCGGTCAGGGCGTCCGCCGGCACCCTTCGAAATCAGGGTGCCGACTTGAGCGGAGGCGGGGTGGCCTGCTTTTCCATGGCCGCCTGCGCCTGCGCCATCGCGGATTTTGCCGCCTTGAACTCGGGCGCCAGCACGGAGACGCGCAGGAAGGTGTCCTTTGCCGCTTCCGGTCTGCCGTTGTGGAGCTGGATCTGGCCGAGGTTGAACAGCAGCTCCACGTTGTTCGGGTGCACCTGCAGGGTGGTGGAGATGATCTCCATCGCGCGATCCGGCTGTTTGTTGAACGCCAGGGCCTGGGAAAGCAGATTGACGGTCAACGGATCGTGCGGCTTGAGTTCGGATGCCTTCCCGAGGGCGTCGACCGCTTTGGGAAAATCGCCCTTGCGCAGGTGCGTGGTGCCGAGATTGAAATTGTACTCGTAGTTCTCGGGATCCACCTCGACGGCCCGGGCGAGGAGTTCGATGGCGGCGTCCCATTCCTGGCCCAGCGCCCGGATCCGGCCCAGATTGTTGAGGACGGGACCGTAATCCGGGTTCAAAGCCACCGCCTCCTCCAGCCGGGCGATCGCGTCATTGGTCCGGCCGAGTGACAGCAGCGCGTTGGCGATGTTGTGCTGCGCCTCCACGTAGTCGGGAAAAATGGTCAGCGCCTCCTCGTATGCGGCGACCGCCTCCTCGACCCGGCCCTGGCGGTTGAGGGCGATGGCGAGGTTGAAATGCGTGTCCTCATCGTCCGGATTCACGTCGATCGCCCGCCGATAGATCCGTTCCGCCTCCTCAAGTTTGCCTTCGCTGAGCAGCAGATTGCCGAAATTGAGCAGGTCGGAGACGCTGTTCATGTCGATTGGCGGCTCCGTTGGTGTCTCCGGTTCGAGGGCCGCGGTGCCCGGAGAATTGACCAGCGGCGCCGCCGGTGCCGGAGCCGGCGCAGCGGGGAGCGGCGAACTGGATGCCACCGGCGTGGTCGATCCCGAATTCAGGGGCTGGCTGGGGCTCAGCGACCGCAGGTACAGGAATGCTCCCAGCACCACGGCGACGATCCCGATCGCCCAGAAGACTGCTGCGGAGCCGCTGGCGGCGGGTTTTCCCTTCGCGGCTCCACCCGTTCGGGAGCTGGATCTGACTGACTTGTGCTTCGACATAGATCGTGGCTGAAAGCCGCGCACTATGGTTCAGCGGCCTGGAAATGGCCAGCCCCGGATTTGGTTCTTCAACCCTGCCGGACCGGCGGGCTGGATGGCAGCATCCTGCTGCGAAGCGGTCCCAGATTGACTCTTGCCTTCCTCCCATGGCTGCTGCGAACTTTGCCCATCACCAGTGATTGCCATGAACATCTCCCAGCCTCAACTGCCCCGTCGTGATTTCCTGAAAACCCTGGCCGCCGCCGGCGCCGCCACAGCGGTGTCCTCGCCCCTGCTCGGGTTGAAGGCCGCCCCCGCGAAGTCCGGCATCAAGCTCGGCTATGACAACTTTGCCGTACGTGCCATGAACTGGATGGTCGAGGAGCACATCGACTACTCGGTGAAGCTCGGTTGCGACTCGCTGTTCATGTCCGACCTCGAGCATTTCAAGAGCCTTGAAACCCCCTACCTGCAGGACGTCCGCCGGAAGGCCGCCGATCAGGGGCTCCAGATCCATGTCGGCACCTGGAGCATCTGCCCGACGTCCACGACCTTTCGCGACAAATGGGGCACGGCCGAGGAGCATCTGCGGCTGAGCATCCGCGTCGCGCAGGCGCTTGGCTCGCCGGTGATCCGCGTGATCCTGGGCAACGGCGGCGACCGCCGGACCGAGGGTGGCATCATGGCCCGCATCATGGACACGGTGAAGGTCTGCAAGGCCTGCCGCTCGCAGGCCATCGACGCGGGCGTGAAGATTGCGATGGAGAACCACGCCGGCGACATGCAGGCGCACGAGGTGGTCACGCTGATCGAAGAGGCCGGCGGTAAGGAGTACATGGGCGCCAACCTCGACGCCGGCAACGCCGTCTGGACCATGGAGACCCCGATGGAAAGCCTCGAGGTGCTCGGCCCCTACGCCGTCACCACCAGCCTCCGCGATTCCGCGGTATGGGCTTCGGAAAAGGGCGTCACCGCGCAGTGGACCGCCATGGGCGCCGGGATGGTGGACTGGGTCGCCTACTTCAAACGCTTCGCCGAGCTCTGCCCGGGCGTGCCGGTGCACATCGAGACCATTTCGGGCTTCAACCGCGAGATCCCCTTCCTTGAGGGCGGCTTCTGGGAGCAGTTCCCCGAGATGAAGGCGCCAACCCTCGCCCGCTTTGTCGGTTGGGCAAAGACCGGCAAACCGCGCGACGCCTGGAAGGCACCGGAGGGAGTCGAACGCCGCCAGGCCGAGCAGGATTACCAGAAGGCCGAGATCGCCGAGAGCATCCGCTACTGCAAGTC
>DNDP01000354.1:11348-13867 GCA_003484235.1 Verrucomicrobiales bacterium
ACCGGCCGGTTGAACACATAGATCCAGGCCGTGACGCTTCGGCCATCCGGCAGGGTCACACACTCCGGTCGCCGGATGTATTCCTGCGGTTTGACATGGCCGGGCCCCACGCCTTCGAAGTCGTCCAGCTTGGGCAACGCGGTGGCGGCATCGCCCAGCTCAAAGAGATCCCCATGCACGCGATCGGCAGGATCCGCAGACGGGACAACGCCCGGATACCAGCTGATCCGGTACATCCGTCCCTGAAACGTCGCCGGGCCAAGATGCTCGGCGTGAGCCGCGAGAAAACGGCTCATCTCATGCCCCCCATCCCGCCGCAGCGTGCCATAGACAAAGAGGTATTCAGGGCTCATTGCGGCCTCCCCTTGCCACGCAAATCGCAGCTCGGCAGGCTGGACACCGCGCTCCGTGAGGGCTTGGAGTGCGGCGGGAAGCGGAGCGCCACGCCGCTTTGTGGGGCCGCCGATCTTTTGGAGCCACGTGGAAGATCATGCGGGCTCGAGAGCGGTGTCGCCGCTGCGCTTTGCCACCGCATTCCATGACGAAGGCCAGGAAGGCGATCATGATCGCCACCAACCGGTTTCTGGAGATTCGTCTGATGCATCGCCCGCTCCGAGAAGCCCGTCACTGCACCCGCCCAAACTTCTTTTCCAGCTCGCGGAAGTTCATCTCGATCAACGTCGGCCGGCCGTGCGGGCATGTGTAAGGCATTTCGCAGTGCCGCAGATCCTCCACCAACTTCTCCAGTTCCGGTCCGGACAGTGCGTCGTTCGCCTTCACCGCGTGCCGGCACACGGTCTTGGCCACCACGTCTTCACCAAGCCGCAAGGTGTTCACTCCGCTGCCGGCGGCCTTCAGCTCGTCAATCAGCGAGACCACGAACTGCCGCGGATCGCGCGCCTTCACCATCGGCGGCAGGGCATCGAGCAGGAAGGTCCGTTCGCCGAACTCGCTCAGCCCGATCCCCAGCCGCACGAGCGACTTCAGGTTCTCGCGGATGAACTGGCCGTCCCGAGCCGAGAGCTCCACCGTCTCCGGCAACAGCAGCCGCTGGGAAGGCGCGTCGCCTTTCTCCAGCCGCTGGAGCATCTGCTCGAAGAGAATCCGCTCGTGCGCGGCGTGTTGGTCGAGCAGCACCAGCCCGCGGTCCGACTCGAGCACGACGTAGAGCTTGCCGACAACGCCCAGCAACCTCAACGGCACGGCCAGCAGCGGAACCGCGCCGCCAGGCGCGACGGGCGACTGCGCCGGAGGGAGATTGGGAGCAGGGGTGGAAGCGCCCGCAGTTGGAACTGATCGGACTATATTCTGAGGAGTAATGGCCGGCGAGGGCGTCGGCGGTTCGCTTTCCGGCTCGGTGCCTGGCAAGGGCCGCGCTTTGCCCGTGTTTCGAAAAAGATCCGTGGGCGGCGCACTGGGCTTGGGCAGGGGAAACAACGGCGACTGTTTCGCCTCGGGTGCGACGGGGCTGACATCCACCGCATCATCCGCCGGTTCCACGGGCTTTGTCCGCGCCTCCACCGTCGCGTTCTGCGACCGCGTGTGAAACGCCAGCAGCGTCTCGCGAACGGCACGGGTCACCGCCCCTCGCACCGCCCGTTCGTCGCGGAACTTCACCTCGCGCTTGGCCGGGTGAATGTTCACGTCCACCGCCGCCGGATCGATTTCCAGGAACAGGCAGCAGACCGGGTAACGGCCCTTCATCAGCGCGGTGTGATAGCCCTCCAGCAGGGCGTAGTTGATGCCGCGGTTTTCGACCGGCCGGCGGTTGACGAACACATTCTGATCGTCACGGTTCGACCGCGAGACACCCGGCGCACCGATGAATCCCCAGAGCCGGAAAACCACCGGCGTCGTTACGTCGCCCGTGCCGTCCTCATCCGCAGCGATCCGCTCCTTGAGTTCGCTGTGGTGATCCACGGCCAGGAGCTGGAGACCGCTTCCGTGCAGGGCACGAAGCCGTTCGCCGAGCGCCGGCAAGGGATCCGTGCCGGTCACGGCCGGCAGGTGACGCAGCTGTTTCCCGTCGCGGATCAGCACGAAGCCCACCTGGGGGTGTGCCAGCGCCGCGAGCGTGAAGTAGTGCTGGATGTGCGTGAACTCGGTTTCCGCCGCCCGCAGGAACTTCCGCCGCGCCGGCAGGTTGAAGAAGAGCTGCCGGACTTCGACGCTCGTGCCGGCCGGGGCGCCCGCCGCCTTTACGTCGATGACCTTGCCGCCGTTGATCAGAATCTGTGTCGCCTCCCCGGTCTGATCCCCGCTTTCGCGGGTCGTCAACGTGAACCGGCTCACGCTGGCGATGCTCGGCACCGCCTCGCCGCGGAAACCCATCGTGCTGATCGCCAGCAGGTCCTCCGCGCGCTCGATCTTGCTGGTGGCGTGCCGTTCGAGCGCCATCAACGCGTCGTCGCGGTTCATCCCCGAGCCGTCATCGGTCACCCGGATCAACGCCCGGCCGCCGGCCTGGACCTCGACCGTGATGTTGCGCGCGCCGGCGTCGACCTAGTCTCGGCCTCCGC
>DNDP01000356.1:0-590 GCA_003484235.1 Verrucomicrobiales bacterium
GCTGGGTGACCACCTTGGTCTCACGGGCGACGGACATGAGCTTGCGGATTTCCTCGACCTTGTGGGCGAGCGGTTTCTCGCAGTAGACGTGCTTGCCACGGCGCATCGCCTCGAGGGCGATCACGGTATGGGTGTGGTCCGGCGTGCCGATCATCACGCCGTCGATCTCCTTGCCCATCTTGTCGAGCATGTCGCGGTAGTCGACAAAGCGCTTCGCGTTCGGGTATTTGGCGAACTCCTTCGCCGCGTAGTTCTCGTCCACGTCGCAGAGGGCGACGATGTTGTGGCCGAGCGAAGCGACCTCGCCGATGATGGCGCCCCCGCGGCTGCCGATGCCGATGCCGGCGATGTTGAGCTTCGCGTTGGGCGAGGTCTCCGCACCGCGGAGCACGCTGCCGGGCAGAATGTTGAACAGCGCGACACCGGCGCCGGTGGTCTGGAGGAAGCGACGACGGTTCAGGTTGGGGGAGGATGACTTTTGCATGGTTGAAATCCGGTTGAGTCTTTTACGGCCGGTATGACTGGGAACGCGCCTACTCTTTGCATTTTTTTCCGGCGGTCAACGTTTCGTTTTGGCGGGAGGCAGTCGA
>DNDP01000356.1:834-5568 GCA_003484235.1 Verrucomicrobiales bacterium
GGCCGGCGTCAATCGCAGTGTGGCTGGCGGCGCGACATCGCCCTTGCGGCGATCTTGCGGGCCACGCCTGTCTTTTGCTTGAGGCTACGGAGGATTCGTGCAGTATTCAGCCACCCACTATGAAGACAAACGAATCTCCATCTCATCGATCTCCCGTTACCCGGCGCAGTTTTCTCAAGACGGGCGCCATTGCCACGGCTGGCATCGCCTCGCTTTCCTTCGCCGCGCGGGCCCAAACCAACAAGAATTCCAGGCTGCGGATCTTCCAGATCGGCGTTGGCGGCATCGGCGGCATGCAGCGGGGCGGCCTCAAGGGACATGAGCGGGTCGAGTGGGCCGGTTTCTGCGACGTGGATGCCGTCGAACTGGATAAGATCAAGAAGGAACACCCGACGGCCTGGACGACCAAGGACTACCGCGAGGCCTTCGCCAACCGGGTGGGCGACTTTGACGCGGTGATCGTCGATACGCCGGACTTTCATCACGCGCCGATGATGATGGCCGCCATCCAGCACAACAAACACATCTACGGCCAGAAGCCGCTGGTGCATCAGCTGTCCGAGCTCAGGATGATCCGCGACGGGCTCGCGGCACGGCCGGGATTGGTCACCCAGATGGGCAACCAGCGCGCCTGCAACCGCGGCCGCATGGCGTCGGTGGAGATGCTGCGCAACAACCAACTCGGCCGGCCGATCGAGGCCTTTGTTTGGACCGGCGGCGTGTCGCGCGGACACTATTTCGCCGATCCGTGGGCCAAATACACGGCGGCGCAGCCGGTGCCGAGCACGCTGGACTGGAACCTGTGGCGCGGGCCGTTGACCCAGGAGATGCCCTACAGTGAAGATCTGGCGCCGCGGCGCTGGCGCACCTACTGGGAAACGGGCGGGGGCCAGCTTGCCGACTGGGGCTGCCATCTGCTCGATCTGCTTTACTTCGCCTACGACCTGCCGTCGCCCGAGGCCGTCATCACCCACACGCCCAAGCCGCCGAGCGATTCGCACACGGCGCACAACCTCAGCACGATCACCTATCCCGGCGGCGGGAAGTTTGTACGCGAGAAGTTCGTGGTGCATTACAACGACGACGCTCTGCTGCCCTCCTTCGCCGCGCTGAACCTGCCCCCGACCAAGGTCGGTGCCAATCACACCATGGTCGTGTGCGAGGAGGGGACGTTGCTGCTGCAGGCCGACGGACGCATCACCGTCTTCCGCAAGGGCAAGGAAGTGGATGACGAGCCGTATCCGAAGACCGAGCCGCGCGACCACTGGAAGGATTGGGCGGACAACTGCCTCGGCGCTAAGAAGCCGCTGTGGACACCGTTCGAGATCGGCTGGCGGATCACGGAGCCGGCGCTGCTGTCAGTCAAGGCCACGCGTTATCCCGGCCAGGAACTGCGCTGGGACGGTGCGAACTTCCGGTTCACGAACCACGATGAGGCGAACAAAACCATCGTCTCGCGGGATTACCGGGATGGTTTCGCGCCTGCCAAGGTCGGTTGAAATCAACTGAGTCGAGCCGGCGGCCGATCGGCCGCCGGCTTTTTGCTTTTTTCAGATCATCGACGAAGTGGATTCGCGTCGATGCCCCTGCCGCCGCAGCTTTTTGGAGGTTGTCAACCAGCCGGTTGGGAAGGCACATTCTCTTCCATGAAGAACGGCGGACAGGTTGGTTGGCGGTCTGGCACGGGTGCCGTGTCATTGCCGTGTCCGGCGTTCCAGGCGAACCTTGAACCCCTCAAAGATCTTCTTCCATGAAACACCTTGAACGCTTCAACGTCCGCTCGGCCGCGCTGTTTGCCGCCCTCCTCCTGGCTCTGCCGCTCACCGGCTGCAAGGGGGTACGCCCCTACAACGTGGTGATCGAGACGGATTCCTCCTTCAATGGCCAGCGGGTGCTCGTCGATCTCGTGGGCGTGAACGCCAGCCAGCGAAGCCAGCTCGAGATGAAGTCGGTGACGGAATACTGGGGTGATGCCGATCCGCTCCGCGCGAGTTCGATCAAGCACACCATGCAGTTCTCGAAGGGCGGCGAGAAGCAGACGCTGCCCGATGACGACGAGCTCTGGACCCGCTGGATCAAGGAGCGCGGCGTGAGCGACCTTTTCGTCATCGCCGACCTGCCCGGCATGGGCAAGCCGCAGGATGCCCCGGGCAACGCCGACCCGCGGCGCCGGATCCTGCCGCTCAACAGCAAGTTCTGGGTGAAGACCGACGAATTGAAGGTCATCGTGACCCGCGGTGGTCTTCAGGTGGTCACCGGCCAGAAGCCCCAATAACCCGCTGCGGCGGGGCGCGCCGCCTCACCCCGAAATGTCCCCGGGCAAAACTTTCGGCAAGTTCGTCGCGGAGGAGCCGTTGTCCGGCCACGGCGGACGGGTGCTGCTCGCCCATCAAAGGGGATCCCAGGAACTTGGTGGCTACGTCGTAAAGCTTGTCTCCGTCGGCGGTGGCGGTTCGGAGGCCGGCGCCGTCGCCCGCCGCTGGCTCGACGGCATTTCCTTTCAGGACCGCGTCGCCCAGGACTGGCACGACGTGGTCGCGCCGATCGTCGACCGGCCGACCAAGGCGGCGGAGGTCGTCGAAGCGCTGAACACCGGTGAAGTCTGGTACGTGACACGTCGCTACGACGCGTCGCTGAACGAGGTGCTGGACCAGCTTGGTGGCAACGCGGCGTCGCCCTTGGCGCTCTGGATGATCTGCCGGGCGGTTGCCCGGGGAGCCGTTGCCTTCAAGCAGGTGGACGCTCCGAGTGGCGGCCGGCGTTCGCACGGCAAGCTGAGCCCGGGAAATGTTCTCATCAAGGGGCTGCCGATCGCCGAGGGACAAACGGAGATCGTGGTGACCGATCCGGCGGCGGTGCTGGAGGAGGGGAGCGCGGTCGATACGTCGGCCATCGAGGACGAGTTCGAGAAACGGGACCTGCTCGCGCTGGGCCGGATCCTCTTTCAGCTCGTGGCCGGCAGGAGGCTGGGCGACGACTGGAACTGGGCCGACGCCTGGAATTCACCCGAGGGAAATCCGAACCGCTGGAAGCTCGCGCTCGGCAAGGCCGCCAATTCGTGGCGGTCTCTCTGCCAGGAACTGCTGGCATCGGAGGGGGCGCGTCGTCCTTCGCTGGCCGACATCGACCATCGGATTGGCGAGATGCGCCCGCGCCCGCCGAAGTCCAAGGTGCCGTTGATTGCCACGGCGGCGGCCGTTGTGCTCGGAATCGTCCTTGGCGTGGTCTGGGGACTGCGTGACACGGCGGTGACGATCGTGGTGCGGGTGCCGGAGGTGCCCGGGCTGACGGCCGATGTCTCCGTGTATCCGGTCGGTGATCCCGCGGCCGGAGAGGTGAAGCCCCTGATCGACGGCCAGGCCGTGTTCAAGGTCACGCCGTTGGAGTATCGCATCACCCTGCAGCCGACCGGTGCCTTCCGGCGGTTGAACGCACCCGAGTCGCAGCGCCGCGCTGCCGAGGCCCGGCGCCAGGTGACGAACATTTTTGAACTGGAGATCGCCGAGCTGCGGGTCGGTGCCGTCAGCGAAACGGGCAGTCCCGTTCCCGGGGAACTGGTCCTCGCGGGCGAAACCGAGGGTACTCGGCTCGCCTCCGCCGGAACCACCTCCCTCTATCTCCCCTACATCACGAACAAGCTCTACAACGTGGACATCAAACCGGATGCGGAAAGCGGCTTCTCGCCGGTGCAGCTCTCGGTGCTGCTGAACCGGGTGCAGCCGCTGGTCTCCACGAACGTGGTGCTGCAGCGGGCGGTCGCCGGCCTCGCCGATGTCAAGTTTGGCAGCGACTACGATCTGCCGCTCACCTACCGGTACCGGAACAATGCGGGCGAGGAGATCGAACGGTCGGATTCATTCTGGGAAAAGTTCCGCCGTGGCGATTCGATCACCGTCCGGGTGCAGCCACCCTATCCCTGGCCCGAGTCGGTCATTGACTGGGTGGTCCCCGAGACCAACGTGGTCGAGTTCCCCCGCGGTTTCTCCAAGGATACCCGGCTGCGATTCGACTGGTCCGACAACGACCCCGCACGCACGGAACTGTGGGTTGCGGCCGGCACGGACGAAGTGCGGTCGATCGGCAACCTGCTTGACCGCCAGCTGATGGCCTTTCCCTCGCGGGACGCCCAATACCGGTTCGTCTTCCAGCGGACGGGCTTTGAGCCGCTCACCAACCTGGTCGCCATCCGGAGCGGCATCACCAACGACGTGGCGGTTCCTCCATTGAAGGCAATTTACGGCATCGTCGAACTGGCGGGCAATCTGCCGGGCATCACCGTGTACACCAACGGGGCGTTCCTGAAATCGACCGACACCACCAACGTCACGCTCCACCTGCCTCCGGATGTGCCGCACGAGCTTTCCCTTGTCTATTCGAATGAGTTTGGCGTGCTGAACGAGCAGCGGCTGCGGACGCGGGTGGGGCCGGGCGGCAGCACCAACCTGCCGTATCGTTTCGACTACGTGCGGGTCGAGTTCGCCGTCGAGCCCACCAACGCGTTGATTCAGCGCGTGCTCGCTGATGGCAGCGTTGCCCGCGTGCCCGGCGGTCACTTCCTCCAGAATCCGGGTGATCAGACGGTGTTCCGTTTTTCCGCGGAACACTTCAAGGAGAGGCAGCTCACCGCCTCGCGGGCCACCGGTGGATCGCTTCCCATTCCGGTCGTGCTCGAGCCGATGCTGTACGGCGTGGTGCTTCAGGTCGAGCCGCCCACCGCGGCGCTGCGTGGCGCCC
>DNDP01000356.1:5742-6367 GCA_003484235.1 Verrucomicrobiales bacterium
CGCTCCGTGGCGCCCGCGACAAGCTCAGCGTCGGTACCGGACCGACCAGCCTCAAGTTCGGGACCTACGAACTGGAGGCCTGGCATCCGTTGCTGGGCAGCCAGGTGAAAGAGTTCACCATCGACCCGCTGAATGTGCAGACCCATCGGTGGGAACTGGACTACGGCGCGGTGGACATCCTTACCGGCCAGGACGGGCTCAAAGTGAAGCTGTTTCCGCAGGACTCGGCGGTCGCAGCCCGGCTCAGCGAATTCGCCGGTGGCAACGACTGGCCGCGGGAGGATTTCACCACGATGTGGCGCACGCCCATCACCAATGCCTTTCTGCCGCCTGGAAAATACCGCATCGAGTTCACCGACGACGAGCAGAAGGCCGAGCGCGAGTTTGAGGTGGCGCGCCGGGTGTCGCCGGGCGAACCGCCCGCCCGGCATCAGTTCACCGACGTGGCCTTCCTTCCGGCGACCTTCCAGAGTTCGCTGGGCATCACGCTCAGCAAGCTCGTGGGGCAGAGCACGTACATCAGCCTGGTCCGACTGACACGCGGACAGTTTAACCAGATCATGGACGCCTCGCTCCCCGAGACCGCCTACTCCGACCGCCCGGTGGTCACGCGGGACGAGCAGGA
>DNDP01000356.1:6562-8469 GCA_003484235.1 Verrucomicrobiales bacterium
GGAGTTCTGCCGTCGCCTGACCGAGCGGGACCGCGCCCTTTTCCAGCCCGCATTCCGGGGAACGAACTGGGTCTACGATCTGCCGACGGTGGATGAATGGCGGGCAGGGGCGGTCATGGCCGGCTTTGATGCCAGTGCGAGTCTGGGCGAGATTGCGCGCGGGACCGGGGCCAACGAGTCGCGTTACTACTACGCCGAAGCGGGCAACACCGGCGCTCCCCTGCAGGCAACCGGGGTCGTGCTCTCGCTCGGCCTCAACGACGTGACCTTCCGCCTCGCGCTGCGCAAACAACGTTGAGTCAGCAGGTCGGCTGCTTCAGTGGGGAGGGCGAAACTTCGGGAAGTGGTTGGGGCCGAAAAGGCTTGCTCCGTTCGCTTTGGATTTGCTACTGCCTATACCGTCCTGAAACCAAACGTCTTATGAGGAATACTCTACGTACGATCCGGACGCTTTTCTTCCTGTCACCGTGGATCACAGGAATCGCCGTTGCCAACCCCAACGGCGGGAGCATCGTGGCAGGCGCGGTGGATCCCCTGCCGGCCGGCGGGCCCCTCATGAACATCGGGATCCGTTCCGATCGTGCGATCATCGACTGGCAGAGTTTTTCCATCAACCAAGGCGAGCTCACGCGTTTCAACTTCGATTCCGCCAACGCCGCCGTGCTGAACCGGGTCACCGTGATGGATCCCTCGAATCTCTCCGTGATCGCCGGGCGCCTCGAGTCGAATGGCCGCGTCATCCTTCTCAACCCGAATGGCATTCTCGTCACACCGACCGGCGTGATCGACACCCGGAGCTTTCTCGGCTCCACGCTTACGCTCGACCCGGCATCCTTCATGCGCGGCGACAGCTTCTCCTTCACTCTCGAGGGATCGGCGGACGGCTCCATCGTCAACCGCGGCGTCGTGCTGGCCCGGGAAAAGGAGGGCCTGCCCGGCGGCGACGTCATCATGGTCGCGCGCGCGGTCCGCAATGAAGGCGAGCTCTCCGCGCCGGATGGACTGGTCGGCCTGGCGGCGGGCAGCAGGGTGACCCTTTATGACACGGGCGAACAGCGGCTCGTCGTTGAAACGGAGATCGATGGTGCGCTGGTGGAGAACGGACCTGAGGCCGTCATCCGCGCCACCACCGCCGAATTGAAGGCGGCGGGCGGCAACATTGCGGCATTGGCGATCAACAACGAGGGCGTGATCCGCGCGAACACGATCGTCGAGGACGGCGGGCGAATATTTCTGAGGGCGTCCGGCGGCACGGCGGTCAATGCCGGTTCGCTGGATGCCTCGGGCAAATCCGGTGGACACGTCGAAGTGACCGGCGACCAGGTGCTGCTCGCGGCCGGGAGTTCCGTCAACGCGGACGGCGGTTCGGCGGGCGGTACGGTGCTGGTGGGCGGTGACTACCGGGGGTTGAATGCTTCGGTGCCCAACGCTCTGCGCACCGTGGTGGCGCCGGATGCGACCATCTCCGCCCGGGCCACTGGCCGCGGCAATGGCGGCCGGGTCATCGTCTGGGCCGACGAGGTGAACCGGTTTTACGGCACCATCGACGTGCGGGGCGGAGATCTCGGCGGCAACGGCGGCTTCGTGGAAACTTCCGGCAGGGATCATCTGGAGGCTTTTGGGCTCGTGCACGCCGGCGCCGCGCACGGCAGTGGCGGCACCTGGCTGTTGGACCCGCGCAATGTCACCATCGACAACCTTGCCAACGCGGGAGGCGCGTTCAACGGCGGCACCCCGAACGTGTTTACCCCGACCGCGGATTCGGCGGTTGCGAGTCGCAATGCGATCCAGACTTCGCTCAACGCCGGAACCAGCGTCGAGGTCAACACCGGCAGCACCGGTGCGCAGGACGGCGACATCACCGTCGCGGCGTCCATCACCAAGTCGGCCGGCGGCAACGCCTCGCT
>DNDP01000356.1:8622-9131 GCA_003484235.1 Verrucomicrobiales bacterium
CGGCCGGCGGCAACGCCTCGCTCACCCTCAGCGCGGCGCGCAACATCACCGTCAACGCCGACATCACCTCCACGGTTGGCCAGCTGGGGGTGACGTTGACGGCCGATGCCGATGCCAACGGTTCGGGAGCGATCACGCTGAACAATGCGATCAACTCCAATGGTGGCGCCGTTTCCTTCGCCGCCGCGGCGGGGATCACCCTGGCGGGAGCCGGTGCGGACATCACCACCGTCGGAGGCAACGTCACCTTCATTGCCGACAGCGACGCCAACAATACCGGCCTCTTCGACCAAAACGACATCGGCAGTGCCGTGGCCACCGCGGGTGGAAATGTTGTCATCACGGCGGCGGATGCGGCGATCACCGGCACCATCAATTCGGGAGCGGGAACGGTCAGGCTCCAGCCGGGCACCGATGCCCGCACGATCGGCATTGCCGGCGGGGCGGGAGATTTCAGCCTTGCGCAGGCGGAACTCAACCAGATCACGGCTGGCGGCGGACTCAACATC
>DNDP01000356.1:9270-9521 GCA_003484235.1 Verrucomicrobiales bacterium
TATGCCCGCACGATCGGCATCGCGGGCGGCGCCGGTGACTTCAGTCTGGCCCAGGCCGAGCTCAATCAGGTCACGGCGGCCGGGCTGATCATCGGCCGGGCAACCGGCACCCACGCGACGACCATCAATGCTGTGACTCTGGGCACGGCCACCACCTTCGTCGGCGGGACACCGACCTTCGGTGGTGCGGTTACCGGCGGTGGAAACGACCTGGCTTTGAACTTCAGCGGGGCGACGACGATTGACGGGGC
>DNDP01000443.1:0-3452 GCA_003484235.1 Verrucomicrobiales bacterium
TGCCCGAGGCGCAGCTCGACCGGTTCATGTTCAACGTGGTGATCAACTACCTGCCCGAGCAGGACGAGGTGAGCGTCGTGCAGCGCACCACCTCGCCCATGAGTGGAAACATCGACGCCCTGTTCACCGGCGAGGACGTGCTGCAGTTCCACCAACTGGTCCGCAAGGTCCCCGTCGCGGAAGAGGTGGTCCGCTACGCGGTGAAGCTGGTCGCCGCCACCCGTCCCCACCAGGCGGGCACGGCGGATTTCGTGAATGAATGGGTCAACTGGGGCGCCGGCACCCGGGCCGGCCAGTTCCTCATCCTGGGCGCCAAGGTCCGGGTGCTGCTCGAGGGCCGCACCCATGTGGTAAGGGAGGACATCCAGGCATTGGCCCAACCGGTTCTGCGACATCGGGTGCTGCTCAACTACCGGGCCGAAGCCGAAGGCATCACCGTGGAGAAGCTCGTGGAGCGGGTGTTGGAAACCGTGAAGTAACCGGCCGCTCGACCCGCCGCAAATGAACACCCTCCGCCAGCCGCCGAATGCTGAACGCTGAACCACTTCACCGGCATGCCCACGTCCAAAGAAATCGCCCAGCACCAGTTCATCGACAACCGGTCGCTGATGGCCATCCGCAATCTGGAGCTGCGGGCCCGCGCGGTCGTCGAGGGGTTCTGGCACGGCCTTCACCGCAGCCCCTACCACGGTTTCTCGGTCGAGTTCACGGAATACCGGCTCTACGTGCCCGGTGACGATCTCCGTTATCTCGACTGGAAACTGCTCGCGCGCTCCGACCGCGAGTACCTGAAGAAGTTCGAGGACGAGACCAACCTCCGCTGCCATCTTCTGGTGGACAACAGCCGTTCCATGCAGTTCACCAGCCTGAGCTACACCAAGGCGGATTACGCGCGGACGCTCGGCGCGACGCTGGCCTGCTTTCTCAACAAGCAGGGCGACGCCACGGGGCTGCTGCTGTTTGACGAGGAGATCCGCGAGTATCTGCCGGCGAGAAACCGGCCCGGTCATCTCCGCCGCCTGATGCTTGCGCTCGAACGCGCTCCGGAGGGGACCAGCACGAACCTGGTCCGACCGCTCGAACGGATCGCCGCCCTCACCCGCAAACGCGGACTGCTGGTGATCATCTCGGACCTGATGGCCCCGATTGACGGCGTGAACAAGGAACTGACCCACCTCAAGGCCGCCGGCCATGAGATGGTGGTCTTTCACACGGTGGATCCCGCCGAGCTGGATTTCGGCTTCGAGGAGGCGATGCTCTACCGCGACATGGAATCGAACCGCGACATATACATCAATCCGCAGGAGGTGCGGGACGGCTACGTGGAACGGTTTGCCGCGCATCGGGAAGGGATCCAGTCCACCTGCCGCGAACTGGGCATCGACTACCATCTGGTGACCACCGACACGCGGCTGGACCTGCTGCTTCTGGAGTTCCTCAAGGACCGCAGCCGCCGGGCGCCGCTGAACGTCCGCAAGCTCCAACAACCCCGCGCCGCATGAGCTTCCTCGCGCCCTGGTTCTGGATCGGAGCATTCGCCATCGCGGCGCCGATCATCTTCCATCTCGTCCGGCAGCACATCCGCAAGCGAAAGCAGTTCAGCTCGCTGATGTTCCTGCAGGCGACGCAGCCCAAGGTGAAGCGACGCAGCCGTCTCGAACACCTGCTGCTCCTTGCCCTGCGCGTGCTGCTCCTGCTGCTGCTGGCCGCCGCCTTTGCCCGGCCCTTTTTCAAGTCGCCCGCCGATGCGGCGGACTCCAGCCAGGCGGGTGAAATCGTGGCCGTGCTCCTCGACACCAGCGCCAGCATGCAACGGGGAGACCTTTGGTCGGACGCAACCGACCTCACCCGCGAGCTGGTGGACGAGTTTCGTTCGGCGCGCCAGGTTACGCTGCTGGGCTTCGACCGCCAGGTGACCACCCTGGTTTCCTTCGACGACTGGGCACGGGCGGATTCATCCCGCCGCGGAACACTCTGGCGCGAACGCCTGAGCACGGCGGCTTTCAGCCAGGCCGGCACGCATTTGGGCAAGGCGCTGGTGACGGCCGCCGAATTGATCGAGGATGCGCGGAGCCGGGAACAGGCCGGCGCGGACACGATGACAGGACGCATCGTTGTGATCAGCGACCTGCAGGAGGGCAGCCACCTGGAGGGCCTCGCGGGCTTCAACTGGCCCGCCCGGCTGACGGTCGAGCTGCGGTCGCTCGAGGGCGTCGGCACTTCGAATGCCGGCCTGCATCCGGTGGCCCGTGACGCCGCCGCCGCGCTGACCTTGACTGCGACCAACGAGTCCAGGGTGTTTGTGAGCAACGCCAGCGATTCCACCAATGAATTGTTCCGGCTTTCGTGGATTGGCGGAAACGGAGCACAGGTCGGCGAGGAGCTTCAGATTTATCTGCCACCGGGCCAGTCGCGGGTGGCGAGAATCGCCCTGCCGGCCGAACAAATGCCGACCCGCATCCGGCTTGCCGGCGACGACGAACCTTTCGACAACATCATCCACGTGGCTCCCGACAAACCGGACGAAGTGCGGGTGACGGTGCTGGGGGCGGATGATGCCGACCAACCGGGCAGCCTCACCTTCTTTCTGCGTCGGGCCTTCCAAAGCACGCCCATGCAGACGGTGGAGTTCACCGCGGTGACCAACGTCGGGAGCGCGGCCGTCGCGGCACCCGCGGACCTGCTGGTCGCCACGGACAACCCCTTGATCATTCCCGGTCTGCGCCAACAGCTCGCCACCGGCCGGTCCGCCCTGCTGGTGTTGAACCGGACCAACTCTGCCGCCACTCTGCAATCCCTGCTGAACCTGCCGGCACTGCCGGTCTCGGAAGGCCAGGAACGCAACTACGCGTTGCTGGCGCGGATCGAGTTCACCCACCCGGTTTTCTCGCCCTTTCTCGACACCCGCTTCAGCGACTTCAGCGGAATCCAGTTCTGGCGGTACCGCAAAATCGATCCCGCCGCGTTGCCTGGGGCGCTCGTTCTCGCCGAATTCGACAGCGGTGACCCGGCGCTGATCGAGCTGGCGGTCGATGGGGGAAACCTGTTCGTGCTGACGACAAGCTGGCTGCAGGCGGACAGCAAGCTCGCCCTGTCCTCGAAGTTCGTTCCCCTGCTCTACTCGATGCTTGAGCTGAACCATCCCCCGCAGCCTTCCAGCCAGGAACGGTTGATCGGCGACTCGCTGGAACTGGCCGATGCCCCCGGGGCCACGCTGGTTCTGCCCGACGGAAGAACCCGGCGGCTCGACGCCGGACCGGACGCGGCGACGTTCGAAATGCCGGGCATCCACGAATTGAAACTGCCGGATGGAAAAACCCGGCGTTACGCCCTGAACCTCGACCCTGCTGAAAGCCGGACAGGACCGTTGAACGAGGAGGAGCTGATCCGGATCGGCGTGCCGCTTCACACCAGCGCCGGGCCCGTCAATCCGGTGCTCGCGGCCCGCGCGG
>DNDP01000443.1:3674-3812 GCA_003484235.1 Verrucomicrobiales bacterium
CCGGTGCTCGCGGCCCGCGCGGAACAGCAGAAGGACGCCGACATCGAGGGGCAGCAGAAGAACTGGCGCTGGCTGCTGGCGGTCGCAGTGGGGATCTTTCTTCTGGAAAGCCTTCTCACCGGGAGGATCGGCAAACGC
>DNDP01000443.1:4045-4754 GCA_003484235.1 Verrucomicrobiales bacterium
CACCGGGAGGATCGGCAAACGCCCGGAAGCACCGGTGCTGGAAACCTGAAGTTGGAACGAACGGCGGACGGTCACCGGTGGGCACCGCCCGTGGCGATCGCCTCCGACAACAATCCCAGCGCTTCCGCCCGCACCACACGCCCGATCAGGAGGCGCTCGGTTGCGTTGTTCACCACCGGAATGTTGCGCAGATCCGCCTCCAACAGTTTCGGAAGCACGGAGACGATCGTCTGATCGGGCGTCACGAAAATGCTCACCGGCCGCATCACGTCGAGGGCGATGACGGCATTCAGTTCCGCCCCCATCTGCAGGTATTCCTTCAGGTCCTGGAGTGCCACCATGCCGATCAGCCGCCGTTGCCGGTCGGTCACCGGCAGGAAATTGTTCGTCGAGGCAATGAAGCGGTCGGCGATCTCCGCGAAACGCGTGCTCTCGGCGAGCGGTGTCAGCGGCTCGAGCATCATGTCGGCAACCGTCTTGCGGGTGGCGGCGCCCATCGCCTGGCTGTCGCGCTCGACGAGCAGTGACTTCTCCTGCACGGCGGCGGTGTAGATGGAATCGGCGTGGAACTGCCGAGAAAGAATGGCGGCCACGGCGCATGCCAGCATGAGCGGCGGCATGAGCGAGTAGTTCAGCGACATTTCAAACACCATGAGCATCGCCAGCAGCACCGAGTGCGTGGTGGCGGCAAGCATCGCCCCCATGCCGA
>DNDP01000443.1:5000-12649 GCA_003484235.1 Verrucomicrobiales bacterium
CCGCGTCATCACGCCGCCGACGGCGCCGGAGCCGACGGTGGCCACGGTCGCCACGAGTTTTGCCAGCGCGAGCAGCAGGACGAACTGCAGCGCGTAGGACTCCTTGAGGAGCTGGGTGGTCGGCCCGAAGCCGTTGCCCCAGACCTGCGGAAACCACACCGCCAGCACGCCCACGATCACACCGGCGGCGCCGAGTCGCAGCGGCATGGAGGCCGGTAGTTTGCGGAACGCCACCTCGGACCAGCGCAGCAGTTTCAAAAAAGCCGCCCCGAACACGCCGCACCCGATCCCCAGCAGGAGGAACCAGGGCAGCTGGCCGAGCTGCGTGAAGTCGAACGATGGCACATCGTACCACTTGATCACCCCGAGGTAGGTCCGGCACACGACGGTGGCGACGACCGAGGCCAGGACGATCGGCGCGAAGAGCGCCATCGAGAAATTGCCGAGCACGATCTGCGCGGCAAAGACGGCTCCCGCGAGCGGCGCGTTGTACGCGGCGGCGATGCCCGCGCCCGCGCCGCACGCAACCAGCAGCCGCAACCGGTACGGCTGCCATTGCCGAAGTTGACCCCACTTGGACGCGATGGTGGCGGAGAGCTGGGTCACGAGACCTTCACGGCCGATCGATGCGCCGGATGTGATGCTGATCAACGAAGAGAGCCCCTTGATCAGCGCCTGGCGCATCGGCAACCGGCCGTTGCCGGCGACGACCACTTCGAGAAGGTTGCCACCGCTCTGCGGTCCGATCATCCGCAGGCCGAAGTGCAGCACAAGCCCGGCGGCGACTCCGCCCAGTGTGGGAATCAACACGCGCAACACGGGCGACAATCCCTCCGCAATTTCACTGAAGTCGCCCGACTGATGATGCGTGGTGAGCTTGGAAAGTTGGAGGAGCGCGAAGTAGCCGACGTTGATCAGGCCACCGACCAACCCGACCACTGCCGCCAGCCCCAGGTTGAACGCCTCCTCGCTCGGGCGGAATCGTTCACGCAACGCGAGCGCGCGTCGCCAGTGGCGATGTACGAAGCCGGCGATCCATTGTCTCAACCGGTTGAATCTGGTGCCGCGCGCCGCCACGCTGCGACTCTAACCGGCTGACCCGGGCGAGAAAAGAAAACTGGCGGCTGCTTGCGCAACCGCCAGGCACAACTCAGTATTGAGCAGGACACCGGACTAAGACAGCCCGGTGCGTTCAGGTAGGATTAAGGTGGGCCTGTTCGTCTCCGCCATGATGGCGGCAACGGCGGGATCTACATCAATTCGGATGAACTGTTGTAGGTAAGGCATGCCGTTCATTCAGCATTGCCAATACCACGACAAAAGAACCGAGTGAAATGGGTCGAAATAGGGGGCATATCCCCAAATCGGAGGGCTAATTGGCTTCACTTTACCGTCAGCAGGCCTTTCCCGTGCCTATCCAACCGCTTGTTGCCGGGCAGAATTGCACAAGTTGCGGACATTTGGCCCCGCATCCCGCCAAGCGGAGCCTCCGGAACGGACGCTCCTAAAGTGTCAGTTGAAGCGACTTTTCCAGCACCTGTCCCAGCCAGCGATCAAGGTAGCTGTAATCGCGCTGCAACCCGGCAGCGGCCGGCACCCGCTCGGCCGACCAACCCCGGGTGAGCGCGCGGCATCGCTCGTCCAGCTCGCCTCGCCTCTGCTGAAGTTCTGCCTGCAGTCGTTGAAGCTGGTCAACCGGTTCGACAATCCGCTGCGCCAACTGCGCGCGGACCATCGGCGACGAAGCGGCTTCCTTTTCCTTGAGCAACTGGTCCGCGACCCGGAGCGCCTGCCCGACCTTGAAGAAGAGTTCACTGATCCCCTGCGGGACCTGACCGACGTCCGACGGCGGCTCACCCGACTCAAGTTCGACCAGGTGACGGAGCCGCAGGCGGGTGTCGATCAGACATTGCTGGGCGGCGTTCAGGTCGGCGTAGCGACGGTTGGCGTCGGCGCGCGTGACGTCGTCCGCTTGGTGCACGCGATCGGGATGGACCGGACCGGAGAGCTTCGCAAAATGCGCTTTTACCTCGGCCGGCTCCAACCAGGGCGAACGCGGCAGCTCCAGCAGTGCGAAGTGGTCAGTCATGGTTTACGCGAATTCACCAACTGGCGCGAACTGGCGAAATTCGCGTAAAAGGGATCGGCGATCCTCAAGCGCTGAAGCTTTCGCCGCAGGAGCAGCTGGTCGCGGCGTTCGGGTTGTGGACCTTGAACCCGCCATCGGTCAGGGCATTCACGTAGTCCAGTTCGCTGCCGGTCACGTAGAGGGCGCTCTTGGGATCGACCACCACCTTCACGCCCGCCGATTCGACCAGGATGTCGCGATTGGCCGGTTTGTCCTGGAGGTCCATCTTGTACTGCAGCCCCGAGCAGCCACCGCCCACGACCGCCACCCGCAACACGCCTTCGGGCCGCCCCTGCTTCTGGAGGAGCCCGCTGACCTTGCGCCCGGCGGCCTCGGTGAGCTTGACCAGACGTTCGTCGCCCACACGGAAGCTGGGTTCAGCGGCAGCCCCGGCGGAGCCAATCGATTTCTTTGCGGCAGCGGCAATCATTGCGGAATGAAGCTTAGTTGAGCGGCGGCATCCGTCAACCAAGCGGAACAAATCCTACTTCTGCTCCAACTTGTCCAAAAATCCCCAGCCGCACCCCAACTCCAGCACGTTGAGGTGCTCCCGGATTTGGGCGCCCAATTCACCGCAGGCGCCGAGGACATTTGATTCATTCATCAGCCGAAACCCGAAGGTTTCGCCCATGGCATCGGCAAGGAGCTGCCAGTCAACCAGACGATTCGAAAGGTCACAGGTAATGAGGAACCGCACATAGGCAAGTTCCACATGCTGCCCATTCAGCCCGACCGAAATTTCGATCTCGCCGATCTCCCCGAGAAGAGTTTTCTGCGGGTTCCGATACAGCTTAACCCTCTCGTCTGAACGTTCCGTTTCAACAAATCCTTGTTCAATCAGCCAGTCAGCAAATGCGCCTTTTTCCACCTTTCGGGTCGTTTGCTCCGTACCACGAGAGTCAATTACAGCGGGCGTTCCTTGCCCGCCGGTACCAGTCTCCACGCAAGGCTCGTAACCCGGCGCGTAGAAGAAGAACGATGCTTGGTTGATCGCCATTGTTCCGTTCCCTGCGCCCTCACATCCCACTCCTCACCTTCCTCACCCCTTCACACATGTTGATCAGCTTCTGTTTGGCGGCCCAGCGGGCGGTCTGGCTGAGGCCGCAGTCGGGCGCGAAGGAAAGCCGGTCGGCGGGAGCATGCTTCAGGCAGGCCTTCACCCGATCGACGATATCGTCCACCGTCTCGATGTAGTAGCTCTTCACATCGACGATGCCGACGGCGACATCGCAACGTTTGGCGATCTCGCCGATCACCCCCAGCTCGGCAAACTCGCGGCTCGCCATTTCGACGTGGATCTCGTCCACCTTCATGTCGAGGAACGCGGGGAACATCGGCGCATACCGGCGCAGCCCGACGGCGTGGCCCTTGAAGTTGCCGAAGCAAAGGTGCGTCGAGAGATGGCACTTGCCGACGATCGGCTCGACGGTGCGGTTGAAGATGTCCACGAACTTCTTCGGGTCCTCGCGATGCGCGTAGCAGCTCATCGACGGTTCATCGACGGTGACCTCGCGACAGCCGGCCTCGACGAGCGCCTTGAGCTCTTCCTGCACGATCGGCAGCAGCGCCTCGGTGAGCGCGTAGCGATCCGGGTGTTTCTGATTGGGAATCAACCGGCCGCTCAGCGTGTAGGGTCCGGGCACGCTGGCCTTCAGCACGGGCTTGTTCGCGGCACCGGCAATCACCGGGGCGGCGAGCTTCTTCAGGCGCTCGAAATCCTCCACCGCTCCCAGCCCGCGCGGGGACTTCAGTTCGCCGGTCACCTTGTGCTTGCCGCGCTGATCATGCGCCGGAGGACCGAACCGCCGCGGCGGCGCCGATTCGAGTTCGATCCCCTCGATGAAACCGTAGAAGCTCAGATTGAAATCGAGCCGCGTCTGCTCGCCGTCGGTGACCACGTCAAGCCCGGCGTTGATCTGGTCGTGCAGGGCCGCCACGACGGCGTCCTCGATCATCTCTTCGCGATCGTTCACGCCGAAGCGGTCGAGGTTGCCGCAGGCGAATTCGAGCCAGGACGGGAACGGGTAGCTGCCGATGACGGTCGTGCGCAGGGGTTGGTCTTTCATGCCCGGGAGGCTACGCGCGCCAACGTTTCCTTGAAAGCCGGGAGTGGACCTCAACCGGCAGGAGGCTTTTCCCGACCGCATCTGCCGAAGAAGAAGATCAACAATCCCAGTTCCACGACGCCAAAGGTGATCTTCACGCCGTAGGGCAGCACCGGGGCATGATACTGGGAGAAGAAGGCCTCGATCACGCCGGCCCAGACCAGCATGAGCGCCACGCCGATCATCAGGGTCGTCAGGTCGGGGCCGACCTTCCGCATGCGCTGGCGGAGATTGTCACGGTCGCCCCAGCCAATCAGCGCGCGCGCGAGCACCAGTCCCGCCTGCGCGCCGACGAGGATTGCCGGAATCTCCACCGCACCGTGGGGCAGCAGCCAGCCGAGCAGGAAGACCGTTTCGCCGGCAGCCACATAGTCCACCACCACTGCACCGAGGATCACGCCGTTGTAGAACAGCACGATCAGCGTGCCGGCGCCGAAGGTCATCCCCAGGGCCATGGCCAGGATCGACACCTTGATGTTGTTCTGCATGAGGGACGCCGCGAAGGACGACTTGGCCCCCGCCATCCGGTCCCGGTCACCGCCGGATTCCTCCATTGCCACGCGCTCGCTGGGATCGCCCAGCAGGTGCGAGAACGGCATCACCACCTCCTTGGCCTCGGGATCCACCACGAGCAGCACGCCGCCAAAAACGGCACCCGCGAACATGACCAGGGTCGCGAGCCAGAAAGCGCCGGCCTGCCGGCGGAACGTCCGCGGCAGCGTGCCAAAGAACCATTCGAGCGGCGCCAACCGGTGCGGCTTCCCGCGGATCTCGTGGATCTCACCGTAAGCCCGGGCCACCAGGTGTTCCAGGTATTCGCGCAGCTCCCGCTCGGCCGAGAAGGTCGTGACCCGCGCGAGGCCGGCGGCGGCGCGTTCGTAGAGGTAATGAAACTCCTTCAGCTCTTCGAGCGAAAGCTTCGTGCGGTAATCCTCTTCAAACCGGGCGAGGAAACGCTCCAGCTTCCGCCAGTGTGGCCGCTCCTGCACCACGAATTTGTCGAGATCGATGATCATGGTTCAAAGTGGGACAAACGTCCGGCCTTTCTTGGCGACGGCGCCCTTCCCACGAGTGACGGTGAACCGATCCGCACACAGTTCGCCTGCTGGTATTCCCGGGTGGTGAGTCGGCGAGTTCCCTACATTCATACGCGGAGGATGAGTGGCCATGCGGGGGCACAACGGCGGGCCACCACGAGGCTCGCTGACGCTCGCGGCGACAGGCTGGAAGCCAGTCCCACCACCTGGCCCGCGCCATGCATTGACAGGTCGGCATCTCACAACAACTGCCTTTGCTTTACGCCCAGATACTGGCTGACCAGCTGGGGACTCATCCGTTCGTTGTCCAGCAGGGCGAACTGCACACCGCGCCGGCGCAAGACCTTCTCCAGCTCGCGCAGCTGATGCCAGCGATGATGGGCGCCAAGCCGGTCGTAGACGTCGTTGATCGACCGCACGTCTGGGCTGGTGAACAGCGGTTCGACTCCGGGCGGCGGGAGCATGTTTACCAGGATGAGATGCTGCCGGCACAGCAGATCCATGCTCTTCACAAAGCTTTCGGCCAGCACCGGATCATCGAGCGATGTGAGGAACACCAGCAACGCCCTGCGCCGGAGCCGCAGCCGGATGAAGGAAGCCAACTCCTCGAAATCGGGTGTCACCTGGCGCGGCTGCAGGGTGTAGAGTTCGTCGCGGCAGGCGTCGAAGTGGGCGCGCCCGCTGCGGGCCCGGAGGAACGTCTTCACCTGTTCGGCGAAGGTGATCAGACCGAAGTGATCGTTCTGCTGTTCCGCCGCCAGGCCGAGCATCAACGCCGCCGTGAGGTAGCGTTCAAGCGTGGTGACCGACTCCAGATCGGGCTCCAGCCCGCGCGCGTCAACGCCGTCCGGCAGGGCCGCTGCAGGCCGCGGCTGCTCGCGGGCGCTCAGGCGGGACGCATCGACGATGACGTAAACCTCCTGCGTGCGCTCGATCTGGAACACCTTGGTCACCGGCTGGGCCCGCCGGGCGGTCGCCTTCCAGCTGATTTCGTCCATGCCATCGCCCGGGATGTAGTCCCGCAACTGCTCGAAGTCCCGGCCCTTGCCCATCTGCCGCTGCGCGTGGATGCCGAGCGCGCCGCGGTGCAGGAACATCGCCGCCATGCCCCGGCGATCGTCCAGGAGGTTGGGATAAACACGGAGTTCGCACTGTGACGCGACCGTCGTCCGCATTGCCCAGAAGCCGAGCGGCGAGGCGGCCTCCAGATGCACCCGCTCAATTGCGAAGCGTCCGCGCTGCAAGGGTCGGCAGGCCCATTTCAACAGCGACACGGGCTGACCCGCAGGAATCGAGACGATCTGCTCGGGTTCGGTCACACCCAGCCCACTGGGCAGATCCAGGCCCACGCGCAGTTGTCGTGCACGCCCGGTGGGATTTGCCAGCTCCATGACAAACTCGCCCGGCCGATCCTTGGACATGCGCACCACCGGAGGCAGAGCGGCCGCCAACCCGCCGAGCACGCCAAATCCCCGCGCGGCATCGACGATCACCACGAGGAAAAAACCGGCGACCAGGAACGCCACCAAGGACACGGTCGCGGGCAGCGCGGTGGCCACCAACACTGCCGGAACGACCAGCGCGGTGAACCAGAAGAGCAGCCTGTAGCCGGGAACGATCATTCAAGTGACAAACAAGAAAGCTCACCGCCCATCATCCAGGGATGAACGTTCAGTGAATGACGCTGCGGATCGGACTCCGGGAATCGGTTGTGGCATGGCATTCCGCGCTCCGTCGATCCCCATTCGTGTCGCTTCATGTTCATTCGTGGTTTCCTCAACGCGGCACGGCGACAGTTTGCAGTATCTTTTCAATGACTTCGCGGACACTCAGCCCTTCGATCTCAAACTCCGGCCGGAGGATCAGCCGATGCTCCAGCACCGGGAAGGCCATTCCCTTGATGTCGTCGGGTGTGACAAAGTCCCGGCCCGCCATGGCCGCAGTGGCCCGGCTGGCCAGCAGCAAGGCCTGCGTGGCGCGGGGTCCGGCCCCCACCATGACGCTTTCGTGCTGGCGCGTGGCACGGATCAGTTCGACGAGATAGGCGACCAGCTCCTCCCGGACGGTGAGGTTCCCGAGCTGAGCGCGGAGCCGGCCGAGGTCATCGCCGCTGACGACCGGCTGGACGCCGCCGCCCGCCAGGGTGGCCTCCGGGGATTCGGCTCCAAGCGATCTCCTGGCCAGCTGCAACTCCTCGTCGCGGCCGGGATAGTCCATGTTGATCTTCAACATGAACCGGTCCTTCTGCGCCTCGGGCAAGGGATAGGTGCCCTCGTATTCGACCGGATTCTGCGTGGCAAAGACCGTGAAGTTCGGCGACAGCGCGTGCGACTCACGGTCGATCGTCACGACCCGTTCCTGCATCGCCTGCAGCAGGGC
>DNDP01000162.1:0-15013 GCA_003484235.1 Verrucomicrobiales bacterium
TCGAAGATCAGCGTGCTGTTCGGCGGAATGCCGCCGGGATGGCCCTGCGGTCCGTAGGCGAGATCAGGCGGGATGACGAGGATGCGTTTCTCGCCCTTCTTCATGTCGAGCAGTGCCTCGTCCCATCCTGGAATGACCCTTTTCTGGCCCACGGCGAACGAAATGGGTTCACCCCTTTGCACCGAGCTGTCGAAGACTTTGCCGCTGGTGAACTTGCCGGTGTAGTGCGCCTTGATCTGGGTGCCGGCCTTCGGAGTTTCGCCGCTGCCCTCGGTGATCACGAGGTATTGCAGTCCGGAGGGCGACTTTACCAGCTCCTTGCCGGGGTGCTGCTCCTTGATGCCCTTGATCACCGACTCCAAGGCCGCGGCCGCTTTCTGTTCGGCCCGTTTGCCGATGTTGGCCCGCAATTCGTCGAAGTGGGCCTGGTCGCCCTTGAACGCCTTGGCCTTCTCTCCGACGCGCACGATCTTGATCGTCTTGATGGAAATCTCCTCGTTGGGCCTGTCCTGTGCGTTGCGCGGTGCGTTGGCGATGGCGTTCGCCACATCCTGGCCTTCGATCACGCGGCCAAACACGCTGTGGCGGTCATCGAGGTGCGGTGTCGGCGCGACGGTGATGAAGAACTGGCTGCCGTTCGAGCCGGGGCCGGCATTGGCCATGGAAAAAACCCCCGGACCATCGTGGCGGAGCGAGGGATCGAACTCGTCCTCGAACCGGTAGCCCGGACCGCCGCGGCCGCTGCCTTCGGGATCACCGCCTTGGATCATGAATCCGGGGATGACACGGTGAAAGATGATGCCGTCATAGAACTTCGTCCCCTTCGGCTTGTTCGAATCCTTGGTTCCCTCGGCGAGCCCGACGAAGTTGGCGACAGTCAGCGGCGCCTTTTCGAATTCGAGCCGACCCACGATGGTTCCCTTGGAGGTTTCAATCTCGGCATACAAGCCGTCGGGACGTTCGGCGGCGATCAGGGTGCCGGCGGCCGTCAACAACGCGGCTCCGGTAACGATGCGTTTTGAAATGGTCATACGGGCGGCAACTAAACCCGAATTTCAGCCGGAGAAAAGGCAAATTCCGTCGTGACATTCATCCGGTCGGCACGAAAGGTTGGGGGGTCCATTTGATCCGGACCGCCAGGAGCCGGTCCTCATCCTGCAATATTGACTATGAGCAACAACACCAGCGAAGTGGCCGTCATTACCACCGATCACGGGGACATGGTCCTTGAGTTCTGGACGGATGTCGCGCCGAAGACCGTCGAGAATTTCAAGAAGCTCGCCCGCGAGGGCTTTTACGATGGCACGGCGTTTCACCGCGTGATCAAGGGTTTCATGATCCAGGGCGGTGATCCGCTCACCAAGGACCCGGGCGAGGAGCACCGCTGGGGCACCGGCGATCCCGGTTACAAGATCAAGGCCGAGTTCAACGACCGCAAGCACGAGCGCGGCGTGATTTCGATGGCCCGCGCGCAGCATCCCGACAGCGCCGGCTGCCAGTTCTTCATCTGCCATGGCACCGCCGCCTTTCTCGACGGCCAGTACACGTGCTTCGGGAAACTCACCAAAGGGGATGAAGTGCTGGAGGCAATTGCGACGTGTGAGACGAAGGGCGGCGGTGGCGGCGAGAAGAGCCGGCCCGCCAAGAGGCAGGGCGTCGTTTCGGTGAAGATTATCGCGGCCGACCAAGCCTAGCCGCCCTCGGGCGGAGCTGGACCTTCGGCGATTGAGTGATCTGTCGTCGCCTTCCGCTGCATGAACCTCGAACTGCTCACCCAGGCACTGGAGAAGATGGGTTGTCCCCGGGACAAATGCCCCGAGATGGCCACCCAGCTCGATAAGCGGGCCCGGCAACTTGCCGGCGAAAAAGGCGGCTACGAAGCCGCGCTGAAACACCTGCTCTCCCTGATGTCCCAAGGCTGGGCGGCACCCAGGTAGGGCTCTGTCTTCAGCCTGTCAGTTCAATCGGTGCTGAGCTGGACCGGCCTTCCCTGCAGGCCCTGCATATGCCGGCGCTACGGGTCGCGTGAGAGCTCAAGGAGCCGCGCTGCTCCTTTCCTATTCCCGGAAGAGCCCGGCGCGTTCGACCGATCGGTCTTTGCCGTGGTCATGGCAGTCGCCTGATCGGCAGCCAGTTTGCCCCTGCTTGACTCCAGCAGCCTGCCCGCGCCTTTGGGCACGGCGATGTGTGCAGCCACCCGATCCGATCTGCCGCCAATCGCCGCCGGTTGCCGGGAGCCTCCCCGGCTCAATTCCAGTTGTATGGCGGCGCCCTTCGTCCCCTGGCTTGCGAGTGCGGAGGTGGATCCCAGCGCCAAAACGGCGACCACCACGGCGAATGCATGGCGGATCGGGACTGTTTTCTTTGTGTTCATGCCTGCGTCTGTTGAATGGTTTGTTGATTCTCAACCTTCGGCGGTGATGCCCGCCTCCAGTATTCTTGGATGAGTCGCAGAGCGGCTGGAATGCTTACAACGGGACATCCTCGGTCCGCGACTTACTCATTGCATGCGGAACGGGCGTTGTTTGATGTTTGTCGCGTCATCATGATCAAGCCCTGGCCCGTCCTCAAATCCACGCCTTCCGGCGATTACCGGATCTTCACCATCCGCACCGACCGCCGCCGGTCACCCCGCACCGATGCCGAGCACGATTTCTTCGTCATCGACTGTCCCGACTGGGTGAACGTCGTGGCGGTGACCCCCGACGGCCGGCTGGTGATGATCGAGCAGTTCCGGATGGGCTCGAACACGGTGGAACTGGAGATCCCCGGCGGATTGATCGACGCGCACGACGAGTCGCCGCTGGCGGCCGGCCTTCGTGAACTCCGTGAGGAAACCGGCTTTGAGGGGACGAAGGCGGAGATCCTGGGCGACATTTTTCCGAACCCGGCGATCATGAGCAACACCTGCCACACCGTGCTCGTGCACAACTGCGAGCTGAAGCACCCCACCGAGTTCGATCATGGCGAGGATCTGCTCACGCGGCTCGTGCCCGTGGCCGAGATCCCCGGCCTGATCGCCGCAGGCAAGATCCGCCACAGCCTGGTGGTGGTGGCGTTGAGCTACTTCCTTTTGAGGCAACGGTCCCTGCCGGCGGCTTAGCGCCGGCACGTTCCACGGAAGACGCCCGTCAGTCTTTCCGGTCCGGCAGTTCGGGCACGTAGCAGCCAATGACCTCGGTTGAACGGGGCTCCAACTTCCTGCCTGCGAGAACGGCGTCCAGTGTGTCGCGCAAATCCGTCTCCGTGGCTTTCGGCCTGCGCTTGCCCAGCGCGGCCTGGCGGTTGTCGATCCGTCCATTGTAGATCCGGCTTCCATCCGGGAGCAGCACCACGGCCTCGGGGGTCATGGACGCGCCGGTGTGTTTGACCAACGCATGCTGGTGATCGATCAGGATTGGAAGGGTGTAACCGTAATCCGCTGCGTGGCGTTTTGCCCTTTCCTCCTTGAGGTCGGGGTCGACATGCACCAGGTACACCGCCACTCCCTTCTCGCGATACTCCCGGAAGATGCGTTCGATCTCCGGCGCATAGGAATTGGCAACCGGGCAGGTGTGCCAGACAAAGATCAGCACCGTGGCCCGGTGGTCGGCCGTGGACAACGGTCGCTGCACCACGCCATTGATGTCCTTCCACCCGGCCGCTGGCTCGGCGGCCTGTGCCGGGCCAGCACCCAGCAGGAGGGCGAGCGCCAGAAGTTTGATCAGCAGTCGGCTCATTCTGCCTTACAGGATAGGCCGGTCGGCCCCCAAGTAAAAATCATTTGTTTCCGACCGGCTGCGAGGTGAGTGTCACTTCCGGCTCCGACATGAAGCGTTTACTTCACACCCGGTTCGCCGTCGCGGTGACTCTGTTCCTGGCGGCCGGTGCGATCGTCTGGCTGGGCCTTCGGTCGGGCAACGAGGGACCGTCCTTTGAAGGGAGAACCCTTCGCGCCTGGCTGGAGGACCCGGAACTGCCCGCGGTGGAACTGCGCCGGGGCGTGCGCGCGATCGGCACCAACGGCATTCCCATGCTCAAACAGTGGCTGGACTACGAGGAGACGTGGCTGGAACGCCAGGTCCGAAGGCTGAACAGCCGGCAGCACCTCCTGGCGTTCGATCATTCACCGACCATGGATGCGCACCTGCGGGCGATGCGCGGGTTCTTCGAGTTGGAAGAGCTGGCCGCTGGCGAACTGGACTGGCTGAAATCACGCTGGCGCGCGCGCGACCACAACCGCCTCTTCTACGCCCAGATGCTTGCCGTGGTCGGAGATGGTGGCGTTGCGGTGCTGACCAACGCCCTTCCGGAAATGCCGGTGCAGGACCGCAAGGACGTCGCCACCGCGCTGGTGTTTGCCAGCAAACGAAAACCGGAACTGATGCGCGAAGTCAGGCGGCTGCTCCGCGACCCCTCCAGAGAGGTGCGGGGTGCAGCGGTCTTTCATCTCTGGAGCACGCCCGGCGATCTCACCCCGGAAGTGATCGCAGCCCTGCAGGACGCCGCCCTCGATCCTGCTGACAATGTCCGCGAATCGGCGGTTGAAGGTTTGCGTCGGCAAACGGCCCAGTAGCCAGTCCACCTCGAACTTCGCCGGTGGCCTTGATTCCACTCCGGCGCCTTGCGGAAGTTGCCATCCAGTTGTTGACCTCCCGCGAGTTGGGTAACCCGTGGCAGCTCCGGGAGTCAGGTATGGATCACCCGAGAATGTCGGTGACCACGTGTCCGTGCACATCCGTCAGCTGAAATCGCCGGCCCTGGTGGACATACGAGAGTTGTTTGTGGTCAATCCCGAGCAGATGAAGAAGGGTCGCCTGGAGATCGTGCACATGGACCGCGCCGGGTTTGAAAACGTTCCTGTCGGGGTTCAGAGGGTTCCCTTCGGCATCGACGATGTTGTAGCCGTAATCGTCGGTCCGGCCGTAGCTGAGCCCCCCCTTCACCCCCCCGCCGGCCAGCCAGATCGAGAAGGATCGCGGATGATGGTCCCGGCCATAGTTGTCCCGGGTGAGCTTGCCCTGGGAATAGCAGGTCCGCCCGAACTCGCCGCCCCACACGACGAGTGTGTCATCCAGCAGACCGCGCTGTTTGAGGTCCTTGATCAACGCCGCGCTGGGCTGGTCGGTTTCCCTGGCCTGGACGGCAATTCCGCCCGGCAGGTTGTCATGCTGGTCCCAGCCCTGATGATAAAGCTGGATGAAGCGGACCCCCCGCTCGGCAAGCCGCCGGGCCAGAAGGCAGTTGGCGGCGAAAGTGCCCGGCTTGCGGCTGTCCGGGCCGTAGAGCTCGAAGGTGCTCTCCGGCTCCGTCGAGAGATCGACCGCCTCGGGAACCGACGTTTGCATGCGGTAGGCCATCTCGTACTGGGCGATGCGCGACTCGATCTCCGGATCGAGCTCGCGCTCGAACTGGAGACGGTTCAAGGAATTGATGGTATCTAGCATTCCCCGACGGCCGGTGAATCCGGGCCCTTCGGCGTTCGAGAGGTAGAGAATCGGATCCTTCCCCGAACGGAACCGGACGCCTTGAAAGCGCGATTCCAGAAAGCCGTTTCCCCACAGACGCGAGTAGAGCGGTTGATCCCCCTTCTGGGCGGTGACCAGCACGATGAACGCCGGCAGGTTCTCGTTCATCGACCCGAGGCCGTAGTGAATCCATGCCCCCATCGACGGCCGTCCGGCGATCTGTGAGCCGGTCTGAAAATAGGTGATCGCCGGATCATGATTGATCGCCTCCGTGAACATGGACCGGATTACACAGAGATCGTCCGCCACGGCGCCGGTGAAAGGAAGAAGCTCGCTGAGCCAGGTGCCGCTCCGTCCGCACCTTGCGAAATCAAACGCGGATCCTGCCAACGGGAGCGAGGACTGTTGGGCGGTCATGCCGGTCAGCCGCTGATTGCCGCGGACGTGATCCGGCAGCTGCTCGCCATTCCTCTCCCTGAGGACGGGTTTGTGGTCGAAGAGGTCGATCTGGGAAGGCGCGCCACTCTGGAACAGGTAAATGATGCGTTTTGCTCTGGGCGCAAAGTTGGGAAGCGAACCTGGCGAGCCCGCGGCGCCGCTCGTCCGGGACAGCAGCGAGGCGAGGGCGGCGACACCCAGACCGCGTCCGGCCTGGGCGAAGAAGTGACGGCGTGTGATGCCGAGTGGATCCAGTGCACGAGGCAGCGGCGAGTTCATGAGATTCAGCGGTTCCAGAGAGTGGCGTCGAGATTCAGGATGGCCTGCACGACGACCGTGTGCGCCGCGAGCAAGATCGGATCGAACGCGGGATCCGGCTTGCCCTCGCCGACGCTGATTAGCTTTGCCGCCCGATCCGGTTCGGCCTGGAATCGTTCGATCTGTTGGGTCAAAAGATTCACCAGCAGGTCCGTTTCGTCCGGGCGCGGCGCCCTTCCGGCGAGACGCCGGAAGGCGTGGCCAATCCTCAATTCGGGTCTGGCTTCCACCTCGCGGATGATCTTCTCAGCAAGGACGCGCGCCGCTTCCACGAACTGGGGATCATTGAGCAACACGTAAACCTGTTGGGGAGTCGTGGTGCTGATCCGATGGGCGGTGCAGACCTCGCGCGACGGAGCGTCGAACGCCATGATGTTTGGCATCGGCGCGGTGCGTTTCCAGACGGTGTAGAGGCTGCGACGGTGGAGATCCTGTCCGACGCTCTGCCGGTACGGCGGACTCATCGAATTGCTTTCGCGCCACAGATCGCCCGGCAGATAAGGACTTACCGGCGGACCGCCGCGCCTGCCGTCCAGCAATCCGCTGGCGGCCAGGGCGGTGTCGCGAATCATTTCGGCGGTCAATCGCTGTGAGGGCCCGCGTGCGTGCAAGAGATTCTCGGGATCCCGATCGATCAGCTCCGGTCGAAGGGCCGAATCCTGGCGATAGGTCGCACTGAGAACGATGCGTTTGAGCAGCGGTTTGATCCGCCAGCCCGATTCGATGAAGTCCAGCGCCAGGCGGTCCAGCAGCTCGGGATGGCCGGGGGGCGGGGCCTGCGACCCGAAATTGTCGGCCTGGGCAGCCAGGCCGTGACCGAACAGCATCTGCCAGATCCGATTGACCTCGACGCGCGCAGTCAGCGGGTGCTTGCGATCCACCAGCCACCGGGCCAGTCCCAGCCGATCACGGGAGGCCTCCCGGGGAAATGGCGGCAGGAAAGCGGGAGTGTCACGAAAGACTCTCGTCGTTTCATCGGTGGGTGCGTCATACGCGCCTCTGGCCAGGAGATGTGTTTCGCGCGGCGCCGACAGCTCGGCCATGACGCTGGTCTCCTGCACCGGATTGCGGATTTGCAAGAGAGCCTTCAGGGCAAGGGCGCGGGCGGCGCGGGCGCGGCGTACCGGTTCGGACAGTGCCGCGGCATAATAAGAACGAAGGGCAGCCACGTTCCGGTTGGCGAGTGCCTCACGCAGAGACCGGCCGTCGTGGAGCTGGGCAATCTCGACGGCCGCCAGTGGTCGATCGTGGATCCGAAGCTCATCGAACAGGGCGTCCTTGAGGCCCGGTGATCTGGAGCGTTCGCCGAAGTTCAAGGTGAAGTCCCGGTTTTCCGGGCTCTTGAAGAGACTGTTGCGCACCACTTCAAGTGGGGCCGGCTCGCCATCGACAAAGAGCTGAAGTCCCCGCGCATCGCCGGAACCGTCGTAAACGGCCGCGACGTGGGCCCACCTCCCTTTCGGCAGCGGCTCGACGGTTTGAACGGCGATGGCGTTGCCGGGCCAGAAACGTTTGATGACGAAGAAGAGTTTGCCGTCCCGGATCGAGAGCTCGGTTCCGTGGTAGCTCGTATCCGAGCCCTCGGTGCAATGAAAGACCACCGCACTGGTCAATGCCTCAGGTGCAAGCAGCCAGAACGCGATGGTGTACTGACTCCAGGCATCCACTTCGGAAAGCACGCCCGGAATCTGGAGAACGTCGTCGCCAGTGAACCGGACGGCGCGACCCTGTCGACCCTCGACCAGCGCGTTGCCATTGATCGGGCCGCTGATGTTGGTGGCGCCAGTCGCGTTGGCGAAACGATTGGTCTGCGTGAAACCGTCAAAGGTGAAGTGGCCCACCAGTCCGGGAATGATCGGCTCGGAGTTTGCCGTGCGCAGCCAGTTCTGAAAGGACGGTTCAGCCCCGGTGATCACCTGTTCGAGCGCGGTGTTCTGGCGTTGCAGCTCCTCCACGGCATGGGCGATCGCCGCCTCCTGTGCCGCGGTGGGCAGCAACAGCGAAGGGGTCGGGACCCGCGGTGTGTTGTCATAGGTGCCCGATTCGTCGATGCTGTTGAAGAATGCCGCCAGGCTGTAGTAATCACGCTGGCTGACCGGGTCGAACTTGTGATCGTGGCAACGGGCGCATTCGAGCGTCAGTCCCAGGAAGACGGAGCCAAAGGTGTGGACCCGGTCCGCGACGTACTCGAGGCGCCATTCCTCCTCGATGCTGCCGCCTTCGTTGGTCTGTCGATGAAGGCGGTTGAACGCGGTCGCCAGCCGTTGTTCCCGCGTCGGATCAGGCAGGAGGTCGCCCGCGAGCTGTTCGATGATGAAGCGATCGTAGGGCAGATCCCGGTTGAAGGCATCGACCAGCCAGTCGCGGTAGGGCCACGTAGGGCTGAGCAGATCGCTCTGGTAACCGTAGCTGTCGGCATAGCGCACCGCATCCAGCCACGGAACGGCCATCCGCTCGCCGAAGGCCGGCGAGGCAAGCAGCCGGTCCACCACCCGCTCATGCGCGGTGTCCGATTCGTCCGCCAGAAACGAATCGATCTCCTCGGGCGTGGGCGGCAGACCGGTCAGATCGAATGTCACCCGCCGGAGCCATCTCGACCTGTCCGCCTCGGGCGCCGGATGAAGATTTACCTTTTCCAACCGGGCCAGCACGAACCGGTCAAGGTCATCGCGGGGCCAGTCCCGATTCCCGACGGCGGGAACTGTGGTGCGAGCCGGCGAAACAAACGCCCAGTGAGGCTCGTATTTGGCGCCCTGTGCGATCCATTCGATGAGGAGCTGCTTCTCGGCGTCGTTCAATGCCAGATGAGACTCAGGCGGCGGCATCATGTCCTCCGGATCGGTCGCGGTAATCCGCCTGACCAGGAGGCTGCGGTCCGGAGCGCCGGGCGCGATGGGAGCCAGTCCGTCGCGGAGCTCGAAGGCGCTCGCGGGATCGTCGAGGCGCAAGCGTGCCTTCCGGGCGGCGGCATCCGGACCGTGGCAGTGAAAGCAGCGATCCGAAAGGATCGGCCGGATGTCTCGATTGAACCGAAGTTCCGACGCCGGGGCGGAGTGGGTTCCCACCGCGAGGAGACTGGTGATCAGCGCCACCAGGCATGTCGCCACTGGACTCGGCATGGCAATGGAATCTCCTTTTCGCGAACTGATCCGCCGCCCGAGCTCGGAAAACAACGCCCAAGAGTCATGGATTTTGCACACGGCTCAGCGAGAGATGACCAGACGCTTCCCGGGTTCATGGGCGGCACCGTTCCCCAAACTATCGCGAGCATTCGATTTGCGAGCCGCTGTTCCGGCCCGCGCGGCAGCCATGTTTTCCAGCAACGCGTTCGCGCACGCCTCGGCGAAAGCCGGATCGTTGATCGCGGCCTCCATCTCGATGACGGGAATGTCGGATCGCAAAGTCTTCTTCAAAGCGCCGAACAGCGCGGCATCCGCGGCCGGGTCGTGAAAGGCCTGGCCCGGCGCGCTGATGACGCTTATCGCCTGCGCCGGAATCAGGAAGGTGACCGGCCCGATCGAGCCGCTCAGTTTCTCGCCCACGATCCGGCCGAGATCGGCATTCTCCTGCGGCGAAGTGCGCATGAGAGTCACCTGCGGGTTGTGCTGGTAAAAAAGGCGATTGCGAAACCGCTCCGGGACCGAGTCCGGACCGTGGAAGTTGACCATGTCCAGGCAACCCGGCGTGACAATCGCCGGCGTGCCGGTTCGGGCCGCGGCTTCGAGTCGGTGGGGACCGGCCGTCAGGAATCCGCCGACCAGTTCGTCCGCCCATTCGGTGGTGGTGATGTCGAGCACGCCATCGACGATTCCCGATTCAACGAGCGATTCCATCGTCCTTCCGCCGACGCCGGTCGCGTGAAAGACCAGGACCTCGTAGCCGTGCTCCTCGAGAATCTTCTTCGCGTGCTGCACACAGTTCGTGGTGTTGCCGAACATGCTGGCGACTACCAGCGGCCGGTCCCCTGACGTCCCGGCCGGCGATGTCTCGACCATCCCGCAGATCGCCCCGGCGGCACGGGAGAGGATCTGACGGGAAATGCGGTTCAAGCCCGCCACATCGACGACGCTTGGCATCATGACGATGTCCTTCACCCCGACATACGGAGCGGTGTTGCCGCTGGCCAGCGTGGAGACCATCACCTTGGGGAATCCGAGCGGCAGGGCGCGCATGGCGGCCGTCCCGATGGAGGTTCCACCGCTGCCACCGAGCGAGATGACGCCGTCGATTCTCTTCTCGCCGATCAAGCGCGCCAGAACGACCGGAGCGCCGCGCGACATCGCCGCGATCGTTTCGCCCCTGTCGCGCCGGGCGACGAGCCCGGCGAGATCCGCCTCCGCGGCGGCCGCAACCTGTTCCCGCGTGATGTCGGGCTTCAGCGTTGGGGGTTCGAGCGCGCCTACATCGATGACCAGCGTGGAGTGTCCCCGCTGGCGGATGATTTCGGCGACATAGGCGTGCTCCTCGCCCTTGGTGTCCATCGTGCCCAGTATCGCGATTGTTGCCATGATCTTTGATTGCCGGCGGCCTTGTTCGTCTCACCGGCCGGAATTCCGGCGGCCGGACCGGAACTCAAGGACTGGTTTCTCAGCGTCTGATTCGAGTCGTTGAAACACAGCGAAGTGCATTGAAGACTAGTTGGCTGGCTCGGCTGCGGCGTTCATGCGGGCACCGGGCGTCGCCAGTTCGGCAAGCCGGTCCACCGGCTCGTGCGCGGCCCAGCAGATGCCGCGCAGCAGGATCAAGCGGAAGAGCGGGTCATCGAAGGTCCACGTGTAGTGGCCGGGTATCGAGACAAAGACCCGGCCCTTGCCATTGACGCGGGTCCACATCAGCGGCCGGGGTTGACCGCCCTCGAGCCCCGTGGCCAGCGCCCAGACCGAGCGGGGATCGCCTTCCAGATTCCAATAGCTTTCGTCGAAGAACTGGACCGTCGACAATCCCTCCATGATCGGATGGGTCGAGTCGACCGTGAGGGTCAAGGGCCCATGACGGAACTTCGACGAGCCGGAGCGCCAGGCAAGGCCGATGCGGTCGCTCAGTTCCCGCACTGCCTGATGACCATCCACCGCGAAATGAATGTAGACCAGCCCGCCGCCGCGCGCCTGAAAGGCCTCCAGCTGCGCGGCCCCCGCGGCCGTCCAACCGGGATTGTTCGAGTAAAAGACGGCCACGTCCGCTGACTCCAAGGCATCGAGCGATGGCCAGCCGAGGGCCGAGGTGACGGTGACGTTGTCCGCCATTGCGAGAAGTTTAGCCCAGCGTTCCTGCCAGAGGGGATAGTCATGCTCGTCGGGACCGTGATCCTTCGGACCGGCCACCAGCAGAACGCGCAGCGGTCGCCGCGAATCCGGGGGAATCGCCGCGGCTCTGGCCACCAGATCCAGTTCTTCGACGGATCGGATCGCCGGCGCCTCGGACTTCAAGACGGCGGGCTCGAGCGGTGAGGTCAGCAGAAACTTCATGAGATCGTGGGTTCCCTCGGGACCGATGGCGGCGTGCAGGCCTTCCGGCATCAAGGATAGCGAAGAAGCCGACATGGAGCGGATCTGGTCCTTGGCGAGCTTGACGACGCGTCCGCCGGCTTGGGCGAGCGTGACCGATTCCGCGGATTCGCTGCGCAGCACGCCGGACACGGTGTCGCCGTCGTTCAATTCCACCTCGTAACTGATGTGATCGGGATTGATCGTGGCGTTCGGCGATACGATGTCCTTGAGCACGGACTGGTGATCGCGGTGAACGAGATTCGAGAGATCTGGTCCCACGAGATGACCTTCGCCGCGGATCTGGTGGCAGGTGGAGCACGCCGCCTGTTCGCCGAAGAAGATGCGCCGGCCGCGCAACCAATTCGCACCGGCAATCTCCGGTGGCAGCTGTGAGGCCGTTCCCGCATCCTCTGCAGATTCGCGAGCTGCCCACGGCACGATCGTGCGGTGAAGAGGCAGGGGCCGGGGCCGGGGATCCTCGGAGGTGTGCCAGGATACGGTCAGGCTTGGTGCCGCTGACCTGGCAGTCATAACCAGCTCCATGGGCAGCCACTGGTCCTGTTCGACCGTCTTTTTGAGGCTGACCGAGAAGGTGCCGTCAGAATCGCGCCGCGCCGGAATGGACGTGTCCGAATTCCTCACGGCAAATTCACCGCGGCCGCGGAAGGTAACCACCACGTCCTCGACCGGCAGTTCATAATCGATTTTGGATCCGGGCTGCACCGCCGGACGCAACATCTGCCACAGGTCGAGCTGCGCGCGAAGTGTGAGCGACCCGGCCGACGGAATCGATTGCCAGAAGGCCTCGTGTTCCGCACTGCCCGCGGTGAGTTCCCGGGCGACAGCCAGGTCGAAATGCGGCAGCCAGATCCGCCGTTCGCCCGCGTCTGAGACCAGGCTGGCTTCTACGCCGTGGAGGGAATGGGCCAGATCAATTTGCGAATGATGTGAATTGGTTTGTCCGGTTTGTTCGAGCTCAAGCGCGCCGAGCGTGACGGTGTAGTTCACCGCGCGATTCCGGCGGGGAGTCTGGATCACCAACGTCCGGCGATCGGCGGTCAATTGGGAGCTGAGCACGGGCAGGGTGAAGCGTTCCGCCGCGAACTGGTCCTGGACGACCTGGTAGCCGGGGCGCAGGGTCTCGAAGCGTTCTCCGGCAACGATGTGTTTGCCCGCGGCAACCGCCAGTTCACCAGCCAGACGGCGCGCCTGCTCGGGCGTCAGCGGTCGATCGAACGCGACATGAGTTTCGCCCGCGCTGGCCGCCCAGACCAAGGCCGGCTGGGGAAGTTCCGGCGCCACGTGCCGGATCTGGAACAGCCTGCCCTCACCGGTCGGGCCGCTGCCCCAATCCGGCTGCCCGCTGTGGGTCGCCACCACCAGATCACCCCGAGGAGAAACGCACATGTCCACGGTCAGCAAGCTCAACGCGGCCAGCATTTGACTGTCGGCCACGTAGCCGGCCTCCGTCTTCACCAGTTTCGTGCGATACAGCTTGCCGCGGGAATAGCCGGCGATCAGCGCGTCGCCGGCCCACCGTTCCGGCCCGAACACCCTGCCGGCGCCCGGAGCCGGATTGAAGTTGAGACCGCAAAGGGACTGGTGCTGGGGACCGAAGTCAAACGTGCTTGGCTCGTCAATGACCCCGGGCAGGTGCCGGGGATGCCGCGGCGGAAATCCGTAGTAACGATCCGGGACGACGTGCAGCAACTCGTCGAGAGGATTCCCGTTTGGCAGCCACGTAGCGCCTTCCTGGTCGGTGCAGAAGAGATCGCCCTCCGAGTTGAAGGCGAGCGCGACTGGAAAGCGGATTCCCCGGGCGACGATCTCCCGCGATTTAAGGTCCGGCGAGATCCGCAGAATGGTTCCGCGCTCGCCATCCAGATCGAATCGCGACTGGCTGGTGGCCCGGTCGATGAGATAGGGGTTGGTGAAATCGGCGACCCCTAGACCGAAATAGACCGCGCCATCCTTGTCCATGGCCACACCCAGCGCGTCCACTCCATGCGACAGTTCGCGCCAGCCCTGCGCGATGACGATCTCCTCGTCCGCGCGATCATCGCCGTCCTTGTCCACGATCAGCGAAACCTTTCCTTTGGCGGCGACAAAGACGCCCTGCCCGTGAACGTATCCGGGCGGCGTCAGTGCCATGCCGATCGGGGCGCGCAGGGAGTTGGTGTCCCAGAATGTCGCGAAAGTATCCTCGAGACCGTCCCGGTCGGTGTCGGAGAGCAGGTAGATCTTCCCGTTGTAGCCCAGGGCGACGAGCTTGCCATCCAACCGGTATTTCACGCCGTTGATGTTCGGCAGCTTGACCGGCAGCTCGCGGGGCTCGAATCCCGGCAGGAGCATCTGCACAGCTGGCGGTTTCAGCACCGGCGCCAGCGGATCAAAACCACCGTTCGTGGTCGAGGTCGGTTCGAGTAATGAAGCATGTTTGGCGGAGAGGTACCCCTCCACCTCGGCACGCTCCGGGTCCGACAACGTGCGCGCGAAGACCAGCACCTCGGCAATGTCGCCGGCAAAATGGCCACTCGCGTGGGGTGGATCGGCCTGATTCGAATAGAGCCGCGCCCCGAGCAGCATGTGTTCGGCATGAAACGTCGATGCCTCGCGCGCCCGGCTGGCTTGCGCCTTCCCGTCCGCGAACAGCCGGATGCCGGTGTCGCCCGCCGCCGAGGTGAGCGTCAGCCTGCGATAGGTCCCGAATCGTGACTGCTCCTCAAGGAGGTTCACCATTCCTCCCGCTCCGGCGCCCTCGACATTCAGGGTGCCGAATGACAGGCCGGGCCCGGGTCCGAGATCGAGGTTGAGTCCCGAGCTGTAGTCGTTTTCCCCGCTTTGGGCGGCGGAGATGAGGCAGCGGAACATTCCCGCGTTCGAGTGGGGTGCGGCGACGATGAAGACGGTGACATTGGTGAACCGGGTGTCCGCGCGGTGACTGGCGAGAAAGTCGTTCGTGCCATCGAACTGGATCCAGGCGGCGGCGCCGCGCGAGGCGAACCGGGGCATGGATTCGATGGCAGGTTGAACAAAATCCCGCCCGTGCCCGGAGGCATCGCGAAAATTGGGGAACAGGCCGCCGTCGAAGAGCGGCCGCGTGCCCTCCTCGCGGTAGGCCTCGCGCTGTCGCGTGGCGTCCAGCCAGATGGCCAGGTCCTGTTTGACCGGGAGCCGCGGGTCGCTCCAGCTTTCGACCGCCGGCAGAGCCGGGAAAGTCGAACCGGCAACGATCGCCGCCAGTAGCAGGGGAAGGCGCACGTCAGCCAAGGGTTGTTGAGTTGTTCTCGCGCGCCTCGTCCCGCAGAGGAAGTTTCAGGGCGC
>DNDP01000162.1:15296-19320 GCA_003484235.1 Verrucomicrobiales bacterium
AAGCCATCCAGATCGCGGCAGCGTTCAAGGACCCATTGGGCCTGCTTGGGTGTGGCAATCGGACCTCCGTGGCAAAGGACAAGGATGTCAGGCTGGAGTGACTTGCAAAGATCCACGATGGCCTGGATTTCGTGCACGCACTGTTCCAGGGACTTCGCGGTCCGGGCTCCCACGGTGCCGCTGGTGGTGAGTCCCATGTGGGCGACGATGATGTCGGCCCCGGCCTCGGTCATCAGTCGGGCTTCGCCCGTATTGAAAACGTAGGGAGAGGTCAGCAGATCCAGTTCGCGGGCGGCGGCGATGCATTCGACCTCGAGTTCATAGCTCATTCCGGTCTCTTCGAGGTTGGTCCGGAAGGTCCCGTCCATCAAACCCACCGTCGGGAAATTCTGGATGCCGGCAAAACCGAGATCCTTCAGCTCGCGCAGAAACAGATGGCGGATCATGAACGGATCGGTGCCGCAAACGCCGGCGAGCACCGGGGTGTGCTGCACCGCCGTCAGAACTTCATGGGCCATCTCCTTCACGATGCTGTTGGCATTGCCATAGGGCATGAGCCCCGCCAGCGAACCCCGGCCCGCCATCCGGTAGCGTCCGGAATTGTAGATGACGATCAGGTCGATGCCCCCCGCCTCCTCGCACTTGGCCGACAGCCCGGTTCCGGCGCCGCCTCCGATGATGGGGTGGCCTTCTGAAACCTTCCTCCGCAGCCGGCGCAATATTTCACTTCGAGTTTGATGCTGTTTCATTTGATGGAATTGAGATTCGTTCGCGTGGTCACCAATACCAGTTCGGCGATCCCGGGACGTAGTAGCGCCGCCTCATCTGACTGAACGGCCGCCACTCCACGTGGCTGTCCGCAAACAGAAGGTTGCCGCCCGCGGGTGTTCGTTGGTTCATGTGGCTGGTGGACCATGGGCCGGTCCCGTTGCCGGCGATGATCCGGGTATACTTGTTTGTGTTGGCGGTGTCACTGATGACGACGTCGGCGACGGTGACTATCTGGGAAAGCGACTGGTTGGTTGCCCAAGATGGAACCGTACTCAGCGATCGTACGACAAACTTTTCCGGCACCGCTCCCAGATCGGACGAAAAGAGCCAGAGATAGCCCGTCAGGTGGTAACCCGGCGACCAGTTCCAGTTGGGATCGCGGTTCTGGGAGGGCGTTCCCGGGCAGTAGATGACGTCCCGCGGCAGGCCGTGCCGCAACAGCTCCCTGTGGACCTGCGAGTTCAGATCCCAGGGCCAGTACACGGAACGGTTCGCAGGCAGGCGATCCCTGTTCTCTCCGGCGTACATCTGGAGCGCCAGGCCAATCTGGCGCAGGTTGCTGATGCACTTCGTCTGTATCGCCTTGGCCTTGGCCCGCGAAAGTGCGGGCAGCAGCAGGCTGGCGAGAATCCCGATGATGGCGATGACCACCAGCAATTCAATGAGGGTGAAACCGGGGCGGCAGCGGGCGTTTTTGGCCTTCATTCGCGAGTCTCCTTAAATGGTCGCGGTCGTGTCAGTGTTTCAGCCGGAAGTAGCGGGCGCTGTCCGACGTCGGGATCGTGATCTCGTTTCTTCCGTTCAGCGTCACCGGACCTCCACCGACCTCGCTCCACGCCGCACCGGTTCCCAGCTGCGTGCTCGATTCGAGGGAGAAGCTGGAGGGTCCGACCGGCCACGATACCGCCAGAACATTGCTCCCGCGTCGGAAGGTGACCCGGGGCGCAGGCGTCGCCGGGGGCAGGACATCCGGACCGGCATCCCGGTGCGCCTCGACGTCCGCATCCAGAAAGGTCCCGCTGTAAACCCGGAACTCGGAAATGGACCCGGCGAAATCCGCGTCCCACACATACTGGCTGTGGCCGAGCCAGTTGTTCACCGTGGAACCGAGCGATGCCAGGGTGTGGGTCATGGCGGTATTGATCCCGACCTGCGCGCCATCGACAAAAAGGCGGGCCGTTTTGGCGGCAGCGGAGTAGGTCCACACAATGTGGTGTTCCGCGCCGGCAGTGAGCGCGGGGCCGGTGACCACCTGCTGGTTGGCGATGCCATTGGGAAAGATGCTAAACACCATTCCGCCGCCATTGTTCGGCGTGAGAAAAATGGACTGGCTGAACGAGGCGTCTCCCTGCGCATCCTCCTCGGGCTGGTTGTTGTTGCCGAAATCCCAGATCCGCTGCCAGACCGGTCCGCCCTGCCATGTGAGCCAGATCTCGAGGGTGACGTCGGTGAGATTCATGAAGAGATTGTTGGGCAGGTTGACGTAGGAGGGCTTGTTCCCGCTGAGGATGACCTGGCCATCCTCGATGGCCGCGTCGCCCATCAGGGTGCCGGAGGCGCCGCCCGCCGAGTCCGAGGCGTCGATGGTGAAGCTGTAGCGGTGACGCAGGACGGGCGGCGCCGGCGGCACGAGCTGGAAGGATCGGGTGGCGGACCTGCCGAGATAGCGGACCGTGACGTCGCCCTGGCCGCTTCCAGCGCCGGCGGCGTTCAGGAAGCCGGTGGCGGAAACGGAGAAGAGCGAGGGGCTGGCCGATTCGAAGGTGACGCCGCTTTCCGATGTCAGGTTGACGCCGACGACATTTTCAAAGTCACCTTCGACCTGCAGCTGCTGGCCAAGCCCGGGCAGCATGGTTTCCTGACCCCGCAGTGCGAGCGAGAGCAAAGCCCCACGTCCGCTGGGATCGGGCCCCACCGAATGATTCGTGGCCACCTCCGACGGAGCGAGCGTTCCGTTGTAGATGCGAAACTCCGAGATCGACCCGTTGAAATCGGCGTCCTGGACATATTGGCTGTGCCCCAGCCAGTTGTTCGAAGTCGGACCGAGATCGGCAAGCGTGTAGGTCATGTTGGCATTGGTGCCGACCGGCGTGCCATCGACATACAGGATTCCAACTGCCGCCAGGGCGTCGTAGGTGAAGACGATGTGCCGGAGGCTGTTCGGGCCGATGGCAGCGGCGCCGATCGCCTGCTGGCCGCCGATGCCCGCGGGGAAAATGCTCAACCATGTTCCACCGCCGTTGTTTGGCGTGAGAAAGAAGGATTGGTCGGCGGCGCCCTGCACATCCTCACCGGCGGAGCTGTTGCCGAAGTCGAACAACCGCTGCCATGCTCCGCCGCCCTTCCAGTTGGCCCACGTTTCAATGGTCACGTTGGTGAGGGAGCTGAACAGGCCGTTCGGGAGGTTCACGTAGCTGGGCTTGGTCCCGCTGAGTATGACCTCGCCGCGATCGATCATCGCGTCGCCCACCAGTTGTCCATGCGCGCCGCCGATCGAGTCGGATGCATCCGTGGCAAACGGATACCGGTGGATCATCACCGCCGGTTCTGCCGGGATGACCTGGACGGTTTCAGTGGCGCTCTTCCCCGCGAGTCGCGCAGTCAATGCCGTGCTCCCGCCGGTTCCTGCCGTCACGAGACCGGCCGCATTCACCGAAAGAATGTTTGAGTCGCCCGACTCGAAAACCAAACCCGCTTCGGCCGTCACGTCGATTCCTGAAACATTCTGGAACTCCGCCAGCACCTGCGCCTGCTGTACGGCTCCGGGCCGCATGGCATTGCGGACAACCAACTGCAGCGCGAGCAATTCACCGCGGCCGGAGGGGTCCGGTCCGGTCTCGTAGTGCGCGGCCACATCCGCGGCGCTCAGCGCTCCATCGTAGATCCGAAACTCCGCGATCGAGCCGTCAAAATCGGCATCGGGATACTGGCTGTGACCGAGCCAGTTGTTCATGGTGGACCCGAGCGACGCCAGCGTGTGGGTCATGTTGGTGTTTGCCGCCACCTGAACCCCGTCCTGGTAGAGCTTTCCCGTCTTCGACGGCGCATCGTAGGTCCAGACGATTTGATGCAGCCCGCCGCTGGGCAACGCCGGTGCGGTGAGCACCTGCTGGCCGGCGATGCCGTTGGTGAAAATGCTGAGAACCATGCCGCCGCCGTTGTTGGGTGTCAGGAAAATCGACTGCGTGCCGATCCCCTGCAGATCCTCGGTGTTGTCGTTGTTGCCGAAGTCCCAGATCCGCTGCCAGACCGG
>DNDP01000162.1:19497-20185 GCA_003484235.1 Verrucomicrobiales bacterium
CCCAGATCCGCTGCCAGACCGGACCCCCGTTCCACGTCACCCAGACTACGAAGCTGGCGCTGGTCAGATTGATCACCAGGTCATTGGGCAGATTGACGTAGCTCGGTTTGACTCCGGTGAGCACCGCCGCGCGTGATTCCACCGACGCGGTGCCGACAAATTCGCCGTGCGCCGTGCCGACCAGATCGCGGGCATCGACATCAAAACTGTATCGGTGCACGAGATTCTGCGCGGGGCTGTTGACGGAGCTGCCGAGAATCAGGGTGACACCGACCAGGGCGCCGAACAGCGCCCGCACGGACCTCCAAATTGCGAACGGATAAAAAAGGTTCATGAGATGACAAGGGATGGCTTCGGTTGACGGAGCATGGGACGTTTCGGTCAGGATCAACTTGTGTGCCGTCTTTCGCCGCCTGAAATCCAGTTGATGTAACATGTTGAAATAAAATGTTTTGAAGCTTCAATTGGCGAAATGTCTGGAGTGCTCAAGGTGTTTACTTGACGTGTTAACGAAACACTGGGAAACAGTGGTTCCCATGTCCGGTCTTGTTGACCATTCACCGATGGCGGCGCTGCTTTCCCGGGCGGGTCAGCGCCAGGCGCCTGTCATTGCCGTCGTCGCGGGATCTGGCCAGGTCGCCAGTTGCGCTGTCCAAGGACACGCCGACCTGCTCTTCGCGTTGAGCGC
>DNDP01000162.1:20436-20612 GCA_003484235.1 Verrucomicrobiales bacterium
CTCGGCACCGGTTCCTTGGCGTCGCTGATGCCTTATGGAAACGCGAACGAACTGACTCAACGCCTGCTGATCGAACAGGTCCTTCCCCGTTGCGGAACGACGCCGGTTGTGGCGGGCGTGTGTCCGACCGATCCTCTCCATCCGCTGGATGAATTGCTGCCGCGGCTTCGGGGACT
>DNDP01000292.1:0-1472 GCA_003484235.1 Verrucomicrobiales bacterium
ACGTGCCTGCGCAAAACTACGACGTGGTTGCGGTTTCGTTCGATGGGCGGCGCAAGGGCCTGCGCGAAATGATCGCCGTCTCCGCCGGCGCGGTGAGCTTTGTGAACGTCACTCTGGAGGATGTCACGCGAGTGTTCGGGCGCGTGCAGTTTGACGACGGCCGGCCCGCCGCGAACGCGCTGGTTGCCGGGGGTGCCGTGCTGGCGCGCGCGGACGGCAACGGCAACTTCACCCTCGACGGCGTGCCCGTGGGCAGACGGACGATCAGCGCCGGGCTCGAGCGGAATCCCGCCGCGGGCATCGCGTTTCCGCGCCTCGGCAGCCAGCCGGTGGACGTCGTGGCGGGCACCGACAACTTTGTCGTCGTCAAGCTGCGCCCCGCCGGCCGGATCTTCGGCAGGGTGCGCGACGCGGTCGGCAATCCCGTGCCCAGGATTCGTGTGGCCATTCCGCAGGATGGCGGGTTCTTCTGGACCGAGACCGACGCCGAGGGCAACTACGCCTTCGAGAACCTCGGGCTCGACCGCTACACGTTGAGCGCTCCGTCGGGCGAAGTGGCGCAGACCGACACCTCCGGATTGATCGAGCAGATCCGCTCGGGCAACGAGAGCGAGATCCTCGCCGCGTTCGAGGAGGCGATCCGGGTTTTCACCGGTGCGAACGATCCTTTCCTCAACGGCAGCGGCTCGCAGTTCAATCCGGTTACGTGGGGTTTCACGAAAACGGAGATTCAGTTCGACGGCCAGAACGTGCCGGCGGACATCACCTTCCTGGCGCCGGGCACGATCGCTGGCACCGTGTTGAACCATCAGGGGGTGCCGATCGGTGCCCGCGTGCGGTTGACCGGCATCGGCCCGCGCGCCAACGGCGAACCCTCCATCATCATCCGGGGCGAGCGCGACAGTGATCCGGCGACCGGCAGGTTCATCTTTCCCGGTCAGGCGCTGGCCGGCCCGTGGGGGGTCCAGGTCGCGACGCCGTTTTACCAGGTGGTGCTGTCGCAATCAGGAACGACCACGGCGATCGATCCCAATGTCACGAACTTGGTTTTCCAATTCCCCTCGGTGCGCGAGGTCAATGGCCGGCTGGCGGGACGCGTCCTGTTCCCGGACGGCACTCCGGCAGGCGAGGACGTGAAAGTGTTGATCAGTTTCGGCGACCTGGAGGTGCGCACCGGCACGAATGGCGTCTTCGACACGCAGATCGCCATTCCGGCGATCACACAGGAGGGACGCTCGATCGGCTACCGCATCGAGGCCGATGACGCGAATGGCTCCGGGTTGAGGGGGCTGGCCTCGGTGCAGATGACGCCCGGCATCACCAACCTGGTGGATGTGCGGCTGCTCTCCCGGAATTCCCGGATCAACGTTACCGTCCGGCGCGCTAACGGCCAGCCGGCCGCTGGTGCCCAGATCGATCTCGAACACGGAAGTTTCCCCAACGAACAACCTCAGACGATCTTCGCTGATGCC
>DNDP01000292.1:1604-6938 GCA_003484235.1 Verrucomicrobiales bacterium
CAGGCGTCTTTCACCGGATTGTGGGAGGGAAGCTACGCGGTGTGCGCGCAGTTCGTCGAAGGCTCGACCCGTGTGATCGGCCGTCGTGGCACGAGCGTGGGCATGAACGGCACGGTGGACGTGACACTGAGCCTGGGCGCCACCGCGATCGTCGAAGGCACGTTCGTGAAGAGCGATCGCGCCACGCCCGTGCCGTTTGCGCAGGTGGCCGTCGGCAACTTCGGTTTTGCCACCACCGATGCGAATGGCTTTTTCCGGTTTGAAGGTGTGGCGCTGGGCACGCACCGGCTGGTCAGCAACGATCCGGTCACCGGCGCAGGGGCGAATGGGACGGTCACGCTTTCGTTTGCGGGTGAAGTGAAGACCGTTCAGTTGGTCGAGACCGTGCGCGGCACCGTCGAGGGTGTGGTGATCGGCAGCTACCGCGATGGCAACGTGGCGGGCGCGACAGTCGAGCTGCGGGGGAACGACGGGTTCACGCAGGCGCGCACCGTGACCACCGGTCCGGACGGGCGCTTCGCGTTTCCCGGCACGCCGGTGGGAACGTTCAGTCTGCGGGCGGTGCATCCGACGTTGAAGGTTCCCGGACTGGGTGCGGTGTCCGGAACGAGCAACGGTTCGCTGGCGGAGAGCCAGACCAGCGTCTTCGTCGAAGTGCCGCTCCAGGCGCTCGGCGTCCTGCCGGTGCGCGTGACCCGTGAGGATGGTTCGACGCCGGCGCCCAACATCGCGGTGAATCTGTTCCGTTCGTTTGGATCGGCAGCAATCAACGTGACGGCAGACACCAATCCCGGCGGTGGCGTTACTTTCCGCGACCTCCCGCTGGTCAACGGCTACCGCTTGACCGCGATCTCGACGACCACTGGTGAGCTGCGCAACGGCGTCGTCGTTTTCACCAACATCACCGCCGTTGGCACAAACGCCGGGGTTGTCCTGCGCCTGCCGGGGGTCGGCAGTGTCAGCGGCACGGTGCTCGCCAGTGACGCCACCATGCCGGTGGCGGGTGCCGAAGTCGTGCTGCGCCTTGAAGCGGCCGCGTTTGCGGGCGAGGAACTCATCGGCATCTCGGACGCGACCGGCGCCTTTGGCTTCGACGATATTCCGGTGGGACCGTATCGCTTGTCCGCCAGCTCGGTTTCGCTCGGCACTTCGACCAATGGATTGATTGCAAGTGCCGGCCAGGCCGACAACGTGACCCTGGTGCTTGGTGCCAGCGGGTCGATCGAGGGCCGGATCGTGCGGGCCGACGGCGTGACGCCGGCCGCGGGGATCGAGGTGTTGTTCCGTTACAACTCGCAGAGTGTGAATCCCGGCCGGGCTGTCGTGCTCACTGGTGCGGATGGGCACTTCATCGGCGTCAATCTGCCCGTGGGTCGGGTCAACGTCTCGGCGGCTGCGGTCGCCTTTGGCGGGCTGGTCGAGCGAAACGTCGAACTCACAAGCAACGGCCAGCTCCTCGACCTCGGCACGCTGAGGATGGACGAGGCGAATCCGGCGGTGCTGGCGGTCACGCCTCCGTTCAGCGCGGTGGAGGTGCCGATCACCACCACGGTGGAACTCCTGTTCAGTGAAGCCCTCGCCACCAACTCGATTTCCACCAACGGCATCTTCCTCCGCTCGGTCGCCAATGGATTGAAGGTCGGCGCGACCGTTGAACTCCTCGAAACCAACGCGGTGCCGCGGCTGGTACGGCTGACACCCGCCGCGCCGCTGGTGAGTGAGCGGACCTACGAGGTCGTGGTCATTGCCGGCGATTTACTGAGCGCCACCGGCGGGCTGATCGGTTCCGGTCCGCGCGACCTGGTGGGACGGCCGCTGGTGGTGCCCTTTGTTTCGCGCTTCACGACCGCAGACAACGATCCGCCGGTGCTGCTGTCGCTGTTCCCGTCGAACAACGCGGTGCAGATCGACACCCGCGCGGTGCCCCGCCTGAGTTTCAACGAGGCCATCCGCCCGACCGGCGCGAGCTTCAAGCTGACGGGACCGCAGGGTGAGGTTGCCGGCACGACGTCGGTCGGCGTCGATGGCCGGGTGCTGAGTTTTGTTCCGACTGATCTGCTGAAGCCGAACACCAGCTACACGCTCACGGTGAACAACGTCCTGGATCTGGCCGGCAACCGGGCGACCAACGAGCCGTACGTGGCCACCTTCGCCACGCTCGACACGATCGGTCCGGCGATCGCGACGTTGCGGATTGGCGACGGCCTGACACCGCTGGCCGGCCGGATGGTTCCCGTGGAGGCGGTGCTCGCCGTCGCGGAACCAGGCGTAAATGTCCGGTTCACGCAGGACTTCAACCCGGCGGGCAGCACGACCAATGTGCCCTACCGCCGGTCCATCACCCTGCCTCTGACCGGCAGCACCACCGTGCGGGCGATTGCGACCGACCGCTTTGGTAACGACGGTCCATTTGCCGAGCTGGTCATCAGCGTACAGGCCAACCAGCCGCCGACGATCCAGTTCACGCGCGTGACGCCGATCAGCGGCAGCGCGCCGAGCGGTTCCTTTGTGGCGGTGGACGTGACCGCGAATGACGACTCCGCGATCGGCGAACTCAGGGCGATCGTGGCCGGCATCGGTGCCGGCAATCTGGCGAGCACGAACAGCAACCGTCTGCGCGTGCAGGGTTTTGTCTCGGCGCAGGCCGGGCCGGGTTCCCAGGTGCAGATCTTCGCCGATGCGAAGGACGACATCGGCCAGTCCAGCGGCCAGCAGGTGTTCACGCTGCCGATCAGCGACGGGACAAAGCCCACCCTCGCGGTGAACAGCCCGGCCGCCCAGAGCACGATCCAACCGGGCGCGACCGTGCCGGTGACACTGCAGCTTAACGACAACTTCGGCGTGAGCCGCGTGGATCTGGCGGTGACCGGCGCCTTCACGACGGCGGTGCAGACCGCGTTGAGTCCGGTGATCACCAATGGCCTGACGGTGGTGGACCTCGACGTGCCGGCCACCGCGCCCACCAATCACCAGCCGGTGCTGCTCTCGCTGACGGCCCGCGACACGGCGGGCAACGTCTCGGCTCTGCTGAATCACACGCTGCGGATGATTGACACCACCGCGCCGACCATTGTGAGCATCATCCCTGGCGATGGCGCGACGGGCGTCGATCCCCAAGCCGGCTTGGAGATCGTATTCAGCGAGCCGCTCGCCACGAACAGCATCGCGGCTGGCGTGTTGACCCTGGCCCCGGATGGAGGCGGCCCCGCAATCGATCTCAGTCTGGCCTTGTTGCCGGATTTGCGAACCTTGCGCGCGACGTTCGCCGCTCCCCTGGCGATTGACACGCGCTACCGTCTGATGGTTGCCAGCACGATTACGGATGTCAGTGGCAACGCGTTGGGCGCGAATTCGGTGACCACATTCCGCACCGGCGACTTCCGGTTGACGAGTCCGGTGCAGGGGCAGCAGGTCGTCGAGGGACAGGCGGTGACGCTGGCCGCCGAGAGCTCGACGCTGACCTTCAACAAGGTGCGGTTTCTCGCCGGCGCCACGGAACTGGCCATCGACGTCACCGCGCCGTTCTCGACCAATCACACCATTCCCACCCTTGCGGAACTGGGTGGCTCGACATTGACGTTCACCGCGGAAGCCCTGGATGCCGCTGATGCGAAACTGGCTGAAGCGACGGCCACGGTGAATGTGTTCGCGGCCGATGTGGACAGCGACGGCGACGGAGTGACCAACGGTGAAGAGCTGATCCGTGGCACGAATCCCTTCAAACCGGATGCGCTGCCGGTGATCAATTTCCCGGACACGATCGAGATCGTACAGGGCGTGCTGACGAACTTCCCGGTGAATGCGACGGACGCGGACGGAAACCTGCGAGAACTGCGGGTGCGTGAGTCCGCCGCATCGGGTTCCCGCGGAGGGCTGATCGCCGAGTTCCGCAACCTGACCTTCACGCCAAGCGCGATGTCGCAGGTCGATTTTGGTGCGCCGCCCGTGTTGACCATGGAGGTTGACGCCATCGCCTTCCCAAACACGACCTCGGCACCGTGGCCCGGTGCCCCAGTTCAATCCGTGCAGGTGGCCTCCCGTTTCCTCGGGCGACTGCTGGTGCCCGCGGGTGGTTCGCACCAGTTCCGGCTTGCCAGTGACGATGGTGCCGAGGTGCTGGTCGATGGAGCGGTGGTGGTCGGCCGGCCCAACGGCGCCGGCTCGGTTACTGCGTCGGCCACGTTGGCGGCGGGCGGGCACGCGTTTGAATTGCGCCATTTCAATGGCGGCGGCCCAGGCAATCTCACGCTCGAATGGTCCGGTCCGGGTTTTGGTATGCGAGTGCTTACCAAGGACGACTTCAGCGGGCTGGAACTTCTCCGGTTTGCCGAAACCGGAACGCTGGATCTCGCGACCACAAACGATGTGGCGACGTTGGACGCCACGCTGGAGATTCAGTTGAACAGCACCAATGCCGTGGCGCTGGACTTCGGCGCAATCGACAGTGATGGACTGATGGCAACCAAGCCGGTGTCCGTCGTGACGCTGGGCGATCTCGATGGCGACACGATCCCGGATCGCGATGATCCGGACATCGACGGTGACGGCGTGAGCAATGCCGACGAGTTGCTGGCGGGGACCGATCCCCGCAAGGCGGACACCGATGGCGACTCGCTGCCTGATGGAACGGACAACAATCCGCTGGTGGCCAATTCGCCGCCGGTTGCCGGTGTGGCGTGGTCGGGATCGGCGCTGCGCTTCGATGGGACCGACGATTTCGTGGAGATGAGCGCCGGCGTGGTGCCGTCCTCGGGGCAGTTCACCGTGGAAGTCTGGGCGCGTTTGGAGACGGCTCCCGATTCCTTCCGCGAGATTCTGTCACAGGGCAGTTCCGGCAACGCGTTTTACCTTGGCACCGACCCGGCAAACGAGCTTCGCGTGGGCGACGGCTGGTCCGTGACGGGCGTCGCCTATCCGGTGGGCGGCTGGCATCACTTCGCAGTTGTTCGCCTGGCGACCGACACGTTGCTCTATATTGACGGGGCGTTGATCGCGCGGCGTGGGGCGGCCATTCCGAATCCGAACGGCAGCACGGCGATGCGCCTCGGCCGTCAATACGGCGGCAACTCCGAGTATTGGCCCGGCGACATCGCGGAGGTGCGCATCTGGAACCGCGCGATCTCCCACGAGGAATTGCGCGGCCGCTATCAGAGGGCGCTCGACGGCAATGAGCCGGGGCTGGTGGGTTACTGGCCTGGAGCGGAGGACAGCGGAGTGACGCTCGTGGACGCGTCACCGAGCCGGATCAACGGCAGCCTCGGCGGCGGAAGTCCGGGGGCATTCCCGATCTGGATCAACGCGGCCCTGAATCGGGTGGTGGCCCCGCGTGCGTCG
>DNDP01000292.1:7227-10874 GCA_003484235.1 Verrucomicrobiales bacterium
GTTGCCCGCGAACGGCGCTTTGTTTCAGACCAGCGACGGAGTGACCAAGGGCCCGGTGATCAACGCCGTGCCGACGGTGGTCACCGATCCGCAGCGGCGGGTGATCTACGAACCGACGACTGATTTCACCGGGCAGGACGCGTTCCTCTATGTCGTAAACGACGGACAGGAAGACTCCGGTGAGGCGACGTTCGCGGTGACGGCTTCCGCCGGGAATACCCTGCCGGTGGCGAATGACGACGTGGTGAACGGTTTCGAAAACACGCCGTTAGTGATCAACAACCTGCTGGCGAACGATACGGATGCGGACGGCGATCCGTTGCGGGTCGTGATTGCGCGGCCGCCGACGAACGGCGTGCTGGTTGCGAATCCGGACGGGTCCTTCACCTACACCCCGAATCCGGGCTTCAGCGGGACCGATGAGTTCACCTATGCGGTGGCCGACGCAGTTTCCTGGAATCGCAATCTCGACTTTACGCCGGGTACGACACCGTTCACCACGGAGGGCAACCCGGACGACGACGCATTTGGCAACCCGGTCTGGCAGATGGAGTCGGTGCAGGGCGGCGGTTTGAGTGATCCCAATCTCTGGTATGCCGCAGTGGGACAGAAACTTGTCTGGGACAGCAGCTGGTTTGGCAGCGGCGCCGGTCTCTGGGCCCGGGGCGATGACGCCAGCCCGCCGATTGGTTCGACGGCACTTACCCACAACATTGCGGATAGCGGGCTCTGGCCTTTCATTCCACTTGTGCGATGGCTGAACCCGTTTGGTGCCCAATCGGTGGATGTAGTGGGGACGTTGGCGGTTGGTTGGTCCGGTAACGGCGGCGTAGGCAGTCCGGTCGCCGTGGATGTGGTCATCGGGCGGCGGGCGACTGGGACCGGCATCGTAACAGCGCTCTACACCAACACCGTCAACAAACCCACGCCAGGTGACTCGATGGGCGATCAGCGTCTGCTGCCAGTTGATCTGCGAAACATGGCTGTAGGGCCGGGTGACCAGCTGATGTTCACCTTGCGGGCCCACAATGCGGTGGGTGGGCGTTGGATCAATCTGCATGACCAGCTCACGGTGCTGCCCTCGTCGCCAACCCGTTACGCCACCGTGACGGTCAATGTGGATGCCAACGCGGCACCACAGGTCACCCATTCCCCAGGTGGCGCCCTGCGATTGGACGGATTGGACGACCATCTGTCTGTGCCCACGTCGGCAGCCGTGAACCCGACCCAGGCCATGTCGCTGGAGGCATGGGTGTTCGCCGAGAATCTGAATGCTTCGCAAATTGGCATCGCCGGAACTTGGGACGACTTGGCGGGTGCCAACCGCACTTATCTCTTGTGGGTGCAGGGCGGAAGACTGGAATTCTTGGTGAACACAGCCGCTGGATTTTCACGTGCGGCGGCGCCCGCGGTGTTCCCCACTGGACGATGGGTTCATGTGGCGGGCACCTACGACGGCGCCGACATCAGGCTCTACATTGATGGCGAGCTGGTGGCGACAGTGGCTGCTTCCGGCCTGATCAGCACCAACAATCGGTCCTTCTTCATCGGGCGGGTCGATGGTGGCAGCAACGGTTCGGACTTTTTCCCTGGTCGGATCGACGAGGTGCGGTTGTGGAACCGGGCGTTATCGGCGACGGAAGTCCTTGATGGCATGCATTTGTTCCAGCCCGCAGATGCGAACGGGCTCGCAGGTTATTGGCAGTTCGACGGTCCGGATCCTGGCACAGACTCAACCTTGAACGGATTGGATGGCGTGCTGGTGAATGGGGCCAGTCTGGTGCCTTCAACCGTACCGGTCGGACCCGTCTTCGAGGTGGATGAGGATGCCGATCTGACGCTAACCCTGTCCGGCACGGATGGGGACAACGACCCGTTGACGGCGATCGTCAATGCCTGGCCGCGCCATGGACAACTGTATCAGACCAGCGACGGCACCACCCGCGGCGCCGCCTTGACGGGCGACCAGGCCCGCGACTTTGATGGCAGTGATGACATCATCACGATCGCCGAATCGAGCGGCAGCAATCTGGGCGGGCGCAGCGCCTTGACAATTGCGGCGTGGATCTTCCCGCGCTCCACCAGCCAGAGTTTCCCGACGATCTATTCCGAGGGTCACTGGCGGGTTTCTCTCGGCTTGAAAAACGGCACCACCAAACTCGACAGCTGGATCAACAATGGCAATGAACTCGTCAGCACGGGCGACCTCCGGTTCAACCAATGGAACCATGTGGCGCTGACCCATGACGGTGTGGAGCGGCGATTCTACATCAATGGCCAGTTTGCCGGTTCCGGCGGCGCTCCCGCGGTCGGCGCCGACAACGTCGGGGCGGCCATTGGCGGCGTGATCGACGAACTGAGCAACAGCCGGAACCGGTTCGATGGTTTGATCGACGAAGTGACTTTGTGGAATGCAGCGCTTGACGAGTCCCAGGTCCGCGGACTGGCCGGGAACCGGGTGACGGGCGCGGAAGCGGGACTGATCGCCTGGTGGCCTTTGAATGAAGCAACCAGCGCCGATCTGGTGGACGCAACCGGGGGAGGTTCCGATGCCGTGGCCGGGGCGGGTGTTGCCAGCCGCATGCCGGGAATTCAGTTGAATACTGCCGCTCCCTACGCTGGCCTGCTGCCGCGGGTGTCGGATGCCGCCGGCCGGGTCATCTTTGCGCCCGATGGTGATTTCTTCGGCGTGGATTCACTGCGCTACCGCGTCAATGACGGCAAAGTGGATTCGCTTGATGGTTACTTGAGCATCCGCGTGCGGCCGGTAAATGACGCTCCGGTTGCGCTGGGTGACCACGTCTTCGCCCTTCAGGGCCTGCCGCAGTTCATCGGTAACGTCCTGACCAATGACTTTGACATCGAGGGCTCGCCCATTTCGGTGTTTGATTTCACCCAGCCGGTGAACGGATCAGTCACTTCCAACGCCCCGGGTGTGTTTGTATACACCTCCCATGCCGGGTTCGTCGGGGAGGACATGTTCAGCTACCGCATCACCGATGGCACGACCAACAGCGGCATCGCCGTCGTCTCGGTGACAGTGGCGCCTCTGGATGAGTTCCGATGGGTCAATCCGGCCGGGGGAAACTGGAATGTTGCCGCGAACTGGAGCCAGAACCGTGTGCCCGGTCCCGACGACAGCGTGGTCATCGATCTTGATGGCGATTACACCGTGACGCTCGACGTCAACGCGGCCGTTCGCCGGGTGGTGGTCGGCGGGGAGAGCGGAAACCAGACGCTGGACGTCAATGGACGGCAGCTGAGCCTGGCGACCGACAGCTTCATCCGCTCGAACGCGGTGCTGCGCCTGCCTTCGGGCACCTTGAATGCGGGCCCGCGCCTGAACATGGCCGGCCGGCTGGAGTGGACCGGCGGTGCGATGACCGGACCCGGCGTCACGCGGATCGAAACCGTCGCCCATGTGAACGTCAGCGGCGCCACCAACAAGGACCTCTCCGCCGGCAGGGTCATCGAGAACGCGGGGACAATGGTCGTGAGCGGCGCCAACCTGTTCTTCAACCTGAACAACCTGGGCGGCGGCGCGATCATCAACAACCTTGCCGGGGGCGTGCTGGAACTTCAGGGCGAGACCGACCTGACTCACAACTTCAGTTCCGTCTCGGCGGTGAACAATGCCGGGCTGCTGC
>DNDP01000292.1:11091-11362 GCA_003484235.1 Verrucomicrobiales bacterium
AGTTCAGCAGCAGCCGGGTGGCCCTGAACAACGGCGGCACCATCGAGGTGGTGGAGGGCACGCTGCGTCTGGAGGGCGGCGGGACCATCGGCGGGGTCGTGGACATCGCGGGTGGAGGGACGCTCCTGCTGCAGTCCGGCACTTACACCTGGCAGCATGAGCTGCGGCTCGATGGTGCGGGATCAGTGGTGCTGCAGGGGGCGGAGGTCACCCAGCCGGCAGGAGTTGTTGTGGTGACGGCCCTGATGCGGCTGAACAGCGGCACTCTTTC
>DNDP01000292.1:11611-12021 GCA_003484235.1 Verrucomicrobiales bacterium
GGCAGTGGGACGCTTCGTGCGTTGAACGGCTTCGTCTGGACCGGAGGAACCATGACGGGATCGGGAACCACCCATCTTGGCGCCGGGGCCACTGCGAACATAGGCGGGGCCGCGAACAAGGATCTGGCGGCCGGGCGGGTGCTGGAGAACGCCGGGACGCTGGTGATCAGCGGAGGAACCCTGTTTTTCAATCTGAACAACCTTGGCGGCGGAGCGATCCTCAACAACCTCGCCGGTGCCGAGCTCGAGATTCAGGGCGACTCCGACCTGAACCACAACTTTGCGACGGTGTCGGCGGTGAACAACGCCGGGCTGCTGCGCAAAACCGGCGGCGGCGAGACGCAGTTCAGCAGCAGTCGAGTGGCGCTGAACAACAGCGGCCTGGTGGAGGTGGTCGAGGGCACGTTACG
>DNDP01000292.1:12195-12670 GCA_003484235.1 Verrucomicrobiales bacterium
GGTGGCACTGAACAACAGCGGCATGGTGGAGGTGGTCGAGGGCACGTTACGTCTCGATGGCGGTGGCACTTTGGACGGAACAATCGACATCCAGGCGGCAGGCGTGCTGATGCTGCAGGCGGGCGCGTTTGTGGTGCCGGCCAGCGCCTCGCTCGGAGGTGACGGCGGACTGGCCTTCGGTGGCGGCAGTGCGCGGTTCGAGAATCAGCTTTCCCTGCGGGGACTGGTCTCAATTTCGGGAGGCACCTGGGATTTCGCGGCGGACCAGGTCTTCGATGGGCTCAGCATGAGCGGTGGCAACCTGCGCGGTGCCGGCCGAGTGACCTTCACGAACTCGTTTTCCTGGACCGGCGGCACCATGCTCGATGCGGGCACGACGGCACTGGCACCCGGAGCGAGCGGCTCGATCCCCGGGTCGCCCGGCACAGATCTCGCGGCCGCCCGCCGCCCGGAAAAACGGTGGCGCAGGTGGGAA
>DNDP01000289.1:0-3266 GCA_003484235.1 Verrucomicrobiales bacterium
CCGGCTGCGCGCGCCAGTTCGTGAACCTGCGAGAGCCCGAGGCCGGTTCCGCGTTTCGCGCCCGCGTTCTTGGTGGTGTAGAAGGGTTCGAAGATGCGGGGCAGCTGGTCGGGCGCGATCCCCGGGCCGCTGTCCGCCACCACCAGCCTGAGGTAGGCGGGTGCCGGCTTCGGCGACAGCACGCAGTCGGGTTGCGGCCCGGTCGCAAGCTCGGCGGACAGGTCGAGCCGGCCCCTGCCGTCCATGGCCTCCGAGGCGTTGACAATGAGGTTGAGCAGGATCTGATCGAGCGGCCCCCGGGGTGCCCGAACGGGCGGAAGATCCGGCGGCAGGTGAAGACCGACTTCGATGCCGCCGAGAAACTGCCGGCCCAGCAGCCGGACGAGACTGTCCAGCAGTTCGGCGACCTGGAAAGGCTCGGTGGTCTCGGTGGAGGCGCTGCTGTAACCGAGCATCGAGCGCACGACCTTTCGCCCCTGCTCGACCGCCTCTTCTATTTCCGCCGTGTTCTCCCTGACTTCAGGGTGGTCGCCGGCGGCGCGGGCGGTCAGGCAGTTGGAAAGGCGGATCACGGAGAGCAGGTTGTTGAAGTCGTGGGCGATGCCGGCCGCCAGCGTGCCGAGGGCGCGCATCTTCTGGCTGTGGGCCAGTTCTGTCTGGGCACGCTGCAGCAGTTCGCCGCGACGGGCGGTGAGTTCCTCCACCTCCAAATGGCGCGCCAGCATCTGCCGCTGGTACTGCCGCAACCAGATGGCGAGGCCAATCGCGACGGCCATGGTGACGAGTATCCCCGAGATCCACGGAATGGATCCGGCGACAAACGAAGGTGGGGCGGTGGCGGCGGTCGGGCTTGGTGGCGCACCGGCGATGAACGGACCGAGGCCCAGGCCGGTGAACTCACGTTGAAGGGCGCCCAAATGCCAAAGGTGAACGTGGGCCTCGGATCCTGCGGCCAGCCATTCTCCATCGGGACTGAAGGTCATGCGACGGAGAGCCGCCGCGGAAGGGGCCGTGAGCCGCAGCAGTTCCGTTCCCGATTCCGGGCTCACCAGCGCCACGGTGCCGTGGTCGCGCTGCACCGCGAGCAGCTGGCCATCGGGAGCAAATGCCGCCATGGCGCCACCGCCGCTGGAGGTTCGCCGGATGCCGTGGCGGACGGCCCACGTGCCCGGCTCCACGAGAAAGTATTCTGCCGGCGTGCCCAGCACCAGCCATCGGCTGTCCGGACTGAACAGGACGGTGGAACGCTCGGCGGAAAAGGCTGCGACCCGCTCGCCGGTTTTGGCAGACCAGACAAACGCTTCCATCCAGCGGCCCGAATCGTGGCTGCGGGTTCCGCAGGCCACCCAGCGACCGTCTGGGCTGAAGCGGAATCCGGCGAGGCCGTCGTGGCCTTCCAGTGGCAGGTCCGGCAGGCGGCCGGCAAGATCTATGATCGTGCCCCCGCCATTCCGGTAGGCCACGGCCCGGCCATCGTGGAGATCGTCAAACGCCAGCCCTCCGCGATCCATGCCCGCGAGATTGGTCATCAACGTCAGTCCCGATTCCTGCCATCGCCATTGCAGCAGCCGCCCGTCGCCGAGACCAACCAGCGTTTTATTGTCCAGAAACCGGAGCCCCCAGCATCCACCCTCTGCCGCCCGCGTGAAGACGGGTGCCCGATCGCCGGTCTCCCAGGTCCACAGTCCCGCCGGCCCCGTCGTGACCAGGCGACTCCCGTCGGGGCTGAACGCCACTTCATCGCCGCACCAGGCCGGGTAACCTGGAGGCACCTTCAAAACGCGGTGCACCGGGGACGCGGTGGTCTGCCAGAGGCGGACGCCCTCCACACCGCTCCAGACCGCCAGCCGTACGCCGTCTGCGTCGAATCCCAGGGGTTGGGCGCCGCCACTGCTCAGCTGCAGCGTGCCGGCGAGCGCGTCCCAAATCCGCATCACTCCGTCGGCGGAATGGCTGGCCAGCAGGTCGCCCTGCGGACGAAGAATCGCCCGCACCTCTTCCCGCGTGTGGCCCTGCCAGCCGGTCATCTGGAGGGTGGCGGTGTCGACAACCCGGAGATGATAGTATCCCAGGCCGAGCGCCAGCCAGCGTGCATCGGCGCTCCACGAAGCGCTGCTGACCATTTGCGGCAGTGGCGGGAGCCGCCAGAGCCGGGATTGGGTCTTCACGTTCCAGAGCTCGAGTTCCCGGTTGGCCGCCTGAATGGCCACCAGCCCGGAGCGGGGGTGCCAGGCCACCGGCGACCATGGTCGTTCGGCTTGCAGCACGGCCAGCTGCTGACCGTCGGGCAGCCGTCGCAGAGAAAGGGTCCGGGAATCATCAAGACACAGAATGGATTCGACACCCTCCGTTTCATCGAGCAGCGGGCGGTTCAGCAGGCCATTCAACTGCGCGGGACGCTCCAGGAGCACTTTGCCCGCGGCCGGATCCCACACCTGAAGCCGATCGTCAAAGATTCCGGCGACGAACCGGCCGCCAGTGGTCAGGGCAAGATGGTTGACGCTCATTGCGTCGGTTCGGAGAAATACAGGCGGGGCGGAGGCATCCAGCCGTGAAACGTGCAGGGCACCCTTGGCATCCGCCGCTGCCACGGCGGTCAGATCACGGTCCACCGCCACGTGCACGGTGTCCTCCGGAAGTGGGTGCCGTTCGGGCAGGGGGGAGAAATCCACCGTGGCCAGGACGGCCGCGGCCTGTTCCAAAAGCTCCGGGTTTTGGCGGATGCCCGCCGCAGTCCGCAGGGCGTCCAGACTGGCGCCACGATTCCCCGGCCGGCCGGCCAGACGCAGGGCCTGGACCTGCGCCAGGCTGGCCTCGAACAGGCGCTCCTCGGCGCGCGCACGTTCCTGCGCGGCCCGGCGTCCCAGGCTGATGGCCACGAGCGCCAGCGCAACGACTCCGAGCACAATGGCGAACCCGGCGGTGTTGGCGCGGGTCAGGGCCCGGTGGACGGCATCCCGCCGCCGCTGGAGTTCCTCGGCCGAAGTCTGGATGGGATCAAGGTTCAAGCGCGGCGGGACGATAGCGAATGTGCGCGGTGCTGGACAGTGTGCGAAGCAGGCACAGGATGGGAAATGGCATAAAAAAGCCGCTCCGGGTGGCGGAGCGGCTTGCAGCCCCGATCGCCGCAGGCGTCAGGGTGTCAAATGGGCGATCCGCTATTTGATGGCGGCCTCGAAATTGGCGGCGACCTGCTTCCAGTTGATCACGTTCCAGACCGCCTTGAGGTAGTCCGGTCGCCGGTTCTGGTACTTGAGGTAGTAGGC
>DNDP01000289.1:3468-4203 GCA_003484235.1 Verrucomicrobiales bacterium
TGCTCCCAGACGTCGATGCCCAGGATCGGCTTGCCTTCGCAGCCGGCGACGGCCTTGCCCATGAGCGGGCTGTCCTGGTTGGCCGTCGAGGCAACGGTGAGCTTTTTGTCGGTGCCCACGATGAGCCAGGCCCAGCCGCTGCCGAAGCGGGTGGCACCGGCCTGTTCCATCTTGGCCTTGAGTTCGTCGAGGCTGCCAAAGGCCGCATTGATCGCGTCTGCCAGCGCGCCGGCAGGAGCGCCGCCGCCAGAGCCCAGCACCTTCCAGAACAGCGAGTGGTTGGCGTGGCCGCCGCCGTTGTTGCGCACCGCGCCGCGGATGTTCTCCGGCACCGCGTTGAGGTCGGCGATCAGCGCCTCGATGGATTTGCCGGCCAGCGCGGTCTGGCCTTCGAGCGCCTTGTTCAAATTGGTGACGTAGGCGTTGTGATGCTTGCCATGGTGGATCTCCATGGTCTGGGCGTCGATGTGCGGTTCAAGGGCCGCCTTGTCGTAGGGAAGTGCAGGTAGTTCGTATGGCATGGTCGTATGTCTTGGTTGCGTTTGAGAATGCTCCAATGGGGAATCCCGGAATTGGATGACGCGCGGAGCATACCAGACTGACCTCAGGTGACAAGTATCGTGCTGCTCCGGCGTAATCGACCGTCGCAGACAAGCAATCGTCCTAGTCCTCCCGCTCGTTCTCGTCGTCGAGGCCTACCTGCCACCAATCGCAGGCTTGGGGGACGGAAGCTTT
>DNDP01000289.1:4358-5942 GCA_003484235.1 Verrucomicrobiales bacterium
GTCGTCGAGACCTACCTGACACCAGTCGCAGTTTTGGGTGACGGAAGCTTTTGCAACTCCGCCACCAGGTCCGAGTAAACTTCCGCCAGCCAAACCGGATCGGATTTCTTGGGCGTTCCGGCGGGCTTCACGCGAAAGTCGTGAGGGCACATGAGAACACGGAAACTGCGGATGCCCGTGTCAGCAGCGAGGACAAAGAGCCGCTCCGCCACCGGGTCGCCCATGGCCAGACAGCCGATGGAGACGTTGCTGCCATGGATCATGACGTCGCCTCCGAGATTGGTGCGCCCCTCTGCTGCTGCCATGTGCCGATCAAAAGCGTTGGGATAGTTGATGCGCAACGACAGATGGAATCGGCTGTTCGGGTTTAGCGATTCGATTCCGTAGATGCCTTCCGGGACCTGACGATCGCCTTCGCGCAACTTCGGTCCCGGGCCACCGCTGGCCGCCAAGATGGGAAAGGACTCCACATGCACCGGCGCCTTGCCTTTCGGAGAAACATAGAGTTCAAGTCGTTTCTCTTCCTTCAGGCATACGAGGATCACGCTTGATGGAGGATATTCGAGGCCCAGAGGCGCAAGCCGTTGCTTCCAGGTCGCCCTGTTCGCTGCACCCAGTTGTTCCTGGACATCGGCAACCGTTTTCTTGGGAGCCATCCGTTGGGCGACGATCAAGATGGCGTCGGCCAGTCCCGGCCGGGAGTAAACCACGGCTAGGACCGGCAATAGGGTAACGAGTAGCAGCGTGGCAACTAGGCGGCGTCTGTTCCGGTTCACGAAAACTCTGACGCGGCTCGCCGCCGATCGTTTCACCATTGGAGAAATCTGCGAAGGTCGGCCTCTTGCCGGAGCAGCTTAGCACTCGCCAGAATTCGCGGCGAGCGGGCCGGGCGTTGCTCGGCGCTCCATTCGCCAACGACGCGGGCGAGGACGAGGACGACGAGGAAACTGGTTACCCGTCCGCGAACATCTCCTGCAGCCGGCCGACCTCGTGGCGGTTGCTCCAGGCCTGAAAGCTTTCGCCGTTCTCCCGGTGCGTGAGGTAACTCTTCAGCATCCGCTCCAAGGTGAACTTCGTGTCTTCGGCACTGAGCGCGGTGAACACCTGTCGGCCAACAGCCTGGTTGCTGCCGAAGCCGCCGCCGACGAAGACGTGATAGCCGTCCACGCTTTCCCCCCCGACCTTCGCCTTGGTGCCGAGCAGTCCGATGTCGCCCATGTAATGCTGCGCGCAGGAGTGCGGACAGCCGGTAAGGTGCACATTCACGGGTTGGTCGAGGGCAACACGGCCGTCGAGATAATCCATGAACTCCAGCGCGTGGCCCTTGGTGTTCGAGGAGGCGAACTTGCAGTAGCTGTTCCCGGTGCAGGCGATGAAGCCGCTCCGCAGGTGCGATTGCTTCGTGTCGAAACCGATCCGCCGGAGCGCCTTCTTCACCGTGTCCACAAAGGCCGTGGGGACATTGGGAATGATCAGGTTCTGCCAGACGGTCAGCCGTACCTCACCGGACCCGTAGTTCTCGGCCAGTTCGGCGATGCGGATCATCTGCTTGGGTGTGATCTGACCGACCGGAATCGCGGCGCC
>DNDP01000289.1:6270-7051 GCA_003484235.1 Verrucomicrobiales bacterium
CGCCTTCAGGCCGGCGGGGCAAGGTGAAACCAAGCAGCTTCTCGGTCTCCTCGAGGTATTGGGCAAGCGTCCACGTCTCGAGCAGGTGCTTAAGGCGTGCCTTCTTCCGATTGCCGCGGTTGCCGTTGCGGATGAAGACGCGCATGAGCGCCAGGCTGACCTTGACCACGTCGGCCGTCTTAACCAGCACCCCGAGGTCCTGGGCAAAGGCCTTGTGGCCGGTGGCGCCGCCGAGTGCGACGCGGAAGTAAACTCCGGGCGCAAGCTCGCCGGCCGGTTGTTCGAGCTTCACGGCTTTGAGGCCGATGTCGTTGGTGTCCTCGACCGAGCCGATCAGGCCACCTCCGTCGAACGCGATGTTGAACTTGCGCGGCAGGTCGTAGAACTCCCGGTGGTTGATGATGTACTGCGCGGTCTGCTGCACGAACGGCGTGACGTCGATCAGTTCGTGGGGATCGATACCCGCCGTCGGGTTGGCGGTGATGTTGCGGATGTTGTCGGCGCCCGAGCCGCGCGAGGTCAGCCCCACGTTTTGAATCCGCTGCAGCAGCGCGGGGGCATTCTTCGGCTCGATGAGCCGGAGTTGGAAGTTGGCGCGGGTGGTGATCTGCACGTAGCCGGTGGTCAGCTCCCGGGAGATTGCCGCGAGCTCGCGCAGCTGAAACGACTTCACCACGCCGCCGGGAATGCGCAGCCGGCACATGAATCCGTCCTTGTTCGGCGCGAGCCAGAAGAGGCCGTTCCATTTGAAGCGGAAGATGCTCTCCTTGTCGGGCGCGGC
>DNDP01000303.1:0-132 GCA_003484235.1 Verrucomicrobiales bacterium
CGGCGGCGAGCGCGGCCTGGCGCTCCGCTGGAAACGCGTGCTGCCACCCGGAGTGGAAGCGGCGCTCGAGAATTGCCGCTCGCTGGAGGAGATCGCCACGCTGAAACAGGTCTGCCTTGGTCAGCCCTCGCC
>DNDP01000303.1:398-23354 GCA_003484235.1 Verrucomicrobiales bacterium
CTGAGCCGGCTGCTGGTGGTGGCGATCGAGCACCTGGACTGGCCGCGGGAGGAGACCATGGACGCCCTGCAAACCCGGGCGCGGCACGAGATCGTCAAGCTCGAGCGCGGGCTCGTGGTGCTGGAGATCATCGTCGGCATCGGCCCGCTCATGGGCCTGGTCGGCACGATCATCGGCATGATCACGCTCTTCGGCTCGCTCAGCGAGGCCGGCCTGGGTGACAGCTCGGTCTTCGCCAAGGGGATTGCGCTCGCGCTGAACGCCACCCTCATGGGCCTGCTGGTCTCGATCCCCTCGCTGGTCGCCTGGAGCTACTACAACCGCAAGGTCGAACGCATGGCCGTCGAAATGGCCTCATTGTGCGACGAATTCCTCCGCCGTCAGCACCGGCTCCGCCGTGAGCGGAAAAACGCCTGACACGTCATGGAGTTCTTTCCCCGCCGCAAGAAGAGCCCGCCCGCCGTGATCATCGTCGCGCTGATCGACGTGTTGATCGTGATCCTGATCTTCCTGCTGGTGACCACGACCTTCAAGCAGACGCCGGCCCTGAAGCTCACGCTGCCGGAGTCGAGCCAGGGCACCCGCGAAGGCGCCAGCGAACTGACCCCCGTGCTGGTGACCATCGACCGGCAGGGCAGCGTCTACCTCGGCGCCCGGAGCTCGCCCGTGACCTTTGACGTGCTTGAGCGGGAGATCGGCGCGTTGGTGAAGGTGAACCCACGGCTGCAGGTCGCGGTCGAACCGGACGAGGCGGCCCCCATGGGCGTGTTCGTGAAGGTCACCGACGCCATCCGCGCCGCCGGAGTAAAGACAGGCATGACATTGCACACCCGCACAAAGGAGGCCCCGTAATGGGCGGGCATCCCGTCAGGACCGTTTCCGAGCCGGGCGCGCATCCCGGGATTCTGCGTTTGGTCGGAGCACTGTTGCTCCTTGGAGCCGCATTCACCGGGCCGGAACGGGCCGCGGCCGCCGATGCCCCACCCGGGCGACCGACAACGGCCCGGGGCTGGAACGAACTGGGAACCCGCCACGCCACGGAAGGCAACTTTGAAAAGGCGCTCGAAGCGTTTTCGGAGGCGATTCGTCTGGCGCCAAATTCGTCCGATCTCCATGTCAACCGCGGACTCGTCCACGTGCGGTTGAAGCAGTGGCAGCCGGCCGAGGACGCCTTCACCAGGGCCACTGAAGCCAATCACGAGGACACCCGTGCGTTCCTGCACCGCGCGATCGCCCTTGCTGAACTCGATCGCAACGAGGAGGCGTTTCGCGACGCCAGCCGCGCCGCACGGATGGAACCCGACAATCCGCAGACGGTGTTCATCCGTCACTATCTGTGCAGCCGGCTCGGGCGCCACGATCTCGGCCACACCGCGGGCGCGACCTACATTGGCATTCAGGGCTGGGAGGATGAGGCGGCACCCTACGTGGCGCTGCTGAACCACATCGCCCTGCGGCGGGCGGGAGATCTCAAGTCCGCCAAAGACATTCTCGCGGAGGCGGCCACGCTGCTGCCCACGCAGGACTGGCCCTACGCCGTGATCGTTCATCTGCAGGGCGCGCTGGATGAGGCATCGCTGCTGGCGTTGGCCACCGACAACGACAAGCTGACCCTTGCCCGCTACTACATCGGCATGCGCTGCTGGCTGGAGGGGGATGCCACCACGGCGAAGGGGCACTTCGAGTGGGTCGTGGCGTCCGGCAATTCCGCCTTTCTACAGCATCGACTCGCGAAGGACCACCTCCGGGAGATGGCCGGTGCCGACCAGGCGGCGGCCTCAGAAGAATAGCCAAGCCAGCGCCGGCGCCACCAGAAGCGACGGCAGGAAGTCGCCAATCTCCACCTTGCGGATTTCGAAGACGATCAGCGTCGCGCACACGACCAGCAGGCCGGCGGTGACGTTGATCGACTGCACCATCCGCTCGTCGGGCAGCCACTGCAGAAGCCACATCGTCAGCAACGTGACGGTGCCCTGGAATGCCAGCACCGGCAGGCCGGCCAGGACCACGGCCATGCGGAAGGCCCGGGCAAAGGCAAACGCCGCCAGACCGTCCATGGCCCCTTTGACGAGCAGCACGAAGAAATCCCCGTTCAGGCCTTCCTGCACCGGACCGAGGACCGAGAGCGGCCCCACGCAGAAGAGGATGGCACAGGCGGTGAAGCCATCGTGAAACGGCACCCGGCCGCCTTCCTGTGCGCGGGTGAACATTTGCCCGGCCCAGCGGCCCAGCCGGTTCATGCCCGCCTGCACGCGCAGCAGCCTTCCGAGCGGCCGCCCGATCGTGGTGGCCAGCAGGGCGATTCCCATCAGCCCGAATGCAGCGCCCACACCCGACGGCCGTACGCCGGTCCAGACCTGGTGAAACCCGGCGATGATGACCGCGAGCCCGATGCCGGTCCGCAGCTGATGCTGGCGCCGGGCGGGCAGGTCGTTCCGGATCAGGAGCCCCAGCAGTCCACCCAGGACGACGGCGGCGGCGTTGATGGCGGAACCGATGGCAAGCACGGGGAAAGTTGAGCACCGGCGGCAAGCCCGTACCAAGCCCAAAGCCGATGATGGAGTCGCCGGAGTGCCCGCTTCCCGTATTGCCATGCACTCACAGCAAGTCGGGTCGGCCATCGGCAGGGCAGGCAACAAAGAACTGGCCCGCCGGACCGGGAGCCGCTATGAAACAGGCCCATGCAATCCTCCCCCAAGCCCGACGGCTGGAGTTCCCGGTTGGGCGTCATCCTCGCGGTCGCCGGCAGCGCCGTGGGTCTGGGCAATTTCCTGCGGTTCCCCGGTCTGGCCGCCCAGTATGGCAGCGGCGCGTTCATGATCGCGTATTTCATTTCACTGCTGCTGATCGGCATCCCGATCTGCTGGGCGGAATGGACGATGGGCCGTTACGCCGGCCAGTACGGTTTCCGGTCGAGCCCCGGCATCTTCTCGGTGCTCATCCGGCACCCGGTCGGCAAGTATCTGGGCGCCATCGGCGTCATCATCCCGGTCTGCATCTACATGTATTACGTCTACATCGAGGCGTGGTGCGCGGGCTACGCGTGGTACTTCCTGACGGGGCAGCTGAACTTCTCCACGCCGGCGGAGTTTGGGGACTTCTTCAACCGCTTTGTGGGCATCACCGAGGACGGGCTGGTGGTGCAGAAAGGTTCCAACCAGGTGGTCGTGTTCCTCGTCCTGGTGTTTGCGCTGAACTTCATCATCATCTACCGCGGACTCTCGAAAGGCATCGAGTTCTTCTGCAAATGGGCGATGCCCGCGCTGATCCTCCTGGCGATCATCATCCTGATCCGCGTGCTCACCCTGGGCACACCCGACCCCGCCAGACCCGAACAGAACGTCATGGCCGGCCTGGGATTCATGTGGAATCCCGGCGATGTGAAGGCGGGCCTGCTCAATCCCCAGCTCTGGCTGGCCGCGGCCGGGCAGATCTTCTTTTCCCTGTCAGTCGGCTTCGGCGTGATCATCACCTACGCCAGCTACCTCTCGAGGAAGGACGACGTGGTCCTGAGCGGCCTGACCGCCTCCAGCGCGAATGAGTTCTGCGAGGTGGCGCTCGGCGGCATGATCACCGTCCCGGCAGCCTTCATGTTCCTCGGCGCCGCCGGCGTGGCGGGCCAGGGCACGTTCGCCCTCGGGTTCAACGTGCTGCCGATCGTGTTTTCCAAGATGCCCTTTGCCGCCTTCTTCGGCACGGTGTTCTTCACCCTGCTCTTCCTCGCTGCGATCACGAGCTCGCTGTCGATGCTCCAGCCGGGCATTGCCTTTCTGGAAGAGGCGCTCGGGGTCGGCCGCAAGGTGTCGGTGACGCTGCTCGGCATGTTGACCGCGCTGGGCTGCCTGTTCGTGGTGAACTACAGCAAGGGGCTCAAGGCGCTCGACACAATCGATTTCTGGGTCGGCACATTCCTGATCTTCGTGCTTGCGACCATCCTGATCATCACCTTTGGCTGGGTCATCGGCATTGACAAGGGGTTCGAGGAGGCGCACAAGGGCGCCCACATCCGCATCCCGAACCTCTTCAAGTTCATCATCAAGTGGGTGTCGCCCGCCTATCTCCTGATCATCTTTGCACTCTGGGTGCTCACGAGCGTGTTTGGTTACAGCTTCGAAACGGGCGAATTTGCGCGCACCGGCTACGTCGCGGACCTCCTGGGTGAAAGCGATGCCGCCTCCAGTCACGTGGCGCGGCTGTGCTTTGGCCTGATCGCCATCGTGGTGGTCTTCACGCTGGTGCTGATCAGCGCCGCATCCAATCGCTGGAAAAAGAAACTCACCGGCGCTAAACTCAAATAGTTCAAACGAAAGGCACGACATGCAGGCAGGCGGCTGGTTCATGATGTTTCTCTCGGTCGGCACCGTGGTATGCCTCTTCAGCTGGTGCCTCTACCGTGTGCTCACTCTCGCACCGCAGGACGCCGAGGAACACCTCCACGGTGAACTCGACATCGACACGCACGAGAAGGACTGACGTAGGACAGGCATCCCTGCCTGTCATCGCGAGCGTCAGCGAGCGTCGTGGTGGCCCGGTCGGCGGCTTCGGGCATACAACGGCGTCACCGGAGTGCTGTTGACTCGGAGCTCCGTCTTCTTGGTCGCCCCCATTGAACTACTCGCAGCGCAGTGTCGCGCCTATTGCGCTTGATCGGGGCTCAGCAGGAGCTTCGCCCTACCCGAACGATTGAGAGTTTGCGCGCCGAAAATCTCATAATCACGCCGTGTGCGAACGGAGTGATGGAGGTGAAAAATCGCCGGCCCACGCGTGACAGGCAGGATGCCTGTCCCACGAAAAACCCCGGCCACCAGAGGCGACCGGGGTTGGATTCTTCCGACTCCGTCGGGCGTTCGCTTAGAACGCCTGGCCGGCGCAGCACAGCACGTTTTTGATCTTATGCCGCACGAGCTCCTTCACGGCGCTGCGGGCGGGGCCGATGAACTTGCGGGGATCAAATTCCTTCGGATTCTCGGTAAGCACCTTGCGGATGGCGGCGGTCATGGCCAGGCGCAGGTCGGTGTCGATGTTCACCTTGGTGCAGCCGGTGCGGCGGGCGATCTCGATGTCGGCCTCGGGCACGCCGGCGGTGTCGGTGCCGAGGTTGCCGCCATACTTGTTGATCTCCTCGACGTACTGCTTCGGCACGCTGGAGGCGCCGTGCAGAACGAGCGGGTAATCACCGAGCCCGGCATCCATGAGGGCCTTCTTGATGCGCTTGAGGCGCTCCAGGTCGAGGTGCTGTTCGCCCTTGAACTTGTAGGCGCCATGGCTGTTGCCAATCGCGACGGCGAGCGAGTCGCAGCCCGATTCCTTCACGAACTTCACGGCATCCTCGGGGTCGGTGTAGACGCCCTTCATCGAGTGCGCGCCGCCTTCCTCGCCCTCGTCGAACTGCGCGCCGACGAGCTGGCCGAGTTCGGACTCGACCACGCAGTTGTGCTTGTGGGCGTACTCCACCACCTTTTTGGTGATCTCAACGTTTTTCTCGAACGACTCATGCGAGGCGTCGATCATCACGCTCGTGAACCCCTCGTCGATGCATTCCTTGCAGAGCTCGAACGTGTCGCCGTGGTCCAGATGGACGGCGATCGGAATGGTTGAAACGCTGACAGCCGCTTCGATGAGCTTCTTGAGGTAAACCGGGTTGGCGTACTGGCGGGCGCCCTTGGAAATCTGCAGCATCACGGGAGCCTTCTCCTCCTCGCAGGCCTCGATGATGGCCTGGAGCAGCTCCATGTTGTTGACGTTGAACGCGCCCAGGGCGTACTTCCCCTTCAACGCCTTGGCGAACAGTTCACGGGTATGTGTCAGTGGCATAGTTTTCGTGTATTGGTTGTCTGAACCGTTCCCCGCCCGCGGGCTGGGAACAGAAAGGCCAGCATGCTAGGGAATGCCCAAGCCGGAAGGAAACAAAAATTTGGAACCCGGGCGGCCTTCGGGAAACGGTCCGGCCGAAGGCGACTTCCTCCCCGGCGCGGATCGCCCTGCGCCGCTCCGAAGGGCCCGGCGTCACCGCCAACCGAAACGCGCCGCAGAGCCCCCGGAGCGGCTGATTTCCAACGCATGGGTGCATGGAACGCGGCCGTTTCCCAAACCCTCCTTTACACCCCCGGCACCGCTGATTAACGTCCGGACATGCCGTCGCCTTTCGATCCGTCCGACTTCGAAGACCATGAATACAAGGCCTCCTCGCAGGCCGGCTATCCGTCAGCCGGCAGTGCCCAGGTGGCGCAGTCGGCATTGACCCGGCCGCCCACGCGGGAGGAGGTCGATCACCGTGTCGGCGAGATGCAGCAACGTCTGGCGGACCTCAAGCGGGCGCAGGATCAGCTGGAACGGGAACGGGCGGGTTTGGAGGAGACGCGTCGACGCCAGGCCGAGTTCGAGAACAGCCGCGCCGAGATGCTCGAGCAGCTGACCCGCGGCATCGGCCTGCTCGAGGAGGCCGAGGTGGACGCCCGCCGCGAAGTGGACGCGATGGCCGCCGGTCTGGCCGACCTCCGGCTCGCACTCGAGAAGGTGCAGGGCCTCCGCGAAGAAAACTGGAGCAGCGACAATTTCCAGCTCGAACTGACCCGGGCGTTGACCACCCTTGAACATGCCCGCATGGAGTGGAACTCGGTCCGGGTGAAGTTCCCCGTCGTCGAACGCACGCCGGAGGAGCAGGAGGCGGCCGAGCAGCAGGCCGCGCGGGCCGGCAATCCGTTCCTGCAACCGCAGGACTGGCCGCAACTCTTCCGCCTGGGCATGGCGCTCACCTGGCCGCTCGTGCTGCTGGGCATCGCCATCTGCGTGCTGCTCGGCATGAACCTCGGCAAGTAGCGTCGCGTTCCCGCTGCCAGGACATGGGACTCTTCCGGAAAAAGCCCGATCCGCTCAAAGACCGTGAGAAGAACCTCTCGTCGGAAATCGAGCAGCTGGAGGAACAGATCAGGCAGCTGCAGGGCGTGCTCTCGAAGGCGGCCAGCGAGCCCCGCGTGCGCCAGACCGCATATCCGGCCCGCAGCTCCAGGAATCCGGACACGGGTGGTGACAACCGTCCGGCAAACGCTCCGGGAGAGCCGGTCTTCGAGCCGGTGGATCAACACAAGCTTCAACAGGCGGCACCCAACCCGTTCAAGGACCGCACCGAGCGCCAGGATGGTCAGGCCCTGAAACGCGAGGGCTCCACGACGCTCGTGGAACGGTTCAACCGCTTCTTTCGCGGCCCAACCAGCAGCAACCCCAAGCTCGTGAGCTACCTGGCCGCCGGCAACATCCACGGCCTGCAGCCGCTCCGCTACGAACGCCGTGTCGCCCGCAACAAGCTGCTGCTCTGGATCGTGATCTTCATCATCCTGATCGTCGGCTTTCTCAAGGTGCTGCTGCCCTAGCATGATCCGGCTTCTGCGATCTCTGCCGCGATTCCTCCTCCTGCCCGTGCTTCTCCTGGCTGGAGCGGACATCCCGGCAGCACAGGGACCGAACACCGTGCAGCTCGAGGCGTTGAAGCGTCTCGAAGGCGTAGACCTCGAATCCAACCCCGCCCTCAAGGCCGCGGTGCTGAAGATCGTCAACACCACGCGCGGCACACCTCAGTTCGTGGAGCTGGTCCGGCAGTTCAAGCTCACCGGCCAGAACGCCGCGCTGCTGGAGGTGGCCTTGCGGCACCCAGGCGACGCGTCGGGGGTCGCGGCCATGCGGATGATTCTCGATTCCGGCGATCTCGAAGATGTCCGTTCCGCCCTTGAACCATCGGGCACAGACGCGCCTGCCTGTGCGCAGGCCCTCGGCAACACGCGACTGGCCGTGGTGAACGACCTCTTGAGCCCGTTGCTCGCCGACGACACGGCATCGGACGTCCTGCGGCGGGAGTCGGTCAAGGCGCTGGCAAAGAACGAGGCGGGTGCCGTCCTGCTGTTGCAGCACGCACGCAACGGCACGTTGCCGGATTCTGTTCAACTGACCGCCGCCACGGCGTTGAGCCAGGTGTCGTGGGCCGGGCTGCGGGATGAGGCAGCCCGGTTGCTCCCCCTGCCAAAGGCCGGCGGTGACGAGGAATTGCCGCCGATAGCCGAACTCGCCCGGCGGCGGGGCAATGCTTCCAATGGCAGAATCGTCTACTACCGCGGGACGACCGCCTGCCATCGTTGCCACATCGTAAACGGTGAAGGTGTTGGAATCGGTCCCGATCTGTCGGAAATCGGCGACAAGCTTGGTCGGGACGCCCTCATCGAGGCGATCATCGATCCCAACAACGGCATCGCCTTCGGCTATGAGGCTTGGACCGTCGTGACCCGGGACGGCGGTGAGATCTTCGGGCTCGTTGCCAGCGAGACGGCGGATGAGTTGGCGGTGAAAGATCTTTCGGGAATCGTCCACCGGCTGGAGAAGTCGAAGATTGAGTCCCGCGTCCGCTCCGATTTCTCGCTGATGCCCGCCGGTCTCCAGACCACCATGACGACCGGTGAACTGGTGGATCTGATCGAGTTCCTGGCCGGGTTGAAGAAGTCGGTGCGCTGACTCTCACCTTCCCGGCACGCCCTGAGCGGCCATTCCGCATTCACTCGGAAGTCGGGTATTCAGCCCAGGCCCAGCAGATCACGCTGCCATGCCATCAGTTCCTCGCGTGTCTTCTCCCCATTCTGGGCCAGGGCCATCAGCATGGCCTTGCTTGCGATCAGGGTGGGATCAAGGTCGAGTTCAGCAGCCCGCTCGTCACGGCGGCGCTTGAGCTTGTCAAACCGGGCCATGTCCTGATCGGTAGCCCGCCGGCCCTTGCGCGCCAAGGGCAGCGGGCATTGTTCGTCCGGCACGTTGACCCCCTCCTCGAAGGCCGCCTGAAGGCCGTGTCGCCGACGGGCCGTAAGAAACCTGGGCGGGCGCAGTGTTCCATCCTGTTGATGTTCCCCCTGCTCGGCAAACCGGACCAGCAGTTCGTGCGGGAGGATGAAATAGGGCGGCTTGTTGCTGGCGATGGCCTCCTGTTCGCGCCACTCCCACATCGCCCGCAGCACCGCGAGGCCCCGCGGCCGCAGTCGGCTGCTGCCCTTGATGCGCCAGAGATCGTCCCGGTCGATCTCTTCCGGCCGGGCGGACTCTTCCACCAGCTGGTGACAGGTCTCACGGTGCCACTCCGTCCGGCCAAGGGATTCCAACTCCTGCCGGAGGGTGTCGCTCAGCGGCTTGAGGAAGTGGGTGTCGTTGCGGGCGTACTGTTCCATCTTCGGCGTCAACGGCCGGCGGCCCCAGTTCGCGGTCTGGGAACCCTTCTCCAGCTCCACGCCCAGGTACTTGAGGACGAGATCCCGGAGCCCGAAGGTCTGGTTGCCCACCAACCGGCCCGCCAGCATGGTGTCGAAAACCGCCCGGGGCACGAATCCATACTGACGCCGCAGGAGCCGCAGATCGTAGTCCGCCCCGTGAAAGATCAGCTCCCGGCCGTGCAATTCCTCCCAGAGCGGCCCGAGGTCAAATCCGGCGAGGGGATCGATCAGGAAATCACCGTCCTCGATGCCGATTTGCAGCAGGCAGACCTTCTCCGGATACGCGTGTCGGCTGTCCGCCTCCGTGTCCATGGAGATCCATTCCGCCTTGTGCAGGTCCGGCAAAAAGTCACGCAGCGCGGCTTCCGTGTTGATCACGGGCCGCATGATACGGAAACCGCTCCCCGGGACAAAAGGGGAAAAACCGCGCCGGCAAGCCCTCCTGTAGCCTCAGGCGCCAGATTGGGTTGCGACCGGTCGGGCGGTCCATTTACTGGCCGGCGGCTTCCGACGGCAGCGCGACTGCGGGCGCGGTTGGAGAGGCGTCGGCCGCGGGGGCGGCTTGGAGCAGTGTGCGCTGCCAGAAGTCCCACATCGCACGCCGCAGGTGCAGAGTAGTGTTCTGTCCCTCGCCGATCCCATGCGAGCGGTTTGGGTAGGCGAGAGACTCGAACTGTTTGCCCGAATGCACGAGCCGGTCCACCAGCACTTCGAAGCCCTGGTAATGAACGTTGTCATCGCCGGTGCCGTGCACGAGCAGGAGACGGCCCTTGAACTGGTGCGCGAAGAACAGGGGCGAGCCCTCGCGATAGCCGGCTACATTGTCGTCCGGCAGCCCCATGTAGCGTTCCTGATAAATCGTGTCGTAGAGACGCATGTTGGGCACGGCGGCCACGGCGATCCCCGCCGCGTAATCGTCGGGATATTTGAAGAGTGCATTGAGGGTCATCGACCCGCCGCCGCTCCAGCCCCAGATGCCGACTCTGCCGGGATCGAGGTAGGGACGTTCGGCGAGGGTCGTCCGCAGCGCCTGAACCTGGTCTTCGGCGGCCAGAATGCCCACCTGCCGGTAGACCGATTTGCGCCAGTCACGGCCCCGCGGCGCCGGCGTGCCCCGGTTGTCGAAACTCAGCACCACAAAACCCTGCTGGGCCAGAAACTGGTTCCACAGCCCGCCGGAACCGCCCCAGCTGTCCCGCACCGTCTGGCCTGCCGGTTCGCCATACACATAGACAATCGCCGGGTATTTCCGGGTCGGATCGAAGTCCGGCGGCTTGACGCAGTAGGCGTCCACCTGCACGCCGTCCGCGACCTTCACCCGGAAGAACTCCACCGGGGACCGTTCAAGCTTCTCCAGCTTCTTGTTGAGCTTTTCATTCTTTTCCAGCACCCGCACCACTTCATGCCCGGGCAGGCGCACGAGATCGACGATCGGCGGCTCGTCATGGCTCGAACGAGTGTGAATGGCCCAGCGCCCGTCGGGGGAGATGTTGTAGGAATGCGTGCCCGGCTGGTCGGCGGGAGTGATCCGCTGCGGACGGCCGCCGGAGAGATTCGCGCGATAAAGGTAGTGCTGGGTGGCGTCGTCGGGTGAGGCGATGAAATAGATGTCGCCGGTCTCCGCCACGAACTGCTCAAGCGCCACCACGTCGATGGAATCGTCGTATACCTGCTTCAGTCGGCCGTCTTCGGCGTTCACCCGGTAGAGCTGCCGCCAGCCGCCGCGTTCGCTGAGCCACGGGAAAGCTTTTCCTTCACCCGCCCAGCGGTTGTCCGTCAGTACATCCACCCACGCGGCATCCGTTTCCCGAAACAACAGGCTCGCTTCCCCGGTGGCCGGATCGGCGACGAACACCGCATTGGTGTTCTGCAGCCGGTTCAGCTGTTGGACGACGATGCCCCCGGCCTCTTCCGGCCACTCCATCCAGTGCGGGTAATGGTTTCGCGGATCACCGGGGAGATCGAGCCAGGTGATGTTCCGGTCATCCAGCCGGACCACCCCCAGCCGCACCGCCGAATTCTGCTCCCCGGTTTTGGGATACCGGATCCATTGTATCTCCGGATAAAGTCCGGCGGTGTAGTCGATCAGCGGATAGGCGCGCACGCCGGAGGTGTCGGTCTGCCAGAAGGCGATGGCGTCGCCTGCCGGGCTCCAGCGCCAGCCGTCGTGCAGGCCGAACTCCTCCTCGTAAACCCAGTCGAAGACGCCATGGATGAGTTCCTCGTTGGGCGTTCTCGTCAATTGCCGCACGTCGCCGGTGCGCAATTCCTCCACGTAAATGTTCCGGTCCCGCACGTAGCCGGCCCAGCGGCCGTCCGGCGAGAGCTTGGCGTGCATCAGCGAGGACGGCGGGGCGTCGCCGCCCAGTTGGCGCAACCCCAGGCTGCTGCGATCCAGGATCCAGTAGTCACCGCGGTCGTTGCGGCGCCAAACTCTTTTCGAGTTGGTGAAAATGAGCAGCCTCGAGCGGTCATCCGAGAAATCGTAGGCCTCCACCGACAAGGGCGAACTTCTGCCGGCCGGAATCAGGTCCTGCGCCGCCACCACTATGTTGGTGGCGCCGCTTTCAGGATCGATCATGACGATGTCCTTCCCGCCCTTGGTCTCCGCCGATTCCACCTGCCGGAGATAGCCCGGCCAGCCCTTGATCCAGCGGCCGGAATGTCCTTCCGAGCCAAACTCGTTCTTCTCGAAAATGCGCTCGATGGTGAGACGGGGGGATTCCGCCTCCTTCGGCCCTGTTTCCTTGGCTTGGTCCGCGCGCAGGGAAACCGCCGGCGCCGCGCACAGCAGCAGTCCGGAAAACAGGGCCAGCCGAAATGAATTCATGGGCGAAGCGTAAGCGGGACCCGGTGCGATGGGAAGCACGGCGAACGCCGCCGGAAGGACGCGGTCTGCCGCGCCCAAACTTATCCAGTCCACAAGCGCAATTGATGAAATCAAAACCGGCTTGAATCCGCGGGCTCCTGCCCTAGCTTTGCCGCCTTATGTCCGCCGCCGCCGCGCCGAAACCTCCCGCCATCCTCCCGCATCCCGACGTCTTCGCGAACCGCCACATCGGGCCGGAGCCGGCCGAGATCGCCGAGATGGTGCAGCTCTGCGGCCACGATTCGCTCGATGCGCTGATCGATGCCGTCGTGCCGAAGGACATCCGGCTGAAGCAGCCCTTGAACCTGCCTCCCGCAAAGACCGAGACCGAGGCGCTCGCGGCACTCCGACAGATCGCCGGCGGCAACCAGGTCTTCCGTTCGCTCATCGGGATGGGTTACCACGACTGCATCGTGCCGCCGGTCATCCAGCGGAACGTCCTCGAAAATCCCGGCTGGTACACGCAATACACCCCCTACCAGGCCGAGATCTCCCAGGGCCGGCTCGAGAGCCTGCTGAATTTCCAGACGATGGTCGCCGACCTCACCGGTCTGCCGGTCGCCAACGCCTCACTCCTCGACGAAGCGACCGCCTGCGCCGAGGCGATGACGCTTTGTCTGGCGGCGACAAAAGATCCGGACAACCGCGTCTTCTTCGTCTCCAGCTCCTGTCATCCGCAGAACATCGAACTGCTCCAGACCCGCGCCCGGCCGCTCCAGATCGATCTCATCATCGGCGATCCGGAGCGCCATGATTTCACCGTCCAGCCGGTGTTCGGGGCGCTGGTGCAGTATCCGGACACGTTCGGCGAGGCGCATGACTGGGAGCCGTTCGTGAAACGTGCCCACGCCGCCGGCACCCTGGTGGCGGTCGCGACCGACCTGCTCGCGCTCACGTTGCTGCGGGCTCCGGGCGAATTCGACGCCGACATCGCGGTCGGCAGCGCGCAACGCCTCGGCGTGCCGCTCGGCTACGGCGGACCGCACGCGGCCTTCTTCGCCGTCAAGGACGCCCTCAAGCGCCTGATCCCCGGCCGGCTGGTCGGTGTTTCCAGGGACGCCGAGGGCCGTGCGGCCTACCGCCTCTCGCTTCAGACCCGGGAACAGCACATCCGCCGCGACAAGGCCACCAGCAATATCTGCACGGCCCAGGCGCTCCTCGCCAACATGGCCGCCATGTACGCCGTCTATCACGGTCCGGAAGGACTGCGGGCCATCGCCCGGCGGGTGCAGCAATTGACCGCCATCCTCGCCGCCGGACTGGCCAAACTGGGTCTCCAACCCGCACCCGGACTCCGCTTCGACACCCTCGCCGTCACGGCCGACGAAAAGGTCATCGCGGCGGTCCACGCCAGCGCCGCAAAACACCGCATCAACCTGCGGCCGATCAAAGCCACCATCGTCGGCGTGTCGCTGGACGAGCGAAGCACACCGGAGGAAGTGGAGCTGCTGTGGCGGGTGTTCAATGGGGATCGTGCGGCGGGGTTCACCGTTGGCGAGGTTGCCGGAAGCTTCGGCTCGGCGGGAGCCTCGCCCTACCAGGGTTCGCTGGCCCGCACCTCAGACTTCCTCACGCACCCGATCTTCAACCGGCACCATTCCGAGACCGAGATGCTGCGTTACCTGCGCAGGCTCGAGTCGCGCGACCTCTCGCTCTGCCATTCGATGATCCCGCTCGGCTCGTGCACGATGAAGCTGAACGCCTCGTCCGAGATGTTTCCCGTCTCGTGGCCGGAGTTCGGCGCGCTGCATCCGTTCGCGCCCGTCGAACAGTCGAAGGGCTACGCGAAGTTGTTTGCCGACCTCGAACAGTGGCTCGCCGAGATCACCGGCTTCGACGCCATTTCGCTCCAGCCGAACGCCGGTTCGCAGGGCGAATACGCCGGCCTGCTGGCCATCCGCGATTACCTCGACGCGAACGGCGGCACCGGCCGCGATGTCTGCCTCATCCCGACTTCCGCGCACGGCACCAATCCCGCCAGCGCCGTCATGGCCGGGTTCAAGGTCGTCGCCGTCGCGTGCGATGCGAATGGCAACATCGACGTCGCCGACCTCCGCGCGAAGGCGGAGCAGCACAAGGACATGCTTGGCGCGTTGATGGTGACCTACCCGAGCACGCACGGCGTGTTCGAGGAAACGATCCGCGAAGTCTGCCAGATCATTCACCAGCACGGCGGCCAGGTATACATGGACGGCGCGAACATGAACGCCCAGGTCGGTCTTTGCAGCCCGGGCGACATGGGCGCGGATGTCTGCCATCTCAACCTGCACAAGACCTTCTGCATCCCACATGGCGGCGGTGGTCCGGGCATGGGCCCGATCGGTGTGAAGAAGCACCTCGCGCCGTTCCTCCCCGGCCATTCAGTGGTGCCGCTGAAGGGACTCGACAAACAGGGCGCCGTGTCGGCCGCGCCGTGGGGCAGTGCGAGCATTCTGCCGATCTCTTGGATGTACATCGTCATGATGGGTCCCGACGGCCTGACCGAGGCGACGAAGGTGGCGATCCTCAATGCCAACTACGTCGCCGCGCGGTTGAAGGATTTCTTCCCCGTGCTCTATCGTGGCAAGACCGGCCTCGTCGCGCACGAGTGCATCCTCGATCTGCGCGGGTTCAAGGGCACGACCGCAGAGGACGTCGCGAAGCGGTTGATGGACTACGGTTTTCACGCGCCGACCTTGAGCTGGCCGGTGGCGGGCACGTTGATGGTCGAACCGACCGAGAGCGAACCGAAGATCGAGCTCGACCGGTTCTGCGACGCGATGATCGCCATCCACGCCGAGATGACCGCCGTGGAAACCGGCGCCGCCGATGCGAAGAACAGTTTGCTCAAGAACGCCCCGCACACCGCGACCGCGATCGCCAGCGACAAGTGGGAGCGTCCCTACGGACGCGAGGCGGCGGCGTTTCCAGTGGCGGGACTGCGCGAGTTCAAGTTCTGGCCGGCCGTCGCGCGCATCGACAACGTCTTCGGCGACCGCAACCTCGTTTGCACGTGTGTGGGGATGGAGGAATACAAGTAGCGCCCCGCTCGGACCGCTGATTTGCGCTGATGCACGCTGAACGCCCCGGACCGCGGGCAACCTGCCCGCAGCGGGTGCTTCGGAGCGCAGCGGTCGAGGTTGGTCGAAGATTCCGCCGCTACACATTCCAGCGCACGCGCTGCGGCCAGGATGGCCGCGGTCCGGGCGCACAGTAGGACAGGCATCTTGCCTGTCATGGCGAACGAGCAAGGTCCCTGACAGCCAGTCGGTTCGTTCGCATACGAGACGCTTCATCCTCCGCAAGCGGCTTCGGGCTTCGTTGACTCCTCCAACTGCGACCACACAAAGCCGGGCCACCACGACGCTCGCTGACGCTCGCGGTGACAGGCAGGATGCCTGTCCTACGGCCGGATGCAGACCAGTGATCTTCGCTGATTGACGCTGATACTGAGCGACGGCTACCGTTCGCACGATGAAACCGCTGGAATTGCCTCTCGCTCAAATGACCGTCAGCGAAAAGCTGCATGTCATCGAGACGGTATGGGAAGATCTCGCCCGGGACGAAGAACAGATCGAATCCCCTGACTGGCATTTTCAGGAACTGCACGATCGTGCGCAGCGGACCGAAGCAGGCACGGAAAAGGTTCTGGATTGGGAGACGGCCAAAGCGGAATTGCGCAAACGCTTTCCGTGAGGATTCGCATTCTCCAATCGGCCTTCGACGATCTCGACGATGGCGCTGCATTTTACGAGGAGCAGCAACCGGGCATTGGCGGATACTTCGTTGACTCCCTGCTGTCGGACATTGATGCCCTTGCTCTCTATGGCGGCATCCACCGCGTCATCCGTGGTTATCACCGCGCGTTGTCGAAGCGGTTTCCCTACGCAATCTATTATCGAATAGGCGAGGAATGTGTTGTCGTCCACGCCGTCCTCGATTGCCGGCGCAATCCCCGATGGACCGCCCGGCAGTTGCGGCGTCGGCAATCATGACTCTGACGTTCCGCGGCGTTTACACCCTCGTTGGCGACCGCAATCTCGTCTGCACCTGCGCCGGGATGGAGGAATACAAGTAGCGCCCCGCTCGGACCGCTGATTTGCGCTGATGCACGCTGAACGCCCCGAACCGCGGGCAACCTGCCCGCAGCGGGTGCTTCGGTGCGCAGCGGTCGAGGTTGGTCGAGACTTCCGCCGCAGTGCGTTCCAGCGCACGCGCTGCGGCCAGGATGACCGCGGTCCGGGCGCACAGTAGGACAGGCATCTTGCCTGTCATGGCGAACGAGCAAGGCCCCCGACAGCCAGTCGGTTCGTTCGCACACGATGCGCCACCTTGGATCGACAGCATCGATCTTCGTCTACCATTCGATGAGCGGCCATGCAAAGCCGGATCCCCACGACGCTCGCTGACGCTAGCGCGACTGCAGCTCTGGCGGTACGATGCGCTCACTCTCCCAGGCGAGCAGTTCCTCCTCGGTCGCACCCCGGCGCAGTTCCGAGTGGCCGTCCGCGAAGACATACACCTTCCAGACCCCATTTCCGTCAGCCGCCTTGGAGAAATATTCCTGTTTTGCCAGGATGGTGTTGGCTGGCGCGCGCAGGCTGGCAATGTCACCGGTATACACCAACTCGACTCCCTTGGTCTTCAGCTCCTCGGGGAAAAAGCCCTTCGCCATCTCGAGCGAACTTGGAAACCACCCTTTCTGCTTGTCGGCATACATGATCAGTCCCAGACCGATCTGCCGATACTGGTTCATGCGGGCGATTGCGGCCTTCTTCTCCGCCTCTTCGTTCCACAGGCCATAGCGAACCAGGAATACTTCGTCATATTCATCCGGTGTGCCGACGTTGGTTGGCTCCTTGTTGGAGCCAGCCTCCGCCGCTCCTTCGGTTGACGCGGTCTGCGACTCACGGGCTTCCGCCAGTAGACGCCGCGCTTCCGTCAGCTCGGCTTCCACGTTCCTCAGCGCGGCAACGGTGCGATTCAACCGATCCACTTCACCGCGCAATCTCGGCAACTCGGCGACTTCCTTCTGCAACTGCGCGATCTGCTCTTCGCGCGCATGTACGGCGGCGACCTCCTGCTCATGCTGGGTGGTCAAGGTGGCGTGTGCCGCGGCCAGCGAGGCCTGTTCGGCCCGCAGCCGTTCCGCTCCGCGTTCCTTGATGAGGTAGGTCGAGGTGCCTGTGACGGCGGCGGCGGTCAGCACGGCGGCGGCCGTTTTCAGATTGAACAAGCTCATGGCGGTGGCTCCCTGGGTGAGTGAGGTGGCAGCGGCGGCGGCGGCAGTGCCGGCCAATGCGGTGTTGATGATGCCGGCCCCGAGACCGGCCGGCACTCCGACGGCCGATTGTCCGACCAGTGCGACCGTGATCGCCCCCGGCGTCGCGCCAAGACCGCGGCGACCGAAGATCTCCCGCAGCCGGTCCAGCGCGCGCGTGACGCGCTTGCGGGCGGCCTCCTCGCTCACACCGAGTTCGTGGCCGACTTCGCTGAGACGCCGGTCCTCGAGAAACCGCAGGACCAGGACGTCGCGTTCGTCGCTGCTCAGTGCGGTGAGTGCTTCCTCGAGTTCGGCGATCAACTCGCCTTCGGCCGGCGAGGCGGTGGTGGGGACTTGCATGGCGGCGGCGCGTTGTTCGCGCTGACGGCGCCGGCCTTCCGATCGGACGAGATGCAGCGCCTGGTGACGGGTTGCATGATAAAGCCAGCCGGCCAGCGGCGCCCGGCCATCGATCACACCGGCCTTGCTCGCCAGCAGCTGGAAAACGGACTGCGATACTTCCTCGGCCTGATGCGTGTCTTCCAGCAACCGGCGCGCGGTGGCAAAAACCATCGGCAGGTGACGACGCACGAGTTCACGGAAGGCATCCTCTCGGCGTTGCCGGGCAAAGGCGGCGAGCAGTTCGATGTCGGTGTCGTCCATGTTCACCATCAAGTTCCCGCAACCGGCACAAACCGGACAGGAAAATTGTGGTTCACAAGGTGCCAGCGCCTGCCCAGGGAAATGCCGATTCATCCGCCAAAGGTCGGCTGACTGGGCGGAATAATCCGCCCTTCCGGTCACGCGTTTGGCACAATTGGCCGGCGCGCGACGCGGCCTGCAGATCTCCATCCCTCCGTTCGCACACAGCACAGCGTGATGGCTCGCATCAACGGAAGTTCCCCCAAAAACGCCGGCAGGGCGAAGCTCCTGCTGAGCCCTGATCAAGCGCCGCATGTGCGGCACAGCTCGCAGAAAGGCTCAACAGGAGGCAACCGAGAAAACAGAGGTTCTGTGCTACAGCCCCCCGTCGGGGGCACAAACCCGTTCCGAAGACTGCAGTGCGGGCCAGCTACCGGGGCCGGCGCGACTGCAGATCGGGAGGCACGATGCGTTCGCTTTCCCAGGCGAGCAGTTCCTCCAGGTTGGCGGCGGAGTGCACTTCGGTGTGACCGTCCGCAAAGCCGTAGGTCCGGTGGATCTTCTGACCGTCGCCCGAAACACCGACGTCCGCCTGCCGAACTACAATGGTCCTGGCGGCGTCGGCGATGTCGTCGGAGTGCCCCTGGAAGACCAGTTCGAGATTCTCAGGCCTCAGCTCACTCCAGGAAAGCTCCACCCCGGAACCGGAGTCGTTGCTGCCTGCAAGCAGGGCCGCAAACTCCTGCCGGGTCGGGAACCAGCCCGAGTTGGAGCCGGCATGCATGGCCAGGGCGAGCCCCAGCTGGCGAAGTTCGGTCATCCGCCGGACGGCGCGCTGTTCTTCGAGGTTTTTTTGAAGTGCCTGATCATCCTGGGCGGCGCGGTGGCCAACGTGCCTGAGCTCATCCTGCAGCTCGGCAAGCGCCTGTTTGGCGTGATCGCGTTCGACCTGGATTCCCGCCAACCGCTCAAGCTCACGGTTCAGCCGGTCCACCTCCCCGCGCAAGCGCGGCAGCTCGGCCACCTCCTTCTTCAGCGATTCGATCTGCCGGTCGCGGAGCTGGATGGCTGCCAGCGCCTGATTCTGGTCGGTGGTCAGGCTGGCCTGAAACTCGTTCAACGCGATTTCCCGGCTGCGCAGCCGGTCAACTTCACGGTCCTTCACGAGGTAGGTCGAAGTGCCGGTGACGGCGGCGGCGGTCAACACGGCGGCGGCGGTCTTGAGATTGAGGAGTGTGGTCATGGTCGAGGTGGTGTTGAGGATTGTGGTGGCGGCCAGACCGGCGCCCAGCGCAGCTGACGATATGGTGGTGACCATCGCGGCCGGGACGGCCTGAACGGCGCCTCCTGAAATCGTCGTGGCCAGTGCGGCGGCCGACAGGGTGACGCCCCGTTTGGCGAAGATCTCGCGCAGCCGTTCGAGCGCGCGGCTGACCCGCTTCTGTGCGGCGTCCTCGCCGATGCCGAGCGTGGTGCCGACCTCGCGCAGGCTTTTGTTCTCGAAGTAGCGGAGCAGCACGGCATCGCGGTCGGCCTCGGAAAGTTCATCCATGGCGGGCTCCAGTGCGGGTGCCACCTGGTTCCAGTCGGTCGTGGCAGGAAGGTTCATAAGCTGTTCCGCGGCCGCCTGCTCGCGCTCCCGACGGCGGCGTTCGCTCCGGAGGGTTTCCAGGCAGAGGTTCCGCGTGGTCCGGTAAAGCCAGCCCGTAAGAATGACGCCGGGCTGGAGCCGGTCCATCTGTTGGGCGAGCCGGATGAAGACGTTCTGCGCGACGTCCCGCGCCTGATCGGCATTGCCGAGCTGGCGCAGGGCTGCGGAGTAAACGAGATCCACACGCCGGCGGACGATTTCGTTGAAGGCATCCTCGGAGCGCTGGCGGGCAACCTGGTCGAGCAGTTCACGGTCGGTCATGGCGTTGTGCACCAGTAAATGACCGGGAAGCAGGATTCCCGACAAACTATTTCCCCGGCGGGTATCGGCGCCAGGCCGCGACCGGAATTCGGCTCGTCAGACGAGCCGTCCGCCAGCGGCAACAATTCCTTCCTTCAAATCGACGGGGATTTCCCCACACTGTCTGCCAACATGAAACCGCAAGTCATCGCAACCACCTGCCTGGGTCTGACGCTGCTCACCTTGAACACCGGTGCGGAATCCAGCTGGCCGCGGTTCCGGGGCGCCACTGCCAATGGCTCAGTTGCCGACGATCCCCGATTGCCGGTGCGCTGGAGCGAAACGGAAAACGTGTTGTGGAAAACGGAGATCCGGGGCCTGGGCTGGTCGTCGCCGGTGGTCACGGGCAACCGGGTGTTTTTGACCGGCGTCTACAGCGAGGAGGACAGCGCCAACGAGCAGCCCAAGGCAGGTCTTTACCTCGGACGCGGACGCCAGGAAATCCCCAAAGGAACCCATCATTGGCTTACCTATGCTGTCGACTTGCAGACCGGCAAAATCGCCTGGCAGAAGGAAGCCCATCAAGGCCGGCCAGCCGTGGGTCGACATCCGAAAAACACCTACGCGTCGGAGACTCCGGCCACTGATGGCGAGCGGCTCTTTGTTTTGTTCGGCGACCTCGGACTCTACTGCTACGACCTCGAGGGGGGTCTGGTTTGGTCAAACACGATTGATCCGAAGCAGACTCTGTATGACTACGGCGCGGCCGGTTCGCCCATCGTCCACGACGGTCAGGTCATTGTGCTCTACGACAATCAGGAAACCTCCTACATCGCCTCGTACGACGCCCGGACCGGCACCGAAACCTGGCGCCAGCCCCGGGAAGAAAAGAGCACCTGGGCCACGCCCTTCATCTGGGAGCACGATCAACGCACCGAGATCATCACCTCCGGAAAGCAGCGAATTCGCTCCTACGATCTCAAAGGCAGCGTGCTCTGGGAAATGGACGGACGCATGTCGAACTTGATCATCCCCTCGCCGTTCGCCTCCCATGGAATGCTCTACGTCACCTCCGGTTACTTTGCGGATTCCCACCGGCCGGTTTACGCGATCAAACCAGGTGCCAACGGAGACATCACGCTGAAGGAAGGTGAGACCACCAACCAGTTCATCGCCTGGTATCTGCCCCGGGGCGGCCCCTACAACACCTCGCCCCTGGTGCACGGCGACGTTTACTACACCCTGCTGGATCGCGGGATGATGTCCGCCAATGATGCCCGCACCGGCGAAGAGCTGTATGACCGCGAACGATTCCCCGTGGGCGCTTCGTTCACGGCATCACCCTGGGCCTACAACGGCAGGGTGTTTTGCCTAAATGAAGCGGGCCAGACCTATGTGCTGACCGCCGGCAGGAAGTTCAACCTGGAACACACCAACGATCTGGACGGACTCTGCCTCGCCACGCCCGCCATCGTGGACGGCAAGCTCCTCATCCGCACGGCCACTCAACTCTATTGCCTGACCGAGATGGTTCGCTGAACCGCTTCTGGCAACCCGCCGGTAACCTGCATCAGACCGGCCACCTGGAGTCGCGGCGGTCAATCCGCTTCGCCCTCCAGCAGCGCAATCCGGTCGAGGAGCGCCCGAAGTTGATTGATCGGGAAGGGCTTGGGCGGGGCGGCAAAAGGCGGGATGGGACACATGGCGTGCTGGGCCCAAGCTCATCCTTATAGGGCATCATGGGGAAAGGTTTACACAGAAAACACGACCTGGCCGCCGACCGTCGGTTCGGCGATCTCAGTCGGCTGTGTATTCCCTGAGGAAACCCATGAATTCCCGCCGGTGGTCTTCTTCCCCGGACAATATCTGGATCGCCATGTCCTGCGTCACGTAGTCGCGGCCGTCGCTCAGCTTGATGATCCGGTTGTACTGGGCGATCGCCGCTTCCTCGGCCTTGATGACGCCCTTGATGACCGCCACGATATCCGTCGTGTCCTTCGGGGGCTGCAGGAATTTCTGGCTTGCCTTGTTGTCGAGGGAACCGGGCACGCGTCCGCCGATGGTCTTGATCCGCTGGGCAAGCTGCTGGGCATGGCCGATCTCGGTCATCACGTCCGCCGCCAGCGCCTTCTTGATCACCTCCGACCGCACGCCGTCGAGGTGGACGGAGTTGGCGATGTAGTTGGCCACCGTTTCCAGCTCCATCGCGTACGCCACGGCGAGTTCCCTGATGATGTCGTCGTTCTTGGATTTCGATTTCTTTGCCATACGCGAACCATTGTAACCGGACTTTGCCGGCGGACAACTCCCGCCTTGCCGGGAGTCGGGCAAGGACTGCGGCCAACCGCTTCCACGACGAAGGCGTTACTTGTCATCCTTTGAATCCACGTCGCCCGATCGTTTGACCGCGCGCAACAGCCGCCAGCCCATGTGCAGCGAGAACAGGTAACCGGCCGCGCCAAAAATGGAAACGTCCCACACCAGCGGCGGCGCCTTCATGCTCCATAGCAGCGATGAACCGAGAAACACCGAGGCGGTGATGATGCCGAGCACCAGCCGGTTCACGACGGGATCCAGGTGCTGGTGCTCGAGGTGGACGTTCAGCCGGCCGGTGCGGATGCGCTGCATCGTCTCGGTCAGGTCGCGGGGCAGCGCCTGGAAGAGCTTGTCCCAGTCGCGATAGGCCCGCTGCAACCGGATCCACAGCCGTTGGGGCGACATGCGCCGGCCGAGCGCCCGCTGGTAAAATGGCTGGATGACCTCCGCCAGGCTGAACTCGGGGTTGAGCAGCTGGGCCGTCCCCTCGAGGAGGACCAGCGTCCGCAGCAGCATCGCCACCGCGGGCGGCAGCACGATGTGATGGCGGCGGATGATGTCCGAAAGGTTCCGCAAGGCGTCCGCCAGGTTCAGGTCATTAATCGACTGGCCCGTATACTCGGCCACGAACTCGGTCAGGTCCGCGCGCAGCTGGTCGCGGGAGGCGCTGTTGGGCACGGCGCCCAGCGAATACACCGCGTCCGTGAGCGCCTCGGCGTCACGCTGCGCCACGGCCAGGAGCAGCGACTCGATC
>DNDP01000303.1:23555-24725 GCA_003484235.1 Verrucomicrobiales bacterium
AGGAGCAGCGACTCGATCTCGTCCCGGACCACGTCATCCAGCCGGCCGACCATGCCGCAGTCGAGCACGCCGATGACGCCGCCGGGCAGGAGCATGAGGTTCCCGGGATGGGGATCGGCGTGGTAGAAGGAATCCCGGAAAATCATCTCCAGATACATGTTGGCGCCGCGCAGCGCGAATTCACCCAGATCCACACCGGTGGCCTGCAGCCGTTCGGGATCGGAACCCAGCACGCCGTCAAACCGCTCCATGGTCAGCACGCACCGGCTGGAAAACTCGGGCCACGGCCGGGGGAACCGTATGGCCACGTCGTCGGCAAAATTGCGGGTGAACTCGTCGATGTTCCGCCGCTCGACCGTGAAATCGAGCTCGCGCAGGATCGTCCGGCGGAACTGCCGGACGAGCGCCACCGGCTCGTAGGCGCGCAGCTGGTCCACGTGCTTCTCCGCCAGCTCCGCCAGCGCCGCGAGGATGGACAGGTCCGACTCGACCCGTTTCTGCACTCCCGCCTTCATGATCTTCACCACCACGTCCTCGCCGGTGGGCAGGCGGGCGCGATGCACCTGGGCGATCGACGCCGACGCAAAGGCCTCCTCTTCGAACCAGCCGAACAGCTCCTCGGGTGTCTTTCCCAGTTCCTCGACCACCCGCTCCCGCACCTTGGCCGGATCATCGGGCTGGGTGTCGTACTGCAGCAGGCTCAGCTCCTCGGCCAGCTCGATGCCGATGATCTCGGGACGCGTGCTGAGCATCTGCCCGAGCTTGATGAACGTCGTCCCCAGCTCCGTCAACACCAGGCGCACCCGCTCGTTGAGGGTCAGGTCGCTGATGGGATCGCCCTCGACACTGACGAGCCGTTCCTGCACCCAACTGAGCGGGATGGCCTTGAACCAGCCGGCGAAACCGTACTTGGTCAGCACACCGATGATCTCGGCGACACGCCGCGTGTCGCGTTCCAGTCGTTCGATGGCACCGAGGTGAAGCATGTTGAAAGGGGGCGGGTCGTGTACTGCCGGCCGCCGATCCGGACGGCGCACGCGCGGGTTCGGACTCCGTCAACCAGCCGGCGATCCGGATCGTATCATTCCTTCAGCCGTTCGCCCAGCTTTGCCAGCCGCGCACCCACTTCGGAGAACAGCGTGCCGGCACCGGCCTGGGCGGCGGCGGCCC
>DNDP01000303.1:24862-26512 GCA_003484235.1 Verrucomicrobiales bacterium
GTGCCGGCACCGGCCCGGGCGGCGGCGGCCCCGGCCTGACCGGCTTCCCGGCCCACCTCCCCACCGTGCTTCCAGAGATTGCTGAGCGCCGATTCGAAGGCGGGCTTCACCTGCGCGAACGCGCGTTCCGCGTGCTGGCGCAAAGAGTTCGACTGGCCGACCGCCGTATCCTTCAGCTCGCCGGCAAAGTCTCCCAGCGTCTGCGCGACCATGCCGCCGACAGCGTCGAGGTCGGCCTGCGCCTTCTTGATGTCCTCCGCCGCAAACCGCCGTCCCTCCGCCGCGCTTTCCCGGAGCGTGAGGTCAATGGCCTCGGCGGCGGTCCGGAAGCCATCCGCCAGGCCGTCCACGACCTCGCGGAGACGGCTCTCACCTTCGGCGGGCAGCGCATCGGCCGCGGCGCGGCCCGCGCCCTGGATCACGGCCCGGCCGACATTTGCCAGGCCATCGGCCGTGTGCTGCAGTTCCTTGGCGGCGTCGGTCGTCAACTTCGCGATGGAGGCGCGGACATTCTGCCCCTTGCGCACGATGTCACCGGCGGCGCCGGAGATTCTGGATTTGATTTCCTCGATCGTTGCCATGGTGGAATTGGACCACATCCCGGCCCTGAGGCGCACGACAATTTCTGGCACGATCCGGCCGTGAATTGCCGCCGTGGCCCGGCTCTGCGGCCCGCCGGCCGCCCGATTTGATCATCGCACGTCGACCGGTTCCTTCTCGAAGTCGTCGGCGTCCACCCAGCCGGCGCGGAGCTTTTCCCCGCGCATGAAACGGTGGTAAAAATCGCGCCCGTCGTCGTTGGCGTAGGGATAGCGGTCAAAGACGTCGCCGTTGCCCAGCATCCGTGGATCGCCCTGCGCCGTCAGCGCCGCGGTCATCTGCTCGCGCAGCGCCGCGGTGATGCCGGCGTAATCCGGCAGGCCCGCGACGTTCACCATGCACTCGCGATCAGCCCGCAGGTCGAAGACTTCCTCCGCCGCCCGTTTCCCGAACGACTGTGCCCAGAACAGGCTGCGCCCGTTTGTCCGCCGGTCCTGAAGAATCTCCGTCTTGGTCGGGCTCGCATCGGTATTGAGGTAGCCGGTCTCCGGATTGCCGGCCGGCCAGCGGTTGGTCTCGTAGTTCCGCAGATAAAGCATGTCGCCCTTGACGATGCCGCGGATCGGATAGCCGACGTCGTCCGGCCGGCCGATGTCGTGCCGTTCCTTGCCGATCAATACGTGATCACGGGCAGGGTTCACCTGACCGCCCGTCGTCGCACGGAAGATGTCCGTCAAGCTGCGGCCCGGCGATGGCGCCATGCCCGTCACCGCCCAATCGAGGCCGGCCACCTCGATGAACGTAGGCGCGAAGTCGATGAAGCTCACGTAGTCTTCGATCACGCGCCCGGGATTCTTGATCCCCTTCGGCCACCTGATGGCCAGCGGCAGGTGGTTTGACCACTCGTACTCCTGTCCCTTCACCCGCGGGAACGGCATCCCGTTGTCGGCGGTGACGACGATCATGGTGTTCTCCAACTGCCCGGCCTTCTCCAGCGCGGCGATCATCCTGGTGAGGTGCAGGTCAAACCACTCGATCTCGTAGGCGTAGTCGAGCATGTCGTTGCGCACCTTCTCGGTGTCCGGCCAGAACGCGGGCACGCGATCGATG
>DNDP01000083.1 GCA_003484235.1 Verrucomicrobiales bacterium
CAGCGGTCACGCGACCTCCCAGGAGACCCGCCTCTTCCGGAACTTTGCGAACCAGGTGCTGGGCGGCAAACTCAACGGCGAATGGCCGGAGATTGCGCTAAAGACGCAGCGTCTCCTGAACGCCTGCTACGAGTCGGCCCTGGAGAACCGCCCCGTGGAACTGTAGCGCCGGCGGCGAATCGCCTTGCCCGGCCAGAGGCTCAGAAGGTCAGAAACAGGCTCCCGGTCACTTCGCCCTGCCAGGCAAAGTCGCCGGCAAACCGCACCTGACAGCCGCCGTCCGCGCAGACGAAACCGCCCGAGCCGTCCACCACCGTGCTGAGCGCCCGCGCATCCAGCCGGAGACCGAGGTTTTTCGTGAAGTGGTAGTTGACGCCCGCCGCAAGGGTGAAGGAGAAGCGCAACTCGTCGCCAAAGCCGTCCAGGTTGAAGTAGGTGGCGCCAAGGTAGCCGCCGACGTAGGGCCGGAGCTTGCCGTCATACAGCTCCTGGATGGCGCCGATCTGCATCACGTGCACGTCCAAGCCGTTCTTGGCCGGGCTGGTGATGCCGTCCAGGTCGATGGACGTGTCCTGAAAACTGTAGAACAGCTCCAGCTTGAGCCCGCTGTCGTTCGGCTCGACATCGAAGAAGATTCCGTAGCTGGGATTGTCGCGGATGCGGAAGTTCTCGCCGGTGGCGGCATTCTCCAGATCCCCGCCAAACCGGTAGCCGTAGAACGGACCCACGGTGAAGCGCTGGGCCTGGAGGAGAGGCGCGGCGAGAAGGAACAGTCCAAGGGCGGTCAGCAGGCGTTTCATGGCTGCGCTGCATAGCATCCAGCTTGGGGACAGACCAAGAAGATTTGTGCGCCATGCGGCGCCAGAAATGAGCCGGCCCTTCGCCGTTTGTAGGAAGCCTGGTGGAGATCGGCCGCGCAGCGTTCTACTCCACGTGCCCGCCGACGACCTTCACGTTTGTATCGCTGAGCGCCAGGCTGTGCAGGACTTCGCTGTAGCCGGGGTAGGCCACCGCGTAGTCGAATCCTTTGCCCACGCCGGCGGCGCCGTAGCGGCCCTTCGTGTCGAGCGCAAGAAAGTAGATCCCAAGGTCGATGCCTTTCGGGTCCTTGCGGGCGATGCGCAGCACCGTCTCCGCACAGGCTTCCTCGGGCGTGGCGCCCCGGCGCATCAGATCCACAACCTGGAAGGAGCCGCAGTAACGCATCACGTTCTCGCCGATGCCGGTGGCGCCGGCCGCGCCGACGTCGTTGTCCACGTAGAGTCCGCCGCCGATGATCGGGGAATCACCCACCCGGCCGGGCAGCTTGTAGGCAAGACCGCTCGTCGAGCAGCCGCCAAAGAGGTTTCCGTCGGGCATGAGCACCAGCAGGGTGATGGTGTCGTGGCCTTCCGCTTCGCCCTGTTTGGCCTTCCACTCGCGCCATTTCGCCTGGGCGGCTTCGGTGTTCAGGTCGGTTTCCGGAAAGCCTTCGTCGAGCGCAAACTGCCTGGCTCCGGCGCCCACCAGCATCACGTGCCTCGTCTTCTCCATGACGCGGCGGGCGACGGCGATCGGATGCTCGATTCCCTCCAACCCGGCCACGCTGCCGGCCCGATGACCGGGGCCGGCCATGATGCAGGCATCCAACTGCACGACGCCGGCGGCATTCGGCAGGCCTCCGGCGCCGACGGAATTGTTGGAGAGATCCGATTCCGCGACTCCGATCCCCTCGACCACGGCGTCGAGACCGGAGCCGCCCGACCGAACGACCGCGAGCGCGCGTTCATTGGCCGGCTTGCCGAAAGGCCAGGTCGAGATGATGAGCGGTCGTTCGCGGGTCCGGGCGTTCATGGTCTTCACTTCCAGGGTTGAACGGGTGCGGCAGCCGGCGCCGGTGGCGGCCAGCGCGAGCCCGGTCTGCGCGATGAATCGGCGGCGGGTGATCATGTGGTCGGTTCCCGCGCTCGGGTCGCGGTCAAAGCTTCTTGGGCCGAAACCCTTTGGGCAGGTTGCTGGCGTCGTCCTCGGCCGGCGGTGTCCAGGCGGGCTCGGGAGTCTGCGCCGTTTCCGATTCCTCGAGTTCGTCCTCCTGCCGGGCGATGGCCTCGGCTTCGAGGCGTTCCTGTTCGGACGCGAAATCGGGGTCGATCTGTGCCAGACGCTTGCGTGCCTTGGCGGCGGCCTGGGTCTGGCCGTATTCCCGGTGAATGCGCCAGAGCAGGGCAAGTCCCTGCGCCGGCTTGTCGAGCTTGCCGTAGTAGAGGTTGACGAGATGGATGGCGGACCACCCCCAGCGTTCGGCCGGCAGCTTGTGCTTGAGGATCTCCTCGTACTCCAGCGCCGCGGCCAGAAAGTTGCCCAGATCCTTCTCGTAGATCTCCGCGATCCGCACCATCACATGCACCTCGCGCGGATTCTTCTCCAGGTACTCGCGCATCAGGCGGATGGCCCCGAGGTGATCACCATCGGCCCAGACCTGTTCGGCGTGATCGTAGTCCACATCGACGATGCCCTCGCCCTCCTCGTTGTGGAGCAGCTTGTGCGCACGCTGCGCCATGAAGGTGGAAACGTCATGCGCGGCCAGCACGCCCAGCGCGATCAGCACGCCAAACATCGCCACCGCATACAGCCCGATGCCGGAGGTGTCCGGCGCCTGCCCTCGATCGAAACCGCCCTTGGTCAGGGGAACGGAAGCCATCGGGTCCGGATCGGCGGCGGACGGCGTGGAAACGAGGTTTGAGGCGACCGCCGTGTTGGCGCCGGTCGAACTGCCGCCGGAACCGGACTCCACGGACTCGACCGGATATTCCCCTTCGTTCCCGCCCGGGTTCCCCTCCACCACGTTGGTCTCCGGCGAAACCACCACCGGCAGCGTGGGCCGGCCGTTTCCCTCGATGGCGTATGCCCCGCTGTCCACCTCGGTGGACATCAACAGCGAGTATCGGGCGACGAACTGCCGGCTGCAGTACACCGCCGCCAACGTCAGCAGCACATACAACACGATCTTGGTGACGTTTACTTGCATCGTCGGGAGGCAAGGTAAACAGGGCCGGGAGCAAACGCCAAAGGGAATTTTCGGAGACTCCGGGGCGCAAGATCGTCTGATCAGCGGACTCGTGACGGGATCGCACGCCTGCCCTCCGGCCGGACAGGGTGGTGGCGCACAGGGAGGTTCCGCCGACCTTCCGGCTGGCCCGCTCAGCCCGCGCCCAGCAGGCCGACGATGCACGCCGTCACGTAGCAGGCGAGCAGGCCGCCGACCATGGAGCGCAACCCGAGCCTGGCGAGTTCGGCGCGACGGCCGGGCGCCAGGGAGCCGATGCCGCCGATCTGGATCGCCACGCTCGAGAAATTGGCGAAACCGCACAGGGCGTAGGTGGCGATCGTCGCGCTCCGCGAATCGAGGGCGGCCGTATTCTGCGTGAGGGTGAGATAGCCGACGAACTCGTTGATGACGATGCGTTCGCCCAGCATCTGGCCCACGAGCACGCAGTCCTTCGCCGGAATGCCCATCAGCCATGCGAACGGCGCGTTGATCCAGCCGAACAGCTGTTGCAGCGTCAGGCTGGCTCCGAACCAGCCGGCCACCGCACCGATCAGGAAGTTTGCGAGTGCCACGACCGCCACGAAGGCGACCAGCATGGCCAGCACGTTCAGCGAGAGTTTGAGGCCGTCACTCGCGCCCTGGCAGAGGGCATCGAAGCTGTTCACCGTCCCGCGTTCGACCCGGACCCTGACGTGGCCGGCGGTGGGGCTGGTCTCGGTTTCCGGCATCATGATCTTGGCGACCAGGAGTGCGCCGGGCGCGCTGAGCACCGATGCGGTCAGCAGATGCCCGGCGTTTGCGCCGAACCCGGTGTAGACCGCCAGCACGCCTCCGGCAATGGTCGCCATGCCGCCGGTCATCATCGCCAGAATTTCACTCCGGGTCATCGAGTCCAGGTAGGGCTTGATGACCAGCGGTGCCTCGGTCTGGCCCATGAAGATGTTCGCCGCGGCGGCGAGGCTTTCACTTCCGCTGGTGCCCATGGTTCTCTGCATCACCCGGGCCATGCCTTCGACCGCGAGCTGGAGGACGCCCCAGTGATAGAGCAGGGCGGAGAGGGATGCGACGAGGATGATGGTCGCCATGACGATGATCGCGAGGGTCACGCCGGTGCCCGGACCGAACGCGGTCGACATGGCGTCGCCGCTGGCCAAAGGACCAAAGATCATCGCGGCGCCGTCCATCGCGAAGGAGTTGAGCCGGAGAAACGCGCGCTGAAAAAAGTCGAAGAACCATTGTCCCGGCACCGTGCGGAGAATCAGCAGGGCAAACGTGACCTGGAGGGCGAGCCCCCAGATCACCACGCGCCGGGGAAATTTGCCGCGGTCCGAGGAAAGCGCCCAGGCCAGCACGAGGAAGACGATCAGACCCAGCAGCGAGGTCAGGCGGAGTTGCATGCGCGCGAAGGTAAGGGGCGCGTGAAGTGTAGCGGAAGCCTATTTCAGGCCCCGCAGCAGGCCGTCCAGTCCGCCGTCCACCGGCTCGATCTCGATCCGTCCGGAACCGGGAGTGGTCTTCGGGTCGGCGCCCGGTGACGACGGGGCGGGTTTCGCCTTTTTCAGCGGCGGCAGCTGGGCGCCTGCTTCCGCGGGAGGATCCTCCGGAGCAGCGCTCTTGTCGTCCGGAACATGCCAGTCCTTCTTCTTGGTCAGCCAGTTCTGGTAGCGGAGAAAGGTCCACATTCCGGCGTCGCCGCCGGTTTCCAGCACCGAGCTGATCTTGAAGAACTCGCGGCTGCGAATGTGCGCCTTGACCGGGTTCGTCGGCATCAGCACCTCGCACTCGGGCACCCGGATCTTGAGGTCGTCGCGGAAGCGCAGGCGCTGGCACACGACGCCCACGAGACAGTCCGCCAGCTGCGCGCCGATGCTGTTCTGAATCTCGGATGGAAATGCGCCGACGACCCGCTGGACCGCCTCGATGCAGGACGAGGAGTGAACCGTCGCCAGCACGAGATGGCCGGTCTCGGCTGCGCTCAACGTCAGGCGCATCGTTTCCGGATCCCGCATTTCGCCGACCATCAGGACATCCGGATCCTCGCGCAACGCGTCCAGCAGGCCCTGTTCGAAGGACGGCGTGTCCCGCCCCACCTCCCGCTGACGGATAAGCGAAAGCTTCGGCCGGAAAACGTATTCGATCGGGCTCTCGAGCGTCAGAATGTGGCGCGGCTCGGCGAGGTTGATCTCCTGCAGCAGGGCCGCCAGCGTCGAGGACTTGCCGCTTCCGGTGGGGCCGCTGACCAGGATCAGCCCGGAGTGAGGACGGACCAGATCGCGCAGCGAGGGATGCAGATTCAGCTTGTCCAGCGTCGCGTCGAAGGAGGTCAACAGCCGGATGGCGAAGCCGACCCCCCGGGCCGACTGCAGCACGTTGATCCGGCAACGCACTCCCTGAATCCGCCGGGAGCAGTCGAAGGAGCGGCGTTCCAGAAAATCTGTCCAATGCTCATCGCCAATCAGCGAGCGGGCGGCCGTCAACAGCAGCTGGGCGGAAAGCGGTTCGCCGACGACCTGAAGCTGGCCGCGCACCCGCAGACCCGGAGGCAGGCCCGGTTCCAGATGCAGGTCGCTGGCTCCGGCGCTTCGGGCGATGGCGATGAAGGAGTCGAGGTTCATGGGCGGTTGGTGGTCAGGGAACCAGTTCGACGATGTCTCCCGGTTCCAGCGCGACGACGGCGCCGGCGAGAAGCTCCGCTGGGATGACGGCGATCCTCTCGCGCTCGCGGTGAATCACAATTTCCCGGGGATCGTTCGGCGGCAGATAGACCGCCTCGACGATCGCCTCACCCAGGGTGATGCCCTCGCGCCACTCGATCATTTGCTGTCGTACCGGGCCTTCGAAGATCACCTTTGTCCGGCGGCTGTCCGCCGCAGTCCGGCCGTCGCGCAGACCCGTCTGATACGCCGTCCTGGCGTCGTTGCGGGCGGCCTGCCGGGTGACGCATCCGGCCATCAGCAACGCCAGGAGAAGCACGGGCAGCCCGGCAATGAACGAATGCCGGAAGGCTCCGGGCGCCAGGGCTGTCTCGCTTCCGGCCGGATCGGTGTGCTGGGTGACCAAGGACATTCTTGAACTCAGTGCAGGGGAACCGAATCAGCAGCTGGTGGGCACGCCCTGGACCACTTCCACGCAGTGCGGAATCGCGCCGACGACAAAGCCGAGACACTCGACCGCCCCGCTGGGCTTGCCGGGCAGGGCAATGACCAGCGCGGTCTCCACCACCGCCGCGAGGTTGCGCGACAGGATGGCGTTGGGGGTGATCTTGAGCGACTCCATCCGCATCAATTCGCCGAACCCGGGCAGTTCGCGGGAGGCGATCTCCCGGATCGCCTCCGGCGTGACGTCCCGCGGCGCAACGCCCGTGCCGCCGGTGGTCAGCACCAGGCCGCAGCCCTTGTTGATCAGTTCGCGGATCGCCCGTTGGATGTCGCGCTTTTCGTCCGGCACGAGCAGTTCATCGACAACCTTCCACCCGTAGCCGCCCGCCGCCTGCTTGAGGGCCGGGCCACCCAGATCGTCATACTCGCCCTTGGATGCCCGGTCGGAGATCGTCACGATGCCCACATGGATTTGCATCCGGGGACGTTCTGCCAAAACCGATCCGAGGTGAAGTCCGAATCCTGACGAAAGCGCCAGTCTTTACAGCTTGGAGCCAACGGCTCAGACGGATGACTTGGTCTTGGAAAGGAGCCGGATGCCGCCGATCCGCATCCGTTTGTCCACCGCCTTGCACATGTCGTAGATGGTCAGCGCGGCAACTGATACGGCGGTCAGCGCCTCCATCTCGATGCCGGTCTGGGCCGCGATCTTGGCGGACGCGGTGATGACGATGCGGTCGCGCGACCTGGGGATCTCGAAGTTCACCTCGCAATGGCTCAGCGGCAGCGGGTGGCACAGCGGGATCAATTCGCCGCAGCGCTTGGCCGCCTGGATGCCGGCAATGCGGGCTGTCGCCAGCACGTTGCCCTTGGCGACCTTGTTGGACTCGATCAACCGCAGCGTATCCTTCGCGAGCCGGATTTCGCCGCGCGCCGTTGCCTCGCGCAGAACGACCGGCTTGTGCGAGACATCGACCATGCTAGCCTCGCCACGTGCATCGAGGTGGGTGAGTTTTGAGCTAGGCTTCATTGGCAAGTCGCAGGACCTCCTGCCGAGTAACAGGGTGAATTCGGAATCCGGCCTCCTCAAGGCGATGCAGGCACGGCCGCAAAGTGGGAATCAAAGCCCGTTGCTTCGCGCGCAACAGAACTCCCAGAGTGCCGGTAATCCTGAAGCCCAGCTTGCGAGCCAATGCCCTCGCCGGACGATCATCAAGTATTCCCAGGCTGCCGGGATTCGCGTGGAGCTGAGCAAGCACTTGGTTTTCCCCTGGACCAAGCGCCGCAAAGGGGAGGAAGTCAGTTTCCAGGTCGTCCATCTCCTCGAAACTCTCGGGCAACGGCAACGCAGGAAGGGCAACTCCCTTTTGTATTCCCGCTTGCAACTCCCTGATCACCGCCAGCGGCACGCCGACCTTGGCGTACAGTGCGGGTCGTAAAAACAACAGGTCCAGTTGGTGCAGATACTGAATTGGTGAGGTGTTGCAGAAGACTTCAGGCATTGTCGAAGTCTTCCTTCAGTTCCGCCGGTTCGCAGTGGAGTGCGGCCACGCCGTATGTGCCCAGCCGTTGGTTGAAGAGCGGCTTGGGCAGGCCGGCAAGTTCAGCAGCCGCACCACCAGACAATCTGCCGACTTCGTAGAGCTTCACGGCGGCAGCCAGCCGCAGCTCCGCGGCGATTCCATTCGGTGAGGAGCGCAGCACTTCGGCGGCGGTTTCGGGAATGTCGATGACCACTTCAGCCATGGCGGCAAGCTAGGCAATCGCAGGGATGCCGTCAAACGGAGTGTTCGAGGGCAAGGTCCTTCATCCATTCGCCTACGGCCTGGCGGATCGCTTCGCCGGTGCGGGCCTTCGGGGTCGCGAACTTCGGGGTGAACCACGGAAACGCACCGACCAGATCATGCGTCACGAGGATCTGCCCGTCGCAGTCGGGGCCGGACCCGATGCCGATCGTCGGAATCGGGATGCGGGCGGAAAGCTCCTTCGCCACGGGCGGGGTCACCAGTTCGAGCACGATGGCAAACGCTCCGGCCGCGACCAGCGCATCGGCATCCGCGAGCAACGCCTCATGCTGCTCCTCGGTGCGACCTTTGATGCGATACTTGCCGCCTTCCTCGAGGACGTGTTGGGGCAGCATCCCGAGATGCCCGCAAAAGGGAATGCCGGCGCCGGTTATCGCCCGAACCTGCGCCTCGATGTCGCGACCGCCCTCGGCTTTCACCGCCTCCGCGCCGGCCGCGACCAGCTTGCGCGCGTTGGCCAGCGCCATGTCGGGAGTCTCGTAGCTCTGGTAGGGAAGGTCGGCGGCAACGACGGCATTCGGTTTCGCACGGGCGACAGCGCTTACGTGATGCACCATGTCCGCCATGGTGACGTGGGTGGTGTTTGGGTAACCGAGCACGACCATGC
>DNDP01000082.1:0-264 GCA_003484235.1 Verrucomicrobiales bacterium
CAGCCCCGGCACGATGTAGCCGCGCTCGTTGAGCTTCTCATCCACCGCCGCCGTGAAGATCGGTACGTCATCATGCCGCCCGGTCAGCGCCGATATCCCCTCCGGCGACGCGACCAGGCACAGCACCTTAAGGCTCGTCGCCGTCGTCTCCTTGAGCACGTCTATGCACGCGATCACCGAGCCCGCCGTGGCCAGCATCGGGTCGATCACGATGACATCCGTCTCGGCGATGTCCGGGGGCAGCTTCTTGTAATAGGTGACCGG
>DNDP01000082.1:468-2797 GCA_003484235.1 Verrucomicrobiales bacterium
GCTTCTTGTAATAGGTGACCGGCTTCAGCGTCTTTTCGTCGCGATAGATGCCGACATGGCCCACCCGCGCCGTCGGGATCAGCTCGAGAATCCCATCGACCATGCCCAGCCCCGCGCGGAGGATCGGCACCAGCGTCAGCCCGCGGGCCATCCGGCTTCCTTCACACGGGGCCAGCGGCGTCTGCACCGTGTGCGGCATGGTCGGGTAGTCGCGCGTGATCTCAAAGGCCATCAGCCGGGCGATCTGCCCGACAAGCTGCCGGAAGTGCTCGACGCTGGTCGTCTTGTCCCGGGCGATGGTGAGCTGCTCCTGCACGACCGGGTGGCGGATGACGGTGACGTTCTTCCAGCGGGTTTCGGGCATGGGGGGTCTCCGGTTTCGGCGGCGATTGGTTGGGTGTCGGCCATGATAATGCGAACGCCGGGCGGCACGAAGAGAAGGCGATAGGGTCCAAGGGGTCGAGGGGCCGAGCGACTGTCTTGANNTTCATGAAAAAAAGTTTCACTCCTGAACGAAGCTGAATATCCTGAATTTTCCCGGCTGGCTGGTTGAAAAACGCGGGTGGGGGAAGCTGAAATAACTTGAATTAAGTTGAATCTGGTTGAAAACGAGAGGCACGGAGGCACAAAGGCACGGAGGCACAGAGGCACGAAGGCACGGAGGGGAGGGAAAGGGGCCGAGCGACTGTCTTGAGAATCAAGAGTAGACATAGGGCGATCTCCAGGGCTTTTGTGTTCGGAGGATGGCGTTGAGGAGGACGAGGAGTTTGCGCATGCAGGCGACCAGGGCGACCTTTTTGGGTTTGCCAGCGGCCTGGAGGCGCAGGTAATAGTCTCGGAACACAGGATTGAATTTTTTGGCGACGAGGGCGGCCATGTAGAGGGCGGCGCGGACGACGGCACGGCCGCCCCGGATCATGCGTTTTCCTCGGAACTGACCGCTGTCGCGATTGAAGGGGGCCACCCCCACCAGGGCGGCAATCTGTTGTCGGCTGAGGGTGCCGAGTTCAGGCAGTTCGGCCAGGAGGGTTCGGGCCGTGGCGGGGCCGACGCCTTTGACGCTGGTGAGCAGTTCTTCCTTGACCTTCCAGATGGACGATTCCTGGATCAGCTGGTTGAGATCATCGTCGATGTCGTTGATTTGCCGGTCGAGGACTTTGATGACCTTGCCGATGCTCTGCCTCACCTTCTTGCCCAGCGCCTGAGCCAGGCGGTTCCCCTCCGCGACGCGCATCTGGACCAGCTGGCGCCGTCGGGCGAGCAGCTCGGCGAAAGCCCGAGTCTGGGCATCCTCCAGGGGCCGAAGCGGGGGCTGGATGGCGACGGCAAAGAGGGCCAGAACCTTGGCATCGATGGCGTCGGTCTTGGCCAAGCGACCCGTGGCCCGGGCGAAGTCGCGGACTTGTCGCGGATTCACCACGGCGACCGGCAGGCCGGCGGCGGCGAGTTCGGCGACGATGGCCCGGTCGTAGCCGCCGGTGGCCTCGACGACGATGCGATGGACACCGACCGGCAACAAGGCCTGGACGATCCGGCGATGGCCGTCGGGGTTGTTGTCGGTGCTGAAAGGCGGGCGGTCATCGGACCAATCGACATCGAGCTTGTCTTTGGAGACGTCGATGCCGACGCAGAGTTTGGAGGCATCCGTGACAGAGGTCATGCGAGTCCCTTCCTTGCGATGCGGGCTTGCCGAGGCAGCGGCCCAAGCGACTGTTCGGGCTGATCGAGACCGGGCCGGACCGGGATCCTGCTCGGCCACGGCATCAGCGTGCCCAGGGGCCACCGATCTCGCGATCCGGCGTGTCGGACGGCTCCGTTCGCTCCGCTCACTCCGCCGCCCGACACGCCGGAGTGATGCTGCGAACACATCCTGAGGGATTGAACCCTCTGAGGGAAGATACAAGGGGTCGAGGGCGCGGACGGAGGCTGCAGGCTGTAGGAGCGAGCGGAGGAGGATCAGTTTCATCACGGGCGCGGAATCTCCTTTGGTGGGCAGAGCCCACCCTACGTGGGCGGGGGAGATTGGTTGGCTCCCTCTTTCGCCCGACATATTTCATACTTGCTCAGCGCGCGCGCTCGGGGGGTCCATTCACAAGTGAGAAAGATGGATTCAGAAGCGAGGAGGCCGGTTAAGTGCTGGCGGAAGCTTGGGTTAGCAGTTGGCTTGCCATACATTTCTTTGTCTGGGAATTCGGAATTTGCATGGCAATGTTGGACGCGGCGATAGGGGCTAGACAATCGTCCGAAGGCCAAAGCGGTGCCCCGATGGAAATGCAGAATGTCCCCATCGATTCCCGATGGAAATGCAGAATGTCCCCATCGATTCCCC
>DNDP01000435.1:0-366 GCA_003484235.1 Verrucomicrobiales bacterium
GCTTCCCGGTGAACAAGGATGTGTTCCTGACCCGGCTGCAGACACAGCTGATCTCCAAGACGCAGGGCAAGGTGCGGTTCCTGGCGCGTGAGCAGATGGAGGCGCTGGAAAAGGAACGCAGTCTCAAGCGCGATGGCGCCCTGACCAGCGCCACCGATCCCCGGTTGCAGGAATTCAAGGGGGCCGATTACTTCCTCACCGGCAAGCTTTCCGGCATGACCACCCGGACGACCGCCGGGACCAGCGACTACGTGCTGTATTCCTTCCAGTTGATCGAGGCCCGCACGAGCGAGATCGTCTGGGCGGACCAGGCCGAGATCAAGAAACAGGGGCTTGAGGACGCCGCCTACCGGTAAAGGGCTGAGT
>DNDP01000435.1:618-911 GCA_003484235.1 Verrucomicrobiales bacterium
GGCCAAACGCAAGCCCGCCGGCAACGCCATCGCGGAGCCCGGTTCCGGCGTCCTGCGATGATTGCCGCATTCGCATCGCTCCTGCTGGCCGCGGGCTGCACCTCGACGCCCAAGAAGCCGGCGATCACCTACACGGGGGATCCGGTCAAGGACGGTCAGGCGTGGATCGAACAGGGCCCACCGCGGGACAAGGTGCTTTGGCAGTACCGCACCGCACTGGTGGCCATGCGCCAGAGCAACTTTTCCCTCGCCGAAACCATTCTGGACGACGCCATCCTCAGTCTCGGTGCAAT
>DNDP01000435.1:1183-1444 GCA_003484235.1 Verrucomicrobiales bacterium
ATGCAGCCGGACCGGGAAACACGGAGAGCCAGGGGATACTTCCATGAGGAGGCGCAGAAGACGTTTTATGGCGAGCCCTACGAACGGGTGATGGCGTGGTACTACCGGGGCATCCTCTACTGGATGAACGGTGAAACAGACAATGCCCGTGCCTGTTTCCGCAGCGCGCAGTTTCAGGATGCCGATGCGGAGAACGATTCCTACAAGTCCGACTACGTGATCCTCGACTACCTGGAGGGCTACACCACCTTCACGCTCGGA
>DNDP01000435.1:1618-3116 GCA_003484235.1 Verrucomicrobiales bacterium
ACACCACCTTCACGCTCGGAGGTGACGGGGCCGACGCTTTCAAGCGCGCACAGGAACTGAGCAAGTTGTCGACATTGCCGCCTTTCGACGACCGCGCGAATGTCATCCTGTTCGTCGATTTCGGCGCCGCCCCGCAAAAGTACGCCGCAGGCGAGTTCGGCGAGCAGCTGAAGTTTCGCCATGGGCGTTCGCCGGTGAAGTCGGCGCGGCTGAAATTCGCCACCCAGACGCTTTCCATCGCACCCACGGACGACCTCTACTTCCAGGCGACCAGCCGCGGCGGACGCGTGATGGACCACGTGCTCGCCAACAAGGCCGTGTTCAAGCAGACCACCGGCGCGCTGGGTGACGCCGCGATCATCAGCGGTGCCGTGCTGGCCAGCAACCGGGACACGCAGGATGCCGGGCTGGTGGTGCTTGGCGCGGGCATTCTCTCAAAAATCTTCTCGGCCGCCACCCGCACGGAGGCCGACACGCGAACCTGGCACAACCTGCCGCAGTATCTCAGCTTCGCCATCCTCGAACTTCCACCCGGGAAACATTCCCTCACGGTGGAGTTTCTGGACGGAAACGGCGAGGCGGTGGCCCGCCACACCAAGGTGCTCGAACTCGACGTCGTGGCGGACCGCGACAACGTTTTCTACGTCAGCGACCAGTCCACGGCCGCTCCAACCTCAACAGTCACCGATACCAAGTCATGAAAAACTTTCCTCTTCCGATGCTCGCTCTGACAGCGGCACTCGTACTGACCTCCTGCTCCACCCCCGGACCGTACACTCCAACGCCGGCTGCCAATGTCGAAGGTTCCGAGCCGGTGGTATTGATGGATCGGATGGTCCAGACTTCCGTCACCTCGCAGGGGGTCACCTACCGCGAACTGGCCGACGGCCGATTGGAGGCGGTGGCCGTCCTGCAAAGCAGGGATCCCCGCCGGATCCAGGTGCAGGTACAATGCGTGTTCAAGGATGCCAACGGTGTCGGCATCGATGATGAAACTCCCTGGCAAAACCTGATCCTAACCGAAAACAGCCAGGAACAGTTGAGCTTCAAATCCATGAACAACCGAGCCCGCAGGGCCACCATCCGGGTCCGACAGGCACGCTGAGGCAGCGGAATCACCGGGCGGAAGGGCTCCTGCGGCGAGCGCCGATCCTCTTTCCGATGCTCAAGACCGGCCCTGTTTTACGCCAAAGTTGATGCTCATGGCGCCGCCGAAGAAATTGATCACGCGGACTTCGCGGCAGCCCATTTCCCGCATCGCTCGCTCAACACCGCGCTGGGCCGGATAAGCCTTGAGCGAGTCAAGGATGTAGGCATAGGCGGACCAGTTGCCACAGAACAGCTTGCCATAAACCGGCACGATCAGGCGCAGGTAGGCGAAGTAAAGCGAGCGCCACAATCGATTGTCCGGACGACCGAAGTCGAGCACCAGCAACCGCCCCCCCGCCCTGGCGACACGGAACATTTCTCGTAGTCCCACCTCCCAGTCGGCGAGATT
>DNDP01000435.1:3359-4887 GCA_003484235.1 Verrucomicrobiales bacterium
TGGTCCGCGCTCCGGTGGCGGCAAGCAGTTCAGAAATGTCGCCGGTGCCGCAGCAGACATCGAGCACCCTGCTCCCGCTGCCCACGCCCGCAAGAGCGACCACGCGTCGCTTCCAGCGGTGGTGCATGCCGAAACTCTGGAGGTTGTTGATGCGGTCGTAGCGGTGCGCAATTGCTGCGAACAGCTCGTTCACCCGGCTGGCACGCCGGGAACCGGGTTGATAGTAGGTGCCGGACATGGACGAAAGCCCGGAATGGGCTCCCGCAAAGAATCCAGCGCCTCCCGGTCGATTGCAACCGCTCACTTCGCCGGCACACCGACCGGCTCGGCGGCAGCCCGCACCGGACTCAGTTTGAAGGCACCGTCAAGCCGTCGGCGTTTCTCAAACCGGACTGAGCTGTGATAGCCCGCCCGCCGCGCGAGTTCGATGGCCGCCTCAAAATCGGCACCCACTTCGTCCGGAGCATGGGCATCCGAGCCGAAAGTAATCGGGACATTTCGTTCGCACGCCATCGTGAGCAGTTGAGGGTTCGGATAAATCTCCCGGCAGTCCTTGCGCAGCCCGGCCGTGTTCAGCTCGATGGCCACGCCCAGGTTCGCGGCGGCATCGAGAAACGGGGCATAGAGCGGACCGCAGTCCTGCGTGGGACGGATGTTGAACTTCTTGGGCAGGTCCGCATGACCGATGATCTGGAACAGATTGCAGTTCACTGCCGAGGTGAGGGTGTTGAAATAGAGCTTCCACACCTCGAACGGTTCACTGGAGCGCCAGCGCCCGATGAACCGCGGATCGTCAATGGCCCAGTCGGAGAGATAGTGCACCGAGCCGATGAAGTAGTCCCAGTCGTGCAGGGTTGCGAGATGCCTTATCCATTCTTCGTGCCCGGGAATGTAGTCCACCTCCAGTCCAACCAAAATATTGACTTCCGGCACTTCCCGCCGGGCCAGCGCCACGGCCGCCAAATACTGGTCCATCTGGCCCAGCAGCATCCGCCAGTCGTCAAAATCATCCCGCGCCATCGGCGAATGCTCGCTGAAACCGATCTCACGAATGCCCAGTTCACGCGCCCGCCGGGCATACTCAATGGGCTCGCCGATGGCATGACGGCAGAGCGGTGTGTGCATGTGGTAGTCCGATGGCAACATTGGGAAAGAATTAAACGTGAGCCGTCGGGTTCAGGAAAGGCGGAATTGCCGCCGGTTCCATCCCAAATTCGGGGGATGCGGCATGTGGCTGTGGCGTGACGACAGGGTGTCAAATCATCAATCCCGCAGAAAGGGGCATCCGGCAGGCACGATCCTCTTGGCCACTGCTGGCCAAGCCCGCAACGGATGCGTGTCCGCGGCGACCCTGATCCATCAACCGGAACGGGGACATGGACGACAATCCGCTCCGAGGGGAACCAGGCCGATGGGAAGAGTTCTGCTCTTCAAATCTGTCGTTCCCCCCAGACAATTGTGCGTTTGGATGCACATGCCCGTGCACTCAGAAGCACACCCTGTGCGTTCCAAGGCACAATGGCGGCCC
>DNDP01000435.1:5145-5313 GCA_003484235.1 Verrucomicrobiales bacterium
GCCCCCCCGCCACAATCAACCTGACACTTGCCACAACAGAAAAACCTGTCCGGCCACAGCCGGCAGGAGCACTAACAAGTCAATCAACCCATGGAAGGAATCACACCATGAACATCAAGACAGATTCGGGAAAGACGCGGAGCGGTTTCACGCTCATCGAACTGCTCG
>DNDP01000435.1:5493-7442 GCA_003484235.1 Verrucomicrobiales bacterium
TCGAACTGCTCGTCGTCATCGCGATCATTGCGGCGCTGGCCGGGCTGCTGCTGCCCGCTTTGGGGAGGGCAAAATCCAAGGCCCAGGGGATTCAGGCGCTCAGCAACCTCCGCCAGCTCGGCCTGGGCTGGATCATGTATGCCGACGACAACGGCGGACGGCTGGTGCGCAACAACGACGGCACCGGTGCCGGCAAATCCGCAGCCGCTCCCAGCTGGGTCGGAGGCTGGCTCGACTTCAGCCCCAACCTGGACAACGTGAACACCGGGTATCTGGTGGATAACAATCGTTATCCCTACGCTGCCTACCTCGGTCCCTACGTGAAGAACCCCGCGGTGTTCAAGGACCCGGCCGACAAAAGCCAGGTCACGATCTTCGGCAAGCGGGTGAGCCGCGTCCGCTCGCTCTCGATGAACGGCTACATGGCCGGCAACCGGGTGTGGAACGGCAACGACAACTACCGGTTGTTCAACAAGATCGACGAGATCTCCCGGCCGCAGCCGTCCAAGGCTTGGGTGTTGATCACCGAGCGGGAGGACAGCATCAATGACGGCTGGTTTGGTGTCGACATGATCTCCAACCTCGTCGACTACCCGGCGAGCTATCACAACAACGCCGGTGCGCTGACCTTCGCCGACGGCCATTCGGAGATCAAACGCTGGATCGACCCGCGGACCATGCCGTTGTTGAAACGCGGCGAGCTGCTGCCGCTCAATATCCCGATGCCCGGCAATCCGGATCTTGAATGGCTCCGGGAGCGTACCACGGCACTGAAGTGATCGTCCGCGGGCCCCATCGGCCCGACCACGCTCAGTGCAGGAACAGGAGGCCCCGGCAAATCTGCCGGGGCCTTCGGTTTCTTGAGATGATATCCGCAATCAAAATGAAGGCAGCATCACCTGACGGCCTAATTGAACTTCAGACTCCCGCGACCGTGTCGGTGCCAGTGCCGCTCTGCCAGGGTGAAGACCGGTTCAAGATTCGCCCGCCCCTGCACCATCACCATTTCCCGGCCGTTGACGACCAGCACAAATGCCGAGAACCGATGAGGCATGTCGTTTCCGGCGGGTGCGAACACCATCACGAGCTGGTCACGATCAATCACGGTCACGGTCCGCTGCCACTCCCGATCCTCCAGGAGATGGGTCACCCGCTCCACCAACTCCCGCCGATCGGCTCCGGCAATGGCGTCCTCCAGCTGGTAAACGCCCACGCTTCCGCCACGCACCGCCCGAAGGGCCAGCCGACCCTCCTCCGGGACATCGACGAAGGGCACAACCATGCGGGCAAGACCCAGTGCGATGGACGGCACCTTCACCTCAACTCTGCCCCGGGTCTCGATCTGCAGCTCGGAAAGAAGTTCCTTCCGGATCGACCGCATGTCCGGGTCAACGGTCAGCAACCGATAGACCGCCACCCCGGCGACGGCGACGCCGACAACCAGCATCGCCGCCAATACGATCAGCACAATCAGCACCTTGAGGACGGAACCGCGTCGTGCAGCCGGAGAAGTCTTCATGGGCGTGGAATGGAATGGATTGTCGGCGTGAGGTCAGTTGGCCGGTGCCTGCTCACCATTGATCTCGCGGCTCAGCTTCTTGAGCGGCTCGATGTTCAACGAGTCTCCGACTTTGGCGATCTGCTCCGGCCGGATGTCCCCCACCACGTTCACAAACACGGCCTCCTTGTCACTGTCGATCACCGTCACCACCACCCCCTCGACGGCCTCTTCGCCGCGGAGCTTTACAAAAACGCCCACATCCTCATTGCCTTCCTTGACGGTGACAATCCGCTCCCATCCGTTCGCCGAAAGCTGTTTGCGCACGGATTCGATCCGACCCTTGAGTTCCCCACGGTTGTCATCATTGAGTCCTACGACGTTGACACGGACCGCCTGCAGTCCGCGCAGCAGCCGCGCGACTTCCGGTTCGCTCTTTTCCGCCAGCCGG
>DNDP01000435.1:7657-8642 GCA_003484235.1 Verrucomicrobiales bacterium
TTTCCGCCAGCCGGGCCGCCATGGCGATCAGGTTGGAACCCACGTTGACTTCGACGAACTGGCCGTCCTCGGGCGGCGTGATTGGGCCAAAATCAATCTGCCCGGGGCTCGAGGTGTCCGCAGTTGCAGGCAGGGTGGCCAGCGTGGCGACGAGGGCCAGCGTGGAGATGAGTTTCATGTTCATGATTTTGAATGGTTGGTTTTTTGCAAACGCTGGAATCCGCGTCCCAGCCTTCAACACAACCCGGGCATGCACAGGGAAGTTTCAGAAAAGATTCAGCAAGTACCGGAAAATTCAGCCGGCGATAAAGACCGGCTCTCTGCCAACCATCGTTGGCGGGCCGCAAGTGAGTGGCACGCCTCCCGCATGCGCACTTCTCCATCTGGTTCAGTTGCGCAATGCCGAGCAAGCCCTGAACACACCGGGAATTCATCCCTACTGCGATTGAAGGCGGAAGAACTTCATGGCCCCGGTCGTCGGGACCGTCACGGATACGTGACTGCCATTCGTCACCGCGGCTTGCGCCGTCGGATTCCACGAAGCCGGAGCGAGGACATTCGCGGCTTCCTGAAGCCGAAAGTTTCCCGCACTTATCGGCCAGGAAAGGGTCAACATTCCATTTGATCGCGCGCTGCCCAAGAAGGGCAAGGCGTCCCCATGGAGGCGCACCACATTGGGACGCACCATTCCCCGGACCGTGGTGAAGCTGCCGCCGACGAAGATGTCACCGTCCGCTCGCAGCGCGAGGACGAGCGCCTCACCGTCGGCGCCTGTGCCGGGAAGGAAACCGGCGTCCTTCGTGCCATCGGCGTTCAATCGCGAAATGTTATGAAAGTTCGTTCCATCGTACCTGGAATCTCTGGTGACGAGCACCTTGCCGTTCGGCTGCAACGCGAGCGAATGGACTGTAGCCCCGGCTCCTGTTTCGGGAATGAACCCCTCGTCCAGAATTCCATTCGCATGGAGCCTGGCGATCCGGTTGCG
>DNDP01000435.1:8814-10468 GCA_003484235.1 Verrucomicrobiales bacterium
CCCCGGCTCCTGTTTCGGAACTGAACCCATCGTCCAGAATTCCATTCGCACGGAGCCTGGCGATCCGGTTGCGGCTCGTCCCTTGCACTGTCGAGAATCCGCCGCCGATCACCACTTTGCCATCCGCCTGCAAGACGATCGCGCGAATGCCCAGGACCGAGCCCGCGTTGAAGCTGGCATCCAGTGTTCCGTCGGCATTCAAACGGGAAATTCCGTCCGTGCCACCCGCTAAAATCTTGCCGTCGGGTTGAAGAACCAGGCGGCTCTCCGAATTATTGGTGCCGGAGGTGAAGCTGCCATCGCGACTGCCATTGCTGTTGAACCGGGCGAGGAAGGGGCGAACCACGTCGTAGGACCATTCTTCGCCGTAAACCAAGGTATACGCGTGGCCGCCGACAAGCACTTTGCCGTCCGGTTGCGGCAGCACGGAAGTGGCGGCGACGCTTTGCAGGCAACCATGGTTCGGCAGGCAATCACCGAACTGGATGAACGGTGTCAGGTCCGGCTGGAAAGTGCCGTCCCAACCGCCATCGCAATTCAGGCGCGCAATCGAGAGCGGCGAGGCCGGGCCATTCTGGACCCGCAACAAGCCGACGAGCAGGAGTTTTCCATCCGGTTGCCTCGCCATGGAACTGACGGTGGAGAAGGGTGCCAGGGACGGAATGAAAGCGGCATCCAATGTCCCACTGTCATCAAGACGGGCGAGTCCGGAGCGGGCGATCTCCTGGACGGTGTTGAACGCGCCGCCGATGAGCAGCGTGCCATCGGCTTGCGGAAGGAGAGCGTTGACCCGGGCATCCACCTGCGCGCCCGGCTGAAAGCTCGCGTCGAGACCTCCGGCGCCGTCAAGCCGGGCGATGTAATTGCGGTTCGTGCCCTGGACGACATTAAATTCTCCTCCGATCAAAACCCTCCCATCAGGCTGCACCGCGATGGCGAACACTTCGCTTTGATTGGCGGCGCTCTGCGTGCCCGAACCGGAATCGAACCCGCTGTCCAGCGTGCCGTCCGTGTTGAACCGGGCCACGTTGATCCAATTTGGGTCAGTGAAGGCAAACGAACCTCCAACGACCATCTTGCCGTCCGCCTGCACCGCCAGCGTATTGACTGTGTGATACGTGAAGGAGTTTCCAACGAGCGTGGTTCCGGGATTGAAGCCGCCATCCCGGCTGCCATTCGCATGCAAGCGGGCAATCCCGCGACTTGTCACGCCGCCGACCGTGCTGAAGTTCCCGCCGATGACTATCCTGCCATCGGGTTGCAGGGCCAGCGCGGCCACCCAGTTGTCCGGGCCGGTTCCAGGATTGAAACTCCCATCCGGACTGCCGTCGGCATTCAGCCGGGCAACGCGGTGAAAATTGGTTTGATGCAGACTGATTGCCCCGCCGAGAAGCACTTTCCCATCCGGCTGCACCGCGAGGGAGGAAACCGTTGCCTGCAACGCACTGGGATTGAAGCTGGTGTCCAGCGTTCCATTGGCATTCAGCCGGGCGATGCCGTTGCGGCTTGCGCCATTGACCGAGGTGAACTGGCCTCCAATGAGAATTTTGCCATCGGGTTGGATGGCCATCGCACCGACGGCATCGTCGGGTGCCCCCGTGCTCATGGAGAAGGTGTTGTCCAAACTCCCGTTGGGATGAAGGCGACGCAGCCC
>DNDP01000305.1:0-3291 GCA_003484235.1 Verrucomicrobiales bacterium
AGCTCGAGGTGGACCGCCGCAAGGTCGGCGAACGGATCGACCGCATCCAGCGCGACCTCGAGACCGTCCAACGCCAACGTGCCACGCAGCGCGCCGGCCGCCTGCGCAACCAATGGCCGCTCGCCTCGTTGGTTGGCTACACCAACGCCGGCAAATCAACCCTGCTCAATGCGCTGACCCAGGCGGGCGTGCTGTCCGAGGACAAACTTTTTGCCACTCTGGACCCCACCACCCGCAGGCTGCGATTGCCGACCAACCAGAATGTCCTGCTCAGCGACACGGTTGGATTCATCCGCAAGCTGCCGCATGATTTGGTCGAGTCCTTCAAGGCGACGCTCGAAGAGGTTGTACAGGCGGACCTGCTCCTGCACGTGGTGGACATGAGCCATCCGCAGGTCGAGGAGCAGATCGTGGCCGTGGACGACGTCCTCAAGGAGATCGGCGCGGCCGAGAAGCCGGTGCTGATGGTCTTCAACAAGCTCGACCGGTTCAGCAACGGGGAGGGGGTCGAACGCTTCAGTGACCGTTTTCCACACGCGGTGTTCATCTCGGCGAAAACCGGCCTGGGGATTGACAGCCTGCTGGCCGAGCTGGGCGCCCAGCTCCGGCCGGTGCGCGCCTTCCTCGAACTGGAGGTTCCCCACGACCGCTCTGCCGTGATCGCCCGCCTGCACGAGGTCGGCCAGATCGTCGAGCGCGACTACGAAGGCGAGTCGGCCCGGTTCAAGGTGCGCATCCCCCCGCACTGCCGCAGCGAGTTCGAGCCCTACATCCGCAAGGACCTGACGGTGGCGTGAGCGGGGCAGCAACGGACACAAACGCCCCGGCTTGGCGCAGGCGGGAGATCTCCTTACCAAATGCATTTGACCGGATACCTGGTCACCCACGGATCAGGAGTCACGATCGGTACATCATGAATGCGTGCTTGGGCAATCAACAGCCGGTCAAATGGATCCCGATGAATCGACTTCAGCCGGTTTGTCTCGTCCAAGCTCGCCAGGTCGATGGGAAGTTCGGAGGCGACCCATTCGGCCATTTGCTGTTTTAACCAGAGATCCGGCTTGCCTGGCAGCTTCAGTTTGCCCGCCTGATGCTTGAGATATATTTCCCAGACGCTGGCGTGACTGAACAGGAGGTCGTTGCCCGCCTCGTCGATCGCCGTCTGGGCGGCCACCGAAAGCTGATCGGGCTCCTGGGCAAGCCAGATGAAGGTGCAGGTGTCCAGCAGCAGCCGCATCAGAGTCCCCATTCCTTTAGTTCGGCATCGGACAACGGTGCGAAGCAATCGTCGGCATACTTCAAGGGCTTGGAGGTGATGGTGCCCACCTTGGGGCGGGAGCGTCCGCTGCCGCGATACGGCACGATCCTGGCCACCGGCACCGTGCCCCGGCAAACCAGCACTTCGCCACCCGCCTCCACTTCGGCGAGCAGCCGGGAGAAGTGGGTCTTCGCCTGATGCACCGTGGTCTGTTTCATGCCGGTCAAAGTGGACCAAGGGTGGGCTAAGTCAAGGCCGGCCTTCACCCAAACAAATCCAGCTGCGGACTGTCCTCGACCAGCTTGAGCTTGTCGCGGTCTTCCTGCTTGCGGCTGCGGCGGACGTTGCCTTCGGGCGTCAGTTCGCTGTCCTCGAGGTTGCGGAGGATCACCTTGGCGCGGTCGATCACCTCCTTGGGCACGCCGGCCAATCGCGCGACCTGGATGCCGTAGCTCTTGTCGGTGCCGCCCTCGACGATCTTGTGCAGGAACACGATCGCGTCGTTCCATTCACGGACGGCGACGTTGAAATTCCTCAGCCGCTTCAGCTTGCCGGTGAGTTCGGTCAGTTCGTGGTAATGGGTGGCGAACAGGGTCTTCGCGCCGACCTGATTGTGCAGGTGCTCGACGATTGACCACGCGAGGCTGAGTCCGTCGAACGTGCTCGTGCCGCGGCCGATTTCGTCGAGGATCACGAGGCTGCGCTGCGTGGCGTTGTTCAAGATGTTCGCCGTCTCGCTCATCTCGACCATGAAGGTGGATTGCCCGCGCGAGAGATCATCGCTGGCACCGATGCGGGTGAAGATGCGGTCCGTCAGGTCCACGCGCGCTTCCGTCGCCGGCACGAATGAGCCGGTGTGCGCGAGCAACGTGAGCAACGCCACCTGCCGGATGTAGGTGCTCTTGCCCGCCATGTTCGGCCCGGTGATCAGCATGATCTGCGGACTTCCTCTCTCGGTAGCAGCCGACGTGAGTCGGCTCTGATCTTCAGCGCTAAAATTTGGAGCGGACTCACGTCCGCTGCTACGGGTCAGGCAATCGCTGCCATCGGGCGCACGGCCAGCAGTTCGTTGGCTGTTAGCGGCTCAATCTGGGATTCGCGCACCGTGACGACGTCCACCGAGTCGCCCACGGCGTTGAACACTTCGAGGGTGTAGCCCGGCTCCTGTCCCGGGCGACCGGGATGTTGTTCCACGACCGTGGCCACGTCACCCCGGCACAGATGGTGAGCAGGCAAGTCCTCGGTCAATGCCACGCGGATGAAATAGTCGTATTTCATGCTTTGTCCGGTCGCAAGGTAACAAACTTCGTTTCGCCTGTCGCGTGATCTTTCATCCAGATGCTCAGGACGCGCAAGGCCCGGCCGTTGGGTCCGGTGAGCGTGCCGCGGATTCCGTATTTCGGGCCATATTCCGATTCTTCAAACAGTTCGGCGTCCAACGGGAGCAGTTGCTCGCGCAGGTCCAGCAGGAGCTGGTCAGCATGGTCGGCGGTGTAACCCGCCAGCGCGAGGAAGGCTGACTTGTCATCCTCGGCGCGATGGCGCAGGAGGTATTCCGTCACTTTTCTCCGGAGGATGATCGTGTCCGCTGGCAGTTTCATGATTTCAACCCTGCAGGGCGGCCACCGCCTGCTTGACGGCTGCAATGGTCTTTTGAATTTCCTCCGCGATGTTGTCCGTCCCCAGCGAAAAGCGGATCATCTGCCGCGAGGCGGTCGAGTCCGGCTTCATGGCCTTGACCACGTGCGAGGGTTCGTCCGAATCGGCCAGGCAGGCGGAGCCGGAGGAGGCGCAGATGCCCTCCTGATCGAGCAGGATGAGCAGGGCCTCGGACTCGATGCCGTGGAAGGTGAGGTTGGTGGTGTTGGCGAGGCGCTGTGTGAGGTGGCCGTTCAGTTCAGCCCCAGGAATCGAGGTCAGGATCCCTTCCTCCAGCGCGTCACGCAGCGGGCGGACGGACCTTTCGTAGCCGGTCAGCCGCTCCAGGGCCGCTTCAGCCGCCCTCCCCATGCCGACGATGAGGGGAACGCACT
>DNDP01000305.1:3464-3729 GCA_003484235.1 Verrucomicrobiales bacterium
GGAACGCACTCGGTGCCGCCCCGGCGCCCGCGTTCCTGATGCCCGCCGTGGATGAGCGGCGAGAAGGGGGCCTTCCGCCGGACATAGAGAGCGCCCACGCCCTTGGGCGCGCCGAACTTGTGGCCGCTCAACGAGAGGTAGTCCACGGGCAACGCGGAGACGTCCACCGGCAGCTTGCCCGCCGCCTGAACGGCGTCGCAGTGGAACAAAACGCCGTGTGACCGGCAAAGCTGGGCGATCTCTTCGACGGGAAACAGCACGCCCG
>DNDP01000305.1:3936-12849 GCA_003484235.1 Verrucomicrobiales bacterium
CGGGAAACAGCACGCCCGTTTCATTGTTCGCCCACATGAGGGAGACCACGGCCGTCTCCTCAGTGATGGCGGCTTCCAAGTCAGCCAGCTTGAGCAACCCGTCCCGATCCACCGGCAGGCAGGTGACGCGGCAGCCCTCCTTTTCAAGAGCCAGGCAATGGTTGAGCACTGACGAGTGCTCGACCTGCGAAGTGATGATGTGCCGCTTCTTCGGATCCGCCTTGAGCGCGGCGTGAAGGGCGGTGTTGTTGGCCTCGGTGGCACTGCCGGTAAAGAGGATTTCACCGGGCCGGGCACCGATCATTGTCGCCACCTGGTCACGCGCCGTTTCAATCACACCCTTCAGCTCCGCGCCGAACCGGTAGGAGCTGGATGGATTGCCCCAGCGCTCGCCAAGGAAGGGTTGCATGGCCTCCAGCACCTCCGGGAGCACGGGTGTCGTCGCGTTGTGGTCCAGGTAGATCACGGCGGCGATGATGCCCCATCGGGCAGGCAACGCGATTCAGAAGTGATCAAACGGGGTCCTGCGGAGGCACCGCTTCGGACTACACCGCCCGCAGGAAATCGCCGCCGTCCTGGGCCGGCAGCAGGGCGTCCACCGAGGCGACGAGCTGTTCGAAGCATTCGTCGAGCATCTCCTTGAGCACCGTCTCCGAGACGGTGATTGACCGGCAGCCGAGTTGGACGAAGCCCCGCAGCGTCTCGGCGCCGTAGTGCAGCAGCCCCTGACGCAGCGGCAGCGAATAGACCGCCAGCGTGACGCCGAACACCAGCGTGTGCCACGCCTCGGCACGGCCCTCGTCCACCGCCAGCAGGTAACGCTGGATGAACCGGTGGTCGCGCAGCGGTTTCAGGCGGCGGAGCTGTTCCTGGCCCATCCGCCGGCTGGCGGAGGTGAAGTCGCGCAGCAGCGGATGCAGTCCCTGCTCGCGGTCGAACTCGATCAGTTCCCGCAGCTCGTTCGCGGAGGCATGGTCGAACGCGCGCCGGATGGCCGGCAGTTCGACCGGCAGCAGCAGCTCGCCGGTGTAGCGCCGCAGGAATTCCCGCAGGGCGTGCGCGTGCTCGATGGTGCCGACCTGCAGCAGGCTGGCGAGCGACGCGAACTCCACCAGGCCCTCGGTCGAGCCCAGTTGCGCCACGAGCGGATGCCAGTCGCCGAGCAGCTCGGCGGGCTCGCTGTGGAGGACCTGTTCGTTGGTGAACATCTGTCGTCTGTTCATCGGCAGCTTCATCCCGTGGATGAATCGCAAACCGGCGCGAACCTAACGCCGGGTTTTCGCAACCGACAACCGCAAAAGGCCCCGGGGCGGAAATTTTATTCTCCCCCGAAGATTGACACGGCTTGCCTATCGTTGTCCGCGGCCCCTAGATTCGCACCCGTTCCATGAGCTTGAAAGCTGCCACCACCTGCCAGGCGTTCGTTGAAACGGGCCAGGAAGCCATCGGCCGGCTGGCCGCCGCCGGATGTGCCTTCACCGGAATGACGGGCGCGGGCCCGCTGGCCGGAACGGATCTCGTCGCCGCAATCGGCGAGGCCGACGCCTTCATCGCGGATCTCGACACGTTCACCGCAGTCACGTTCGACTCGGTTCCAAAGCTGCAGCTCGTCTCGCGCTGGGGCGTCGGATTCGACGCGGTGGACCTCAAGGCCGCGACCGCGGCGGGGGTCATCGTCACCAACACGCCGGGCGTGCTCGACGAGACCGTCGCCGACCTGGCGTTCGCTCTGTTGCTGGGCGTCGCGCGCGGCATCCATCTCGGCCACGCAACGGTGATGGAAGGCCGCTGGGACCGTGCATGGCGGGCGGATGTCCACCACAAGACGCTCGGCATCGTCGGCTGCGGCCGCATCGGGACGGCCGTGGCGCGGCGGGCGGCCGGGTTCAACATGCGGGTCGTCGCGTTCGACCTGTTTCCAAGCGAAAGGGCCCGGGAGCTGGGCGTTGAATTCGTCCCACTCGAGGAACTGCTGCAGCAGGCCGACTTCGTGAGCCTGCACGCCGCCGTCACCGAGCAGAGCCGCGGCATGATCGGCGAGGCACAGCTGCGGGCGATGAAGCCCACCGCCCTGCTGGTGAACACCTCCCGCGGCGCATTGATCGACGAGGCGGCCCTGACGCGGGCGCTGAACGAAGGGGTGATCGCGGGCGCCGCGCTCGACACGTTTCAGGAGGAGCCCCTGCCCCGCTATAGCGCCCTGCGCAGCGCGAAGAATGTGCTGCTCACACCGCACATGGCTTCGCTGACCACCGACAACGGCCGCCGCATCAGCGACGCCGCCGTGCAGGCGGTGCTCGACCTCGCGGCCGGTCGCCCGCCAAAGAACATCGTCAATCCCGAAGTGCTGAAGAGCCCGGCGTTGCGCACGAAGCTGAAGCTGACCACTTGAAGACCGACACCCTCAGGGCTCCGAGAACCAGACGGCTGCAGTTCTGTCTGGGGCTCGGCTTGACGGCCTGTGGAGCCCTGGTGTTCCTCTTCAGCCTTGTTACGTTCACCAAACTGGACGAAGCCAATCAGAGCCTCCTCCAGCAACTCATGGATCCCTTGCGATCCGACATGATTGACGCAGGCATTCCCTCGAACTTGGTCGCGGCGATTGTGGTCGGCAATCCGCCCGCCGAAACCGAGCTCGAGCCATTGACGCCATATCAGCAACGCAAAGCATCCAAGGCCTTGATCGTATTTGAGGAGCACCAGAAACTGACCGGCGGCATCGCCCGCTCGGCCCGGACAAGCACGATCGTGAGTCTGGCGTTCTCGCTCGTGCTGGTGGCCGCCGGGCTGTTGTTGCTGCTGCGCTCCCGGAGAAAACATCCATCGCATGAAACAGAACTCCGTTCGCCACCGACTCAAGGAGCGTGAAGCCACCTTCGGCACCTGGCTCACCCTCCCCGATCCGGTCGCCGCCCGGCTGCTGGCGACCAGTGGTTTCAACTGGATCACCGTGGAGTTGGAGCACACCCCCACGACCTTTGAGACGGCTGCGCTCTGCTACGCCATGATCGCCGCGGGCGGCACCGTTCCGCTGGCCCGCGTGCCCATCAATTCCACCGAGAACATCAAACGGGTGCTCGATACCGGGGCCTGGGGCGTCATCGTGCCGATGGTCAACTCGCGGACGGAAGCCGAGGCCGCCGTTGCCGCCGCCCGCTTTCCGCCGCTGGGAAGACGTTCGGTCGGCGGACAGCTGAACGCCGCGAACTTCGACACCGACCAGGCGACCTACCGTCGCCGCGCCAACGACGAAATCCTGGTCGTGCTGATGATCGAGCACGTGGAGGGCATCGCCAACGCGGAGGCAATCATCTCCACGCCCGGAGTGGATGCGGTGTTCATCGGTCCCAACGACCTGCTGAACTCGATGGGGAAGATGCCCTCCTTCGAAAGCGAGGAGCCGGACTTCACGCAGGGCATCGCCAAGGTCCGCGATCTCTGCCGCAGGCATGGCGTGGCCGCGGGCATCCATGTGCTGACACCGGAGGCCGCCCGCCGGCGGGTCGCGGAGGGTTTCCAGTTCATCGCGCTCGGCAGCGACGCCGGGTTCATGCTCGGCAAGGCACACGAGATCACCCAGGCGCTGGGGCTCGAGACGACGTCCGGGGCAACGGCGAAGTACTGACTGCGGTCCCGCAGGCACCCCGTTCGATTCAAAAGCAGGCGCTGACTCCTTGCCGGCAACCGGGCCGACGGCATACTGACCGCACATGAACGAAGTCTACACCTGGGTTGGCATTGGCTTTTGCGTCAGCCAGTCCGCGATGTTCTCCGGTCTCAATCTGGCCGTCTTCAGCGTCGGCCGGCTGCGCCTGCAGGTCGAGGCGGCCCGTCAGAATCCCGACGCGATCAAGGTCCTTCGGCTGCGGCGAGAATCAAACTGGTGCCTCGCCACGATTCTGTGGGGCAACGTCGGCATCAACGTGCTGCTGACGCTGCTGGCCGATTCGATCCTCGCCGGCCTGACGGCGTTCCTGTTCTCCACCTTCGTGATCACCCTGCTGGGCGAGATCCTTCCCCAGGCCTACTTCAGCCGGAACGCGCTTCGCATGGCGGCGCTGCTTTCGCCGGCCCTGCGGTTCTACCAGTTCCTGCTCTACCCGGTGACGCGGCCCACCGGGGCGATGCTCGATCGCTGGCTGGGTCCCGAAGCGACCGCCTACCTGCCGGAGGACCGCCTGCGTGAACTCATCCGCCAGCACATCCGCCAGGGCACCGGTGAAGTCGACGCCGTCGAAGGGATCGGCGCGATGAATTTTCTCTCGATGGACGACCTTCCTGTCGGGCATGAGGGCGAGATCCTTGATCGCAACAGCATCGTCGCCCTGCCGTGCGAGAAGGGAATGCCGGTCTTTCCCGCCTTCAACCCGGACACGGAAGATCCGTTCATCCGGCAGGTGCAGCGCTCCGGCAAATCGTGGGTGGTGGTCACCAATCCGGAGGGCGATCCGGTGTCCGTGATCGATGCGAACGGCTTCCTGCGGGCCGTGCTGTTCCAGAAGTCTGTGGTCAGTCCGCGCGCGTTCTGCCACCAGCCGGTGGTCGTGGACGATCCGGACATCACCATCGGCCAGGTCATCGGCCGGTTGAAGGTGAACCCCGAGCATCCAAGCGACGACGTGATCGACCAGGACGTGATCCTCGTGTGGGGCGAGTACCAGAAACGGATCATCACCGGTTCGGACATCCTTGGCCGGTTGCTGCGCGGAATCGTGAAACTCAACTGGGCCGCCGCGGTCAAAGCCGCCGCGACATGACGAAGTCGTCCATCACAAAGCCGCCGCCGATGTCCACGACCACCGATTCACGGATGTCGAACCCGTTCTTCTGGTAGGCGGCGATCGCGTTTCGGTTTCGCTTGTTGACGGTCAGCGTCAAGCGCGTGCAGCCCAATCTGCGGGCGGCCTCCATGACATGCCGCAGCAGCATGCCGCCGTGGCCCCGCCGCTGGAATTCGACCAGCACGTATAGTTTGTCCAATCTGCGCTCCGCCGGATCGGCAGAGAGTCCGTGCGCCGCGAAACCAATCAGCCGGCCATCCAGCAGCAGCTGCTCGTAGACGGTGCCCGCCGCCAGCTGCCGGGCCATCTCGTCCGGCGCAAACATCCGGGCCAGCATGTAGTCAATCTGCGCCACCGTGATGATGCCCGGGTAGTGCCTCCGCCAGATGACCTCTGCGAGGGAGGCGATCGCGGGCAGATCGGCCAACGCGGCGGAACGGATGGAGATGGAGCCTGCTTCGCTGTTCATGGGCCGGGCATGGGCCGCATCGGCATGCCCTGAACCATTAAGTGCGAAGTACCGCCTGGGGCAACGCTGAACTCCCGGCGAAACTTTTCTGGCGCAGCCGGCGCGGGGATTTCGCATGGATTCATTGGCCGCCCGCCGCTGCGGGCGGCGGAACTCAAATCAATCAACTCACACAACGATGAAACGCACTTTGATCCTGGTTTACGGCGTCGTCAGCTACGCCGTGTTCTTCGCCACGTTCTGCTACGCGATCGGATTCGTCACCAACCTGGTCGTGCCCAAGTCCATGGATGCCGTGCCCACGGACCCGGCCGGGAAGGCGCTCCTGATCAACCTCGGCCTGCTGGGGCTGTTCGCCGTCCAGCACAGCGTGATGGCGCGTCCGGCGTTCAAGCGCTGGTGGACGCGGATCGTGCCGGTGCCGGCCGAGCGGAGCACCTACACACTGCTCTCCAGCCTCGCGCTGATCCTGCTCTTCTGGCAGTGGCGTCCGATGGGCCCGGTCATCTGGGATGTCCAGCAACCGGCCATCCGGTATGTCGTGCTGACCCTCGGCTTTGGCGGCTGGCTGCTGGTTCTGGTCAGCACCTTCCTGATCAACCACTTTGATCTGTTCGGCCTGCGGCAGGTGTGGCTGCACTTTCGCGGCCGGCCCTACACGAGCCTGAGGTTCGCGACACCGGGACCGTACCGGCTCGTGCGCCATCCTCTCTACGTCGGCTGGTTCATCGCATTCTGGGCCACTCCGACCATGACCGCCGCCCACCTGGTGTTTGCGCTGGCCACCGCCGCCTACATCCTGATCGCCATCCAACTGGAGGAACGCGACCTCGTGACCTATCACGGCAGCGACTACGTCGAGTATCGGAAACGGGTGCCAATGCTGGTTCCCGGGCTTGGCCGCGGCTCGAATGCCGTCCCCACCGCCGGTCAATCGCAGCCGCTGGCCTGATGCCTGCAAGTGAAGGCGCACATTCAATTCTTCTGGTTGCTGGGCGACCGCTGGTCGGGTCTGCGGACCCGGCCAAAGTCGACCGGCGGTTTCAGCGGCGTCGATCCGGGTGGTTCCGAAAGTGCAAAGGCGGGGTCGGGGCGAGTTTGGGCAACCGTCGGCGGCCGTCGTTGGTGCGACGAAGTGGAGCAGCCGGAGCGCGGTGAAACACTCCGACTGCTCGGCCTGGCTGCGCTCACATTTTTCTGATGCCGCGCCCGCCGCACCCGGAATAGGATGCTCCCGGGCAGACAACCGCCAAAGGGAAGTCCGGACCGATGACTGAGATCACCCGAATTCTGAAGGCGATCGACGACGGCAATCCCGCCGCCTCGCAGGAGCTGATCCCGCTCGTGTACGACGAACTGCGCACGCTTGCTTCGCGCAGGATGGCCCACGAACAGCCCGGCCAGACCCTGCAGGCCACCGCGCTGGTGCACGAGGCGTACCTGCGGCTGCTCGGGGGCGGCCAGAAGTGGGAGAACCGCGCCCACTTCTTCGGGGCGGCGGCCGAGGCAATGCGGCGGATCCTCATCGACAACGCAAGGCGGAAGAAGAGCCGCAAGCACGGAGGAGAACTCGTCCGCGTCGACCTTTCCTCGGTGGATGTGGCTATCCGGACGGACGACGAACACCTGCTGCTGGTCAACGAAGCGCTGGAGAAACTGGAGGCCGAGGATCCCGAAGCGGCGCGCTTGATCAAGCTGCGGTTCTTCGCCGGCATGAGCAATGAGGAGGCTGCAGAAACCCTGGGCATCTCCGTCAGGTCGGCAACCCGCTCCTGGACCTACGCCCGCGCCTGGCTCTACCGCGAGATCTCCCGTATCCAGCAACTGGACCGGAGCCCCTCGGCTGCCGGCGACTAGCGGGAAAAAAACATGGAGACGTTTGGCCGAGTTCGCCCTCGGAACTCGCATGAATCAACAGACCGGGCGAACCGACTTCAAAGGCAAGCGCTCTCCGGCGGACCAAAACATGACGAATGCCCATCCAACCAGTCGAGCTCAACGCCCGCTCCGCCGTGGGCCGATGTTGATCGTTGCGAGCGTGCTGTTGCTGGTGATCCCTGCCATCGTCGGCATCCAGGCGCTGGAGTGGCATCACGCCGTCGCCCGCCTGCGGGTCACCGGCGTGACCGACAGCGGACAGCTGGCGGCGGTGGAGACGGCGGTGGCCCGGGTGCCCGGCCACCGGAGGAGCCGGCTGGAGATGATCCAGCCGGGCGGCGAGGTGGTCTGCAACATCGAGCTCGAGTTCCATGCCGGATCGAAGACGGAGGCGACGGTTCGTTTGTGGCAATGGCAGGAACAGTTTCATCCTCCCGTCGAGGTCGAGATCGAACAGGTTTCCTATCGGACACTCTGCTGGCCCGGGCGCGGCGGCGGCACCGGCACAACGGGCAACGTGGTTCCCCTGCCGGAGCCGGGTTTCCCGAGGGAAGGCGTGAAGTCCTCATCCACGCGCCAGCCCGGACAGACAAGAGGGGATGGAACGTGAATTCCCCTTTGGAAAGGGGCTTGCGATTCGGACGGCAGCGCGGTTCGATCATCGACGATCAACCGGGATGCGCACCGATCACCTGAAATGAAGCAGCCGCCACCCAACGAACGGGAACTGTTTCTTGAACTGCTGGACCTGCGGGACCGGGCGGAGCGCGAAGCGTTTCTTGACGAACAATGCCGCGGCGACGACGAGCTGCGCGGCCGGCTGCTGGCGTTGCTGGCCGCCCACGGAGCGGCCGGCAACTTTCTCGCCGGCGAACCCGGCCCGGCCGAAAAGCGGACAATTCCCGAATCGGAAGACGTCGCCCCGGTGGCGGAGGGTCCCGGCTCGACGATCGGCCGTTACAAGCTGCTTCAGAAGATCGGTGAAGGCGGATTCGGGGTGGTCTACATGGCCGAGCAGCGTGAGCCGGTGCATCGGCGGGTCGCGCTGAAGATCATCAAGCTGGGGATGGACACCCGCCAGGTGGTGGGACGGTTCGAGGCCGAGCGGCAGGCGTTGGCGATGATGGACCATCCGAACATCGCCCGCGTTTTCGACGCTGGAGCCACGGAGACGGGCCGGCCGTACTTCGTGATGGAGCTGGTGAAGGGAGTTCCCATCACCGAGTACTGCGACGAGCGCAGGCTGGGCATGGCTGAACGGATCAGGCTGGTCACCCAGGTCTGTCAGGCGATCCAGCATGCGCACCAGAAAGGGATCATCCACCGGGACATCAAGCCGGGCAACGTGCTCATCACGCTGCACGACGACCGGCCGGTGCCGAAGGTCATCGACTTTGGCATCGCCAAGGCCATGCAGCAGGAGCTTACCGGCATCACGGTTTTCACCCGGTTTCACGAACTCATCGGCACCCCCGCCTACATGAGCCCGGAGCAGGCCCAGTTCAGCGGCCTGGACATCGACACCCGCACGGACGTCTATTCGCTCGGCGTGGTGCTTTACGAACTGCTGACCGGACGCACGCCGTTCGACGCCCGTTCGCTGGTGAGCGCCGGCTCCGATGAGATCCGCCGCCGGATCCGCGAGGTGGAGCCGGAGAAGCCGTCAACCAGGGTCAGGACCTTCGCCCGCGAGGACCGCACATCCGTGGCCCTGCAGCGCGGGGAGGATCCCGAGCGGCTCGCACACAGGCTGAAGGGCGACCTCGACTGGATCGTGATGAAGGC
>DNDP01000012.1:0-2065 GCA_003484235.1 Verrucomicrobiales bacterium
AGGTGCACTTCTCCATGACGCCGCGCATGCGGACGCTGACGTCGGGGTTCTTGACCAGCTTGAGCAGCTCCCATTCGTCGGTCGGACGCTTGGTGTTGTTGGCGGGGTCCTTCCACCAGCGGGCCAGGTCCCACTCGCCGTCGGTGGAACTGGTCATCGGCGTGGAGTAAACGGGGCCGGTGAGATCCTTGAGCGAGCGCTTGTGGTAGTCGAAGAAGTTGTAGCGGCGGACCTTGTAGGGGCAGTTGTTCGAGCAATAGCGGGTGCCGACGCAACGGTTGTAGGCCATCACGTTCAGCCCCTCTTCATCGTGCACGGTCGCGTTGACCGGGCAGACGCTCTCGCACGGGGCGGCCTCGCAGTGCTGGCACAACATCGGTTGGTTGACCATCTGCGGATCGGCGAAGTCGCCGGCGAAATAACGGTCGATGCGCAGCCAGTGCATCTCGCGGCTGCGGGACATCTGCTCCTTGCCGACGATGGGGATGTTGTTCTCGCTCTGGCAGGCGATCACGCAGGCCGAACAGCCGGTGCAGGCGTTCAGATCGATCGCCATGCCCCACTGATGGACCACGTTCGGATTCTTGCGAAGCTCGTCGAGCGGATTCGGGTAGAGCGTCTGGTTGCCGCCGGGCATCTCGTGCCCGTTCATAGCGGTCGCAAAACCCGGATGCGCCTTGAACTGGTCAAGGTTCGCCTCGCGGACGATCGGCCGGCCCTCCATCTTCCAGTGGGTCTGGGTGCAGGCGATGAGATAAAGGTCCCTCTCCGGCGTGACCTTCACCCCGGAAGCCGTCCAGAGCGAACTGCTGTCGCGCAGGGTGTAGGCGTCGTAGCCGGCGCCATCCCCCACCCGGCCGGCCTTCGGACGACCGTATCCGAGCTGGACCACCACCGTGTTGTCGGCGAGCCCGGGTTGGATCCACAGCGGTCCGACGACCTCCTTGCCCTCGAGGCTGAGCCGGACCAGCGGCGCGAAGGTCTTCCCCTCGGCCAGCAGATTCGAGTACTGCTTGAGCCAGGCGGTGTCGTCCCAGTATTTCGGGAAGACGCCCAGTTCGCGGGCGGTCGCCTTGCTCATGGCGATCACGTTTTCCCAAGCCACCTTGGTGACGGGATCCGGCAGCTCCTGCAGCCAGCCGTTGTTGGCGTGGCGGCCGTCATCCACCCGGAGATCGCGGGCGAAAACCAGTTCGACATTGTCCTTGGTCGGCGCGGCCACGGGCACGACACGGCTGACGGCGGCGGCAACGGCCGCCCAGTTGAGCGAACCTTCCACCGGCTTGAAGGCGCTCTCCGCGAGAAAGCCGTCGTGCAGGAACTGCCGCCAGCTGTTCTCGGAGAACGTGCCGCCGAAGAACGTTCCGAAGGTATTCCGTACGATGTCGTAGGGATTGCTCGACGGCAGGCCGCCGATGCGCGCGAGGAACTCCAACGCGGTGATGCCGCCGAACAGGGGCTGCACCAAGGGCTGGACCGGAACGTATACACCGTCCGATGTCCGGGCGTCCCCCCAAGACTCCAGATAGTGGGCGAGCGGGTAATGCAACGTGGTGGCTTCGGCGGTCTCATCTTCGTGGTAGCCGAGCCGAACCACCTGCCGGGCCTTGCCCTGCGCGAATTCCCAGCGCAGATCGGCGGGGGCCGAGTACACCGGATTGCTGCCGACAATGACCAGGGTATCCACCGAACCGGCATCGAGCAGTTGGCCGAGCTCCGCGAGCGTGCCCTCCCCGCGGTCGGGGGCCGGCATCAGGTCAAAAGTCTTGTCGAGCCCGCCCAACGCCACGTTGAGCGCGTGGGCAATCAGATGCATTTCGACCGGCTGCTGGTAGCCGGCCAGCACCACCGCAGCGCCCTTGTGGGCGATCAGGTCGTCGGCGCAACCACGGATCCAGTCCGGATTGGCGGTCTCGGCGCTCAGCCCACGGCCCAGGTTGTTGACGCCGGTGAGCAGTTCTCCCACCTGGCTGCCGGATACGCCGGAACCCGAGAGCACCATGCGGGCAATCTCGGCGGCCACCTTGATGATCTGGCTGGACGGCACCCGCAACCGGTGATCCGC
>DNDP01000012.1:2361-5129 GCA_003484235.1 Verrucomicrobiales bacterium
ACCTTGCGGGTCTTCGCAAAGTCCCGGCTGAACTGCTCCATCCCTTCCTCCGCACTGAGGAAGTCGCAGTCCAAGGAAAGGATCACGGACGCTTTGTCGAGGTGATAGCGCGCCTGCACCGCCTTGCCGAAGGCCAGCGAAGCGGAGCGACGCCGCACGTCAAAGTCCACCGCCTCGTGCACGAACCAGCGCGCCCGCGGAAACTTCTTCTGCAGCTGCGCGCGGACGCTGTCGAGGGAAGGCGAGTTGCTCCGCTCCATGAGGAAGCTGAGCCCTTCACCGCCGTTGCCGGCAAACTGCTGACCGATCTGGCCAAGGGCATCGAGCGCCTCGGCGCGCGCGACCTTGGCCAGCTTCCCGTCGGTTCCCTTGCGGGCGAAGCGGCGGGCGCGATCGGGATCGTAGAGATCCAGCACCGATGCCTGCGCGTAAATGTCCGTGCCGCCGTTGCGACCGGGGACCTGGCCGTTGCCCTCGACCTTGGTGGGACGCCCGTCGTTGGAGCGGGCGACCAGGGGAATGGCGCCGGTCCGCGTGGGCAGGGCCGTGGCGTATTGCTGCGGCACGCCGTGGATGTAACCTTCGGGCTGTTGGGCAAAGGGAAGGATTTCCTCCTCCGGCCGGCGGCAGCCCACACCGAACACCCCGAGACCCGCCAGCATGAAGGAGGCGGACATCAGCTTGACGAACTCGCGGCGGCTGGCGCCGTTCTTCATCTCCTCGGCACCCGCCGGGAATTCCTGTTCAACCCACGCGCGGAGCTCCGGCGAATCGGCCAGTTCTTCCGGTCCACGCCAGTATTTGGCGCCGGTTTCCGGATGGGGACATGCGGGACGGGCGTTTTTCATCGATGACAGGCGGAACAGTTTTGCGAGGCGTGAATCTTGGCGTGGGCGACGAACTCCTTGCCGAACGCCTTCTGCTGCTCCTCGCTTTGCGTCCACTCGAGGTTGGTGATGTGTTCCAGCGGACGCACGTGGTCCTCGGGGTTGCGATGGCACTCCAGGCAGAACGCCATGCTCAGGGGCTTGGCGTGGACGACCTCATCCATCTTGTGCACCTCGCCATGGCACTCGACGCAGGAGATGCCGCGGTTGACGTGGACGGAGTGGTTGAAGAAGACGTAGTCCGGCACTTTGTGCACCTGTTTCCAGGGAATTGGCTCACCGGTGGCCGCGCTCTCCCGAACCAGCGCGAGCCGGGGATCCTCCTTGAGGATGCCGCCCTTCGTCGGACCGTGACAGTTGATGCAGGTGGCGGTTGCCGGCACGTTCGAGAACCAGGACTTTTCGACATGACTGTGGCAGTAGCGACAGTCCAGCCCAAGCTGGCCCGCATGAATCTCGTGGGAGAACGCGACCGGCTGCTTGGGGGCGTAGCCGACCCGCGTGTACTTCGGGGTGAAGTAATACCAGATCCCCGCCGTCACCGCCGTCCCCACCAAAATGCCGCCGACGATGACATAGATCGGCAACCGGTTGGTCCACTTGGGAAAAATGTCAGACATTCAAAACGTTTGGTGTTGGTGCCACCGTTCGCGCCCTGGGTTGAAAGCCCGACACGGTGAGACTCAATTAACGGGCCCAACTCCTGAGAACGACAAGATAAGGAGTTCTGTTCAACGGCGGGAAAGGTTTATCCCACGAATTTTTCTGCCGCAAGACTTCTTCTGCACTTCACCGGATTTTTAGGTTTGCTTAATGGTTCCAATTAGCCGGTTTGGACCCCATGCCCGTACGCGATGGATCGGATCCTCGATGACGCTCAGATTTGTTTCGTCACACTAGGTCACATAGACCGGATCGTGAACGGGCCCGATGCCGTGCTTGCGCAGCAGCTCCACAAACTTCGCCACGCCTTTCTTCTCATCGTCACCCAGATGGAAGTGAATGTGCCAGCCGAGATAGTCCTTGCGGAACGCGAGGTCATACTCGGTCCGCGAGCTGATGATGTAGTCAAGCGTGTCGAGTCCGAAATCCTTGGCTTCGCGAAGCAGCCTCCTGGTCCCGTCATCCACCCTGCCCTGCCGGAGCGCCCACACCGCAAAGACAAAAGGCAGCCCGGTCAGTTCGAGCCAGGCCTGCCCGAGATCCCAGAACTGATGCGCCGGATCTGAGCGGCGGAAATCGATCGCCGGGTTGCCGATCAGCAGCACGTAGTCGCGGTGCTCGGCATCGTGGTAATACTCCAGCGGCTGAAACTCGGGATGCAGCCCGCGTTCCGCCAGCAGGACCTTCAGGAGGTTGACGCTGGCCAGCGAGGCGGTGTCGCAGTACACGACCTCCACCTCCTCGATCGGCCGGCGGTGGGCCAGATAAACGGACACCACTTCACCCAGCGACGCCACGGCGATGCCATCGAGGATTTCGTAACCGGAGTTCAGGAGCGGCTCCGTGATGCTCAGCAGCGCGGCATCCAGCTTGTCCTCCTGCAGCAGCTCCGCCAGCTTGGAAGGCGGCGCAAAGACGATCTGGTCCTCCAATCCGCGGGTCAGCGGCACGCTGTTCAGGTAGGGGACGGAGCCGACCCGCATCGGGGCCAGCGACTGTTCCAGTTCCTCCTCGCGCTTGCGGTCGATCAGCGTCTGTTCGCGCTGCAGGCGATGGGCCAGTTCTTCGGCCTCACGGCGGGGGGCCATTCGGAGTCGCGGCAGTTTGTCTGGGGAATCGGGGTCGTTGCTCACGGCATTCTCGCATCCGGCACCGCCGGAAAGCTGGCCGCAGCGTAAGGCCGGGCCCGCCCCGGTGTCATGGGAAACCTTCTGCGCT
>DNDP01000306.1:0-4808 GCA_003484235.1 Verrucomicrobiales bacterium
GCACGCGGCTGCTGGTGTTTTCGTACATATACCTGACTTGCGAGCCGTCCGCGTATTCCTTGGCCGTGACGCGTCCTTGCACGTCCGTGTGCCACTGCGTGGTGCGGCCCATGGGATCGGTCAGGCTCTTGATCGAACCGCAGCGACACCAGTCGAAGAGCGTCACGCGGCCCAGCGGATCGGTTTTCTTCTTCATCTGGCGCACGTTGTCGAACTCGAACACCGTCTGGCGCCCGGCGCGATCCACAACATTCGTGACATCGAGTCGGTGATAGTGGAACTGCGAAAACGAGCCGTCGGGATAAATTATTTTGGTGAGCCGATCCATGGCGTCGTGCTCCAACGTCAACGTGTAGCCGCTTTCATCGGTCTTGGTTTGCACCCGCCCCAGCGCATCGTAGGTGGCGGTGACGGTGTCGTTCGTCCCGGGCAGCGGCCCGTCCACGGCGATGAGATAGCCATTGGTGTCGTACGAGTAACTGGTGGTCTCGCCGAGAGGGTTGGTTTGAGTGAGCAACTGGCCACGGGCGTTGTAGGTGAAGGTGTTGGTCTGGCCGGCGGCATCCACCACGGTCAGTGGCAGGTGTTGGGCGTTGTAAGTCATCCGGGAAAGCAACTCGTTGTTCCCGGCCCGCGTTTGCCGGACTTCGAGCAAATCAATGCCATTGCTCGCGTAACGGTAGTTGAACGTGCGACCGAGTGGATCGATGGAATTGGTCAGTCGCCCAAAACCATTGTAGGCGTAGGTGTAAAGCTGCGTCTGACCGTCATCGAGCACGCGTCCAATCTTGGTGGGGCGACTGCTGTTGCCCGGGAAGGCCGCACCAAAGCCCTGGTCGTAATGGTACCAAACGCGCCCCTCCAGCGCCTCTTTGGTGCTTTCAATGATACCCCCCGTGGTCGGGGTGTCCTTGTGCAGCCAGTGAAAAATCTTCGCCTTGGTGTAGTCGCCGTAGCTGCTCGCACAGGCCGTGCGGCTCCAATAGAAGGTGTTTCGGGCTGCCTGTGTCGTGTCGTTCACCACGGCCATGCCAGCCGGCACGCTGGACGGGGGATCGGGTTGGGCCGGGATGCCACTCTGAGTGTACTCCACGCGGTCACGACTGCCGTCGGCATAGATGGTTTCCAAAGAACGGATGCCGCCGGACGTGGCCACGAAGGTGTTCGTGCCGTAGGGCGTGATGAGCGACTGGATGAAATCGCCCGAGCCTTGATAGACGAAACTCGAATTCAGGCCGATGACATCCGTGATGTTGGTCAACCGGTTGAGGGAATCATAGGCGAAGTCTGCGAAGCGCCCAAACGGGTCGGTCACCCGGCTGATCAAATAGTACCCGTCATCCGGGTTCATGAAGTCATCGTTCAGATAAGTGACGGTGGTTACCTGTCCGATGGCGTCCGTGATGGCCACCAGCCGCAAGCCGCCGTCATAAGTGAGCGTCAACGCGTTGCCGAACGGATCGAGAATCTGGGTCAGAAAAACTTTCCGGGACGTGCCGATGGAACCATCCGACTGGCCGAAGATCAGTTTCGAGCCATCCGGCTGGGTCAGTTCGTAGCTATTCGTGCTGGTGCGCTTGAGTTGCGTCTGGTCGTACTGCTCAAAACCAAAGGTCTGCGTGCCCGCATTGAAGCTGGCAAACGTCCGCGTGCCGCCGCCCCGGGCGTAAAACTTCGCGTCGGCGGACGGATTTTGCGGGTTGTCCGTGATATAGGAGATCAAATCGCAAGTCCACTTGGGGCCGAAGTTGGCGTAGGCAAAGTTCGCGGGCTGGCGGGCTTCCCGTTGGTTATAGGTGACGGTGAATTGGACCGGCGGACCAACCGGGGGCGTGTAGCCGACCGGCGTGTCCACGATGTTCAGGCTCACCAGCATCAAGTGTACGCTGGAGATGGCCATGCCCGCACCGCTGCCACCTTCGCAATCATCAGGCTTTTTGAGATCGTTGGGTGTGTGCGGATCGGGATCGCTTGCGGAAGTGAATCCTTTGCCCCAAACGGATGCGCCCTCGTTCGCATCCACCGCTCGCCAGTCGCGCGGCAACTTGCCCGGCGGAATGAGAAAGTATCCGCTGGCCTCGGCCTCCAACGCTTGTCGGGTTACCCAAACCGAGTTGCCAAAGGTCGGGTCTTCCAGCAGAAACCGATCACCCTCGCGCCGGACAAGCGCCGCGTAATGATCCACCTTCCAATGCACGACGGAGGGGACGATAAACTCCATTTCCGATTTCTGATCTCCGATTTTCGATTTTGAAGAGTCGCGAAAGGCCATCTGATAATTCAGGCCCACCTTCTTCGAGAGCTCCGTCACTTGCGGCAACGAAACTCCTTTTTGCGTTGAGGGAAAGTCACGGATCGCCCGCAACGCCGTCTCGGGCGACGAACCGAGGAGCCGCAGATCCGATTTCAGAATTTGCTGCAACGCATACGGCCCGCACTTGAAGGCGATCTCCGGCTTGTTCTGCATGTGCCAGAGCCCTTCGCCCGCCCCGGTAATACGTTCCGTCGCCGCGCCGGTAAACACGCGGCTCTCAACCGATTCGAGCAGCCCATCCAGCTCCTCCATCCGTCCGATCCGCGCATACATGAACGCGAGTTCGCCCACCGCCCGGTCGGCGATGGCCCGGCCCCTTGCGTCCGTCGCGTTCTTCGCCGCCTGCCAGGCCTTTTCCCAAGCGTCCAGGCACCGTGAGTAGTGAGCGGTGTTGTAATATTCGAGACCGAGGCAGGTCAGCAGCGCCGCCCGCCAGGGCGAACCGGGATGCCGTTCCAGAAACCCCGTAAGACTCGAAAAGTCGTCCGGTCCGGTGCGATTCGCATAGCCGAGCAACGCGGTCGCCAGCGCCAGATTCTCCTCCATGGATGGTTCGCCGCCAATCGGCACCAGCGGCTCCTCGAACACCCGCGCCCGGGAAATCTCCTGGATCGTTGGATGGACCGAGAACTCCAGACCAGCGCGGGGCGGCGCCACCTGCGGGAGCGTGCGATTGGCCTGAACTGGGGCGGAGGCTTCGGCGCCGGCGATTGAGAATGCGACCCACGATCCGACCATCAGACAGGCGATTCGCCTGACAAGAGGAGGGCGAAAGAGGCGGCAACAGAGGGCTTGCATACCTTGGGTAAGCCCAGGTCAGCCAACTCCTTTCAACGAAAGGACGGTCGTTGTCCGACGCGCGATCGCGACCGGGGGCTATTCCGGCCAATCGAGCCCCAACCCAGCGAGTTGCTCGCGCACCTCCACCAGATCCCACACCTGCAGCCGCCGGAGGTTGACACTCACGGCCAGCCGCCGGCCATCCGGGCTCAAGCTCAACGGGAAAACACCCATGGGCAGCGGCATCAGGAGTTCCAGGTTGCTGGCATCGTAGAGTCCGCCCGTGCGGTACTCCTGAGTCAACCACATGGTGCGGCCATCCGCCGAATAGAGCTGGTGATTGAAGTTGGTGGTGATTCGCGTGCGCTGCCAGGTCGTCGTGCTCCAAAACTCCACGCCCAACCGGCAGGACACCGCCACCTCGTCGCCGGCGGGCGAGAATTGGAAACTGCGGATGTTATGGGTGTTGGTAAGGGTGGCCACCAGTGCCAGGTCGGAGAAATGATGGACGGAGAGCAACGGTGTGTAGGGCCGAAACACCGCCAGCCAGCGGCCATCCGGGGAGACGCCGTTGTATCCCCACTCGGTGGGCTGCCAACTTTGTGGCGCAGTTCCCAATTCCTTCAGGCCAACCACCGCCGAACCACGGCCGCCGGTCAGCACCACTGCGTTGGAAACCACGCACAGCGAAGCGAAGCGGTCCGGCAACGCAACTTCAAGCGGTGCCAGCGTTGGCGGCGCCACGGCATTCGAACCCGCAGCCACCCGCCAGCGGAACGCACCCCCAAGATGGTCGGCAAACAACTGACCGTCAGCGAAGGCAACGCGGGTTTCCCGGATGTTCGGCGCCAAAGCTCCGGGGCCTCCCTGTTCCAGGTCCCAGACACCAATTTGCTCCGTCCCGGCTGCGGCGAGCCAGCGGCCGTCGGCAGAGAAAGCGGCATAGCGGAGGCGTGGCCCCAGGTCTTCCAGGAATTCGCGATGTCCCTCGCGCTCGAACGCGTGGATCTGCAGGCCAGCCTCCGTGTGCAGGGCATACGCCCGGCCATCCGAGCGAAACCACCCGACGTAACCGTTCAGCCAGATGCCGAAGGCTCTCTGCAGGGTGCGGGTGTCCCAGCAGATCAGTTCCCGCTCCCAACCTCCGGACATCAAGTAGTCGCCATCCGGGCTGAACTCCGCGCGACGAGCCTGTGCCTTATGCCTGCCCAGCAACCTTTCGCCGCCCGTTTGCGCATTCATCTGGTGAACGCTGCCGCTGTCGTCCAGCACCGCGATCCAGTGGCCGCCGGGATGCCAGTTGAAGCTCGCCACAAACGCGTCGAACCGGCTCGAGGTTGTCAGTTCACCCGAGTGGGCCTCGTGAACCGAAACGATCCACGCGCCCCCGGTCGCGTAGACGGCAGCGAAGCGTCCGCCATCGCCTGAAAACCGCAAAAAGTGAGGTGTCGCATCCAAGGGGAACCGGCTCACCTCTGCCTGTTGTTCCAGATTCCAGATGGCGGCGCCGTTCCTCGTCCCCACCAGCACCTGGGACGATTCGGGATGAAACGCCATTGCGCTGAACGGCGCGTCGCGAATCACGAGCATTCGCCGGGCGGCCGGCACGTCCCAGATCTCTTTGTCGGAACTCGCGCCGCTGGGCGGATAATCGCGCTTGACCAGCAGGAACCGGCCGTCCGGGCTCCACTCCGCCACGTAGGCGGGAAGGTTG
>DNDP01000306.1:4953-16917 GCA_003484235.1 Verrucomicrobiales bacterium
ACCCACGTAGGCGGGAAGGTTGGTGCTGGCGGGCAGCGTCGCCAGCAATTGGTTGTCGGCGGTGGCACGAATCTCGACCGGGCCGAGGCCACGGCACAAGGCGATGCGTTCGAATGCCGGGTCCAATTGCTGCATCGTGAACCCGGAGCCGTATGTCAGTTCCCGCTCGAACCGCAAGTCCGGCAAGGCGAGCGCGGCCAGCGCCACCCCGCGCAGCGCCGCGGTGTTGGTGATGGCGGCGGCCCGACGAACGGCATCCAACGCCCTGACTCGTTGGCCCAGTTCACCGCTTCGTACGGTGGCACGTCCTTGTTCGAGCAGGGCGGTGTAGAGCTGCTGCTGGGTCTCCTGTTCCGCCGCCTCGGCACGTGCGAGGGACTCCTGCGCCTGCTCGCGCAGACGTGTCTCCCGGGCGCGGCTTTCCGTGGCCAACCGTGCGCGGTAGTTGGCGAATAAGACCGCCGCGAGGGCCACCACCAACAGGATCGTTCCCGCAATGCCGCTCAAGCGGAGGCGTGCGTAGCGGCGTTCGAGCGCACGCACCCGGCGCACGCTCTGGCCGCTTTGCCAGAGCGCCAGATCCGCCTGCATCGCCTCCGTGTTCTCATACCGCCGTTCCCGCTGGCCTTCGCACGCTTTCAACAGGATCTCGTGAAACTCGAACGCTTCATTGCCCGCTTCGTTGGTCATCCATTCCGCCGGCACATCGGGGAACCGATCGGGCGAATAACCGGTGCTCGCCTCGTAAAGCGCCACGCCCAGCGCGTAAAGGTCGGCGGTCGTCGAACCCGGACCTTCCGGTGGAATGTATCCTTCCGTGCCGACGAAGGTCCGCCCCTCGACGCCGGTGGAGACGAGCCCGATGTCGGCGAGCTTGGCGCGGCCGTTGACGTAGATGATGTTTCCCGGTTTGACGTCGCGATGAACCAGACCGTGCAGATGAAGCTGCGCCAGCCCGCCGATAACATCCAGCGCCACCCGCACGCAATCGGCCACCGGCAGGCGACCGAGGTGATTCAGGTCCGAACGGAGCGTACGTGGACAATAGTTCTCAAAATCTCCGGTGACATCCTGGCCGTTCACCGAATCCGCCAGCTCCATGACGTAATAGAAGTAGCCCTCCGGTTCATTGCGTCCGACGTGCAGCACATGCACCAGGCCGCTGGAACTGCGCGAGACCGGTTCGAAGCGTTGAATCCCGGCAAACTCACGCTCATAGGGCCGCTCGCTCTCGAACTGGCTCCGCCAGATGACCTTCACCGCGCGCCAGGAACCCATTACGTTGCGCGCCAGCCAGACCTCCCCGTACGCCCCCCGGCCGATGGGCCGCAGCAACGTGTGATCGGGAATGTTTGGCGCCGTTTTCACCGGGCATGACTGGGTTCCTGCGTGTGACCAGCGGTGGATGAATCGCTCATTCGGTCTCCTGCCGCAACCTTTGCACTTCAGCCTTGAACAATCGTCCCACCCGATGCCGCGCCAGATAGACCTGCGCGAGGCTCACGTCGAGCTTCCTGGCCACCTGCGTCAAGGGCAGGTCGCCCGGCGTGGCCAGCCGGAAGATCAACAGCTGCTGTGCGCTCACCTTGGAACGCAGCCGTCGGAAAGCGGTGTTCAGAATGTTTTCCTCCCATTCGCGCTGCCACACCTCATCCAGAGCATCGGCCGCCGGATCGGGCAGCTGCTCCAGTGCGGACTCGCCCTCGCCCGTTTCTCCGGGAAACGGTTCCCGAAAGAGCACCCCACCGGCCTTTTCGGTCCGGTGATACACGCTGATGCGGGAGCGCGTGACCACCCGCAGCCAGGATTTGAAGGATCCCCTTGCCGGGTCGTAGCGAAAATTCGGCATCCGCCGCGACAGGTAGATGAACGTGTTCTGCACGACCTCCTGCGCGGCCAGGTCGGCCAGGCCAGACTTGCGGGCGACGTTGTAGATCAATCGCCAGTAGGTGTCGAAAAACTCGCGCCAGCCATCCTGGTCCTGGCAGTCGCGCAGCCGGGCCAGCAGGCTTTGCCGCGTGGGAAGGAACGGGGCAGAGCGCGGTTCAGAGGTCATGGTGGTCTGGTCGAAGTAAGCCGCAAATCGTCAGGCCTTATCAAAGATATTCGAGCCAGCCACCGGCGGACGGACCGCTGAACTTCCAGTCTTTCTTGGTGCCTTGTTGGGTTCGGTCCAGGAGCTTGACTGGGCGTACGCTTTGCGTAGCTTACGTACATGATCGTAAAGGCCACGCAGCTGCGGAAGGATATTTACAGCATTCTCGACCAGGTCCTGGAGACCGGAAAGCCTGTTCAAGTGGAGCGGAACGGCCGCACCCTGACGATTCAGCCGGACGTCCGTCCTCCCAAACTCGACCGGCTGAAGAAGCGCAAGGTGCTGACTGGCGATCCGGACTCGGTTGTCCGGGTGGATTGGTCCGGGGAATGGAAGAATGATCTACCTTGATACGCATGTCGTGGTCTGGCTCTACGCCGGACTGGTCGAGCGATTCTCGCCCGCGGCACGCGTCGCCCTTGAGGAGAACGATCTGCTCATCTCCCCGATAGTTCGCCTCGAGTTGCAGCTTCTGCAGGAGATCGGCAGGACATCTGTCGCACCGGGAAAGATCATTGGCGTGCTGGAAAGCGACCTGGGATTGACGATCTGCCCGCAGCCGTTCGCGGCAGTTGTGCGTCAGGCCGAGAAGGTAAGTTGGACGCGCGATCCGTTCGACCGGATGATCGTGGGGCAGGCCGAAGCCGGTGGCTCTCCTTTGCTCACTCGTGACGAAGTGATCAGGCAAAACTTTGGAAAGGCTATCTGGTAGATATGCGGGAACGTCAACTTGCCGGCCGAAGCTGAAGGTTGCGATGCGTTGTCCTCATGAAAGGGCATTCTCAGTGATCCCCTGGCGCTCGCGGAGAACTCCGCTCGCCAGTGCCCGGGGTGTTTCCGTAGGCTCCGCCCATGAACGGCATCGCGGTGGAATTGTTGATCGTGCTCGTACTGCTGCTCGCGAACGGCGTCTTCGCCATGACCGAGATCGCCGTCGTGTCCGCCCGGCGTGGTCGGCTCCGCCGCCTGGCCGACGACGGCGATGCGGGCGCGCAGGCCGCGCTCGATCTGGCGGAGTCTCCGAATCGCTTCCTCGCCACGGTGCAGATTGGCATCACCCTGGTCGGCGTGCTGGCCGGCGCCTTCGGTGGCGCGACAATCGCGGAATCCGTCGAGCCGTTGCTGGCGCGCAGCGAGTTGCTCGCGCCGTTCGCCGGTCAGATCGCGTTCGGACTCGTGGTCGCGGTGATCACTTATTGCTCACTGGTCCTCGGGGAACTGGTGCCCAAGCGGATTGGGCTCGGCCATCCGGAAGCCATCGCGATGGCGATGGCCCGCGCCATGAACCGGGTCTCGCGCTGGTGCGGTCCGTTGGTGTGGTTTCTCGGCTTCTCGACCGACACCGTGCTCCGGTTGGTGGGCGTCCGCCCGAAGGGCGATCCCGGCGTCTCCGAGGATGAAGTGCGCGTGCTGATGCAGGAGGGGCTGCGCGCGGGCGCGTTCCACCAGGTCGAGCACGAAATGGTTTCGAGCATTCTCGACCTCGATCAACTGCGCGTGCACGACCTGATGACCCCTCGACCCAAGGTGATCTTTCTCAATCGCGACGACACCCACGAGCAAATCTGGCACAAGATCGTCGTAGGCGGTCACTCCTACTACCCGGTGTATGACGGCACCCGCGACAACATTGTCGGCATTGTTTCCCTCAAGTCGATCTACGCGAACCTCGCCGCAGGTGTGCAGGTGAACCTGAAGGACCTGGTGGTCAAGCCGCTGATCGTACCCGAGTCGCTCAATGCGTTGCTGTTGCTGGAGAACTTTCGCAAGTCGCGGACCCATCAGGCGCTCGTGGCGGATGAGTTCGGTTCGGTCGTCGGGATGGTGACGCTCAATGATGTCATGGAGGCGATTGTGGGGGACATCGCCACGGCGGAGGAACGGGCACGCCCCTCGGCGACCCGGCGCGAAGATGGCAGCTGGCTCGCCGACGGGGCGATGGACATCGACGGGGTTGCCGCGGTCATTCCGGGCGTGCAGTTCACGCACAGTCTTGAGTTTCAGACTCTGGCCGGCTACGTCGTCAAACAGCTTGGGCATGTGCCGCGCGAGGGTGAATTCTTCAAGGCACAGAACTACGTCTGGGAGGTGCTCGACATGGACCGCCACCGCGTGGACAAGGTGCTCATCACGCCGGCGGACCGTTTCAGACCACCGAGTGCCGGTGCCGCTCCGGTCACGGCGGGCGGATGAGGCTGCCGCTGACCGCGATCAATTGAGGCAACTCCGCTGGTGCCTTGCTTGAACGGAAGGATTGCCCTTCCATGGGCAGGCATGACCGCGACGTCATCTCCTGCGAATCCGCCTCCGCTGCCACCCCCGTGGCGACGCGCCGGGCCACCCCCGCCCAAGCCGGCCTCCTCCGAGCATGGTTATCTGGATGGTGACCGTCCGGTGGCCTGTTCAGCCGAGGAACTGGTCAGGCGTTGTGGGGAGACCGATTCGCGGGTTTTCATCGTCTGGACGCCGGAGCATCCGACCTTGAAGACCGTGTTCGAGGTGCGAATGCTGTTCGACGCGGTTCGCAGCCGGACCCGAAAGAGTGTCATGTCCGGATTGCGGAACGCGGGACTGATGACCGTCCTTTTTGGGTTCCTCTGGTGGCGGATGGACCGGCTGTCGCTCTACTCGATCAGCTTTCTCCTGATGATCATTCTTGGCGTGCTCCCGGTGCTGCAATGGCTCTGGCAATTGTTCCGGCTGACCCGCCTCACGCCGGAGGCCATGGCCGGCTGGGTGGATTCGATACGTTATGAAGCCTGGCTTCGGGAGCAGCGGGCGCCCGTCACGATCGCGCTGATCGTCGGGCTGGCGGCGATCTTCATCGGGCAGTTCTTCGTGGATGAACTGGTGTGGCCGCAGCTGGTGGCGCTGGACAAGGAGGCGGTGCGCAATGGTGACATCGTAACGCTCCTAACCGCCACGATGGTCCATGGCGGCGTCGTGCACATGCTCTTCAACGGTGCCGCGCTCCACTACCTCGGCCGGCCCACGGAGTTGCTGGCCGGCCGCTGGATGCTGCTGCTGGTGCTGGTGATCTCGATGCTGTGCGGATCACTGCTCAGCGTGTGGCTGGTGCCGGTCGGGGCCAGCGTGGGCGCTTCCGGGGGGATCATTGGTCTGCTTGGATTCCTGGTCATGCTGGGGATTCGCCACCGCCAGGTGCTTCCCGACGACTTCGCCCGGTCGATGATGGCCAATGTGGTGTTGATCGCCTGCGTGGGCATCGCCGGTTGGAAGCTCATCGACAACGCCGGGCACCTGGGCGGGCTGGTGGGCGGGTTGATCTGCGGTGCGTTGCTGATTCCCCGGGGAGATGCGCGATTGCCGATCCCGACAGCCACCCCAATCCGCATTGCCGGATGGGTGGCGCTTGCCTACCTCGTGGCGGCGGCGGCGCTCACAGTGTCCAAACTTGCCCTGAAATGGTAGGGCGACGGGATTCAGCCCGTGGAAGCAGCGAGAGAGGCATGGCCGACGTCCGGGGCGAAGACCCTGGCCAGTTGCCTCTGCCGATGGGAGAAGATCTTCTCCACGTCACCGCGAACAAACAGCCAGTTCAGGAGCCGGCCTCCCGGGACGGCGTAGCGGACATGATCGTGGCACAGGGTTCCTCCATCAACCTCCTCAAATCGATGCTCATGAATCCACAGGCGGTAGGGTCCGCGCACCTGTTCATCCACGAAGCGGAAGGGCGGTTCCCAGACGTTGATGCGTGACCGCCAGCGTAGCGGCAATCCATGAACCTTCAGCCGATAGTCGATGGTCACTCCAGCGCGCATCGGGTTGGGCTGGGGCGTCAGGACGTGGAACTTCAACCAGGGAGGAGTGATGGCCTCGAGATTGTGAACGTCGGTGAAAAATGGGAACACCTCGTCCACCGGGCGAGGGACATGCAGGCTGCAGCGGAACTCGAAAACGGTCATGCTCCGACGGTGGAGCAGCCTTGGGGGTCCGTCAAATCGACCGGAAGTTCCTCGTGATCGAAGCGGGCCGGCCGGCTCGCGCGGACCGGCTCGACTTTGGTGGCGGGCGCCGCAGCGGGCGAGGTCTCCTTGGGCAGTGAAAGCACGAACGACGTGCCGACACCGACTTCGCTGTGGCACTCGATGGTTCCGCCCATCCCTTCCGCGAGCCGCTTTACGATGAACAGTCCGAGCCCGTTCGAGCTTTCGCCGCCCGTTGGTTTGGTGCTCAGCCGGACGAAACGCCGGAACAGCTTGGCCTGGTCCGCCTGCGAGATCCCCGGGCCATGGTCGCGCACCTCCACAAGAAGTGCATCCTGCTCATGAATGAGCTGCACCTGCACGTTCGAGCCGGGTGACGAATACTTAACCGCGTTGGAGATGAGGTTGTCGAGTATCTGGAGGATTGCCTGGCCGTCACCCACAGCACGCGCTTCGACGGCGGCGTTCTGCAGCTGGAGCGCGATGTTCTTGCGCCGGGCGAGTTCGGTGAACCCTTCCACGCTCGTGGTGCAGAGCTGCGCGACGTCCAGGCTCTTCCGTGCCAGGGTCATGCGCCCCTCCTCGATGGCATTCAAATCGAGCAGGTTCGAAATCAGCTCCCGCATCCGGATCGCCTGGTCGGAGATCTTGCGCGACGTGGCGGCGACCTTGTCCGGAGGGACGAGCCCGGACCCCAGCAGGTCGCTCATGCCCATGACGACCGTGAGGGGATTCTTGAGATCGTGCACGGCGATGCTGAGGAACTCGTTCTTCTCCCGGTTGAGCTGCTTCAGGCGTTCGTTGGCCGCGGACAACTGGTCCAGCGCCGCCTGGGTGCTGGTGGCGGCGAGGGATCTGCCGCGCTCGAAGATGATTCCCAGCATCAGCATGAACAGGGTCAGCCCGAAGTAGCCGGCCGCGGACACGACATCGCGCCACTCTTCCGGGCAAAGATTGGGCAGTGCAATGCCGGCGAGTTCGCAGCCTGCAATCAGGCTGGCCGAAGCCAGGCACAGGGTCCCCCAAACGGTGGCTCCCCGCAGCCCCACGAGCAGCAGTGCATAGAGTGGAATGCTGGCCAACCAGGCGATGGCGTGCCCATGAAGACCACCCTCCACGCAACAGAGGCCGGAGAAACCGGCGACGAGGATGACGCCAAACAGGTGCCCCAGCAGGGCCAGCGACAGGCCCCAACGGACCAGCCAGGGGATCGTGGCGAATGCCGCACTGCACACGATGATGACACCGGCTCCCCAATTGTGGGCAATCAACAGGTAGAACAGGGCGTAGACACTGCCAAAGACGGCGCCGAGCAGGCCGAAACCGGCCAGCAGCCGGGCACGCCGGAGATCTTCGGTGCTCCGGGTTCCGGGCGCGCCCACAAAGTGGTTCAGGATGGCGGGGAATGGATTCATGGAGGCCGACCGGCCAGACACGCGTTGCCCGGGGGGAGCGAAACACGTGCCGGACATTTGCGTTGACCCGGTTTGGTGGGGGTCGATAGCCTCGCCGGCATGTTCCACACGTCCGGATCCAGGCGCTTTGCCGCCATCTTGTTCGGTGCAGTCGCGACTCTTTCGTTTGATGCCTTCGCCGGTGAAGGAGTGGAGATCACCCGGTCCGACAACACGCTGTTGATCACCGTCAACGACCAGATTTTCAGCCGGTACCATTACCAGCGGGTTTCGCGGCCGTTTCTTTGGCCGGTATTCGGCCCGGGGGAAACACCGATGACCCGGGACTGGCCGATGCATGAGGGCGTCAACGACGAGAAGGATCATCCCCATCATCGCTCACTGTGGTTTGCCCACGGCGAGATCAACGGGGTGGATTTCTGGTCCGAGTCGGCCAACGCCGGTTCTACGGTTCACGAAGAGTTTGTCGAGGTGAAGTCGGGCCGGGAGCACGGTGTCATCAAGTCCCGGAACAAGCTGGTGGCCAAGGACGGCAAGCTGATCGCCACCGACCTCCGCACGATCCGCATCTACAACACCTCCCCGCATCGGATGATGGACTATGACGTGACGATTTTCGCCTCGGAGGGGGATCTCGTATTTGGCGACACCAAGGAGGGCACCATGGCGATCCGCGTGGCGCCTACCATGCGGCTCAAGGGCAAGGTGGCGGAGGGCCACATCGTCAACAGCGAGGGCGTTACCGACGGCGCCACCTGGGGCAAGCGAGCGAAATGGTGCGATTATTACGGACCGGTTAACGGCAAGATCGTCGGTGTGGCCATCTTCGACGCACCGCGCAATCCGCGTCATCCCACCTGGTGGCATGTCCGCGATTATGGCCTGTTTGCCGCCAATCCGTTCGGTCAGCACGATTTCGAGAAGAAGGAGAAGGGGATCGGCGATTTGCAGGTGAAGCAGGGTGAATCCGTCACGTTCCGCTACCGCTTCTTCTTTCATGAGGGCACCGCCGCCGAGGCCGACATCGAGGCCCGGTATCAGGAGTACGCCGCAGGAAAATAGTTCAAATAGGGTGCCGGCAAACGGCGTCCATTTCCCATCCAGCCTATGAACCAGATCAATCGTCGTAAATTCATCCAGGGCTCGGCCGTCGCTTCGGCCGGTGCATTGTTCGCCTCGAAATGGTCCGCCTTCGCCGCCGATTCGTCGGTGCGCGGAGCCAATGAGGAGATTCGCTGCGCCGTCGTCGGCTTCAAGGGCCGCGGCCAGTCCCACATCGACGGCATCAACAAGCTCCGCGAGCAGGGACACAAGGTTCGGGTCACCGCGCTGTGCGACGTGGACTCGCAGGTGCTCGCCAAGGGTGCCGCAGCACAAAAGGAGAAGACCGGCGACACCGTGGAGACCTACGAGGACATCCGGGACCTGTTGGAGAGCAGGAATGTCGATGCGGTGATGATCGCGACACCAAACCATTGGCATGCGCTCGGTGCCATCTGGTCCATTCAGGCCGGCAAGGATGTCTATCTGGAAAAACCGGTCTCGCACAACGTCTGGGAGGGCCGCCAGATCGTGAATGCCGCCCGCAAGTACAAGAAGATCGTGCAGACCGGCACCCAGAGCCGGTCCAGCCACGCCATCCGTGATGCCGTTCAGTGGATCAAGGATGGCAACCTGGGGAAGATCACCATCGCCCGCGGCATGTGCTACAAGCCCCGCAACAGCATCGGCAGGGTCTCCGGTCCGCAGGAAGTGCCCGATCACATCAACTACGATCTCTGGCTGGGCCCGGCGGAAATGACCGAACTGACCCGCGAAAAGCTTCACTACGACTGGCACTGGGTGTGGGCGACCGGCAACGGCGACCTCGGCAACCAGGGCATCCACCAGATGGACATCGCCCGCTGGTTTCTCGGCGAGATGGAGCTCTCGCCGCGCGTCTGGAGCGTCGGCGGCCGGCTTGGCTATGTGGACGACGGGGAAACGGCCAACACTCAGATCATCTATCACGATTACGCCAGGGCGCCGTTGATCTTCGAAGTCCGTGGATTGCCCGAGAAGAAGGGCGCCAAGAACATGGACAAGTTCATGGGCGGCAGCGTGGCAGTCGTCATCCACTGCGAGGGCGGACACGTCTTCGTGCCGAGCTATACGGCCGCCACGGCTTTTGACAAGGGCGGCATGGAGATCAAGTCGTGGAAAGGCGCGGACGACCACTATGAGAACTGGATCAAGGCGGTCCGTTCGCGCAAGGTCGAGGACCTCACGGCGGACATTCTCGAAGGTCACCTCTCTAGCGCCCTGTGCCACACAGGCAACATCTCGCACCGGATTGGCAGCCACGCGGATGATGCAAAAATCCGGGGCGCGATCAGCAACGATCTTGGCGCGTTGGAAACCTATGAGCGCATGGTGGATCACCTCAAGGCGAACGAGGTCGACCTGCTGGGGACACCGCTGACCTTGGGCGCCGACCTGCAGATGAACCCCAAGTCCGAGCGCTTCACCAACAATCGCAAGGCCAACCGGCTGCTCACCCGGGACTACCGGAAGCCGTTCGTGGTGCCGAAGAAGGTCTGACGCGCACTCCCTCTGCGACGACTTCCTGCTGCGCTCATGAAAATGCAACGGGCATTTGCGGGACTTCTCTCGGGCCTGCTGTTCGTAGGCGTCGGCCAGCCCTTGGCGGCGCCCGCCGCCGAGCAGGCGAAAGTCAGCGCGGCGGTGCCTGCCGGCCATTCGCTCCTCTACGAGCAGTCCTTCGAGAAGGGCGATCCCATCCGCGACTTCGTGTTTACCGACAGGTCGGCATGGAAGGTGACGGGAGAGGGAAAGAGCCGGGCGTTGGAGCTGGTAAAGCAGAGCGACTACAAACCGGCGGTCAGGTCCCCCTTCAACATCGCCCTGCTTGCCGACCGTCAGTTCGGTGACTTCGTGATCGAGGTGGATTTGCTTCAGACGGGCAGGGAGTACGGCCACCGGGACATGTGCCTTTTCTTCGGCCTCCAGGATCCGGGCCGGTTTTACTATGTCCATCTGGCGACCAAGATGGACGATCATGCCCACAACGTCTTCATCGTGAACAACGCGCCCCGCACCAAAATCAGCACCCGGACCACCGAAGGCGTCAACTGGGGGCTGGAAATTTGGCACCGAGTCCGGCTGGAGCGGAAGATCAAGGAAGGCACGATCCGGGTGTTCTTCGACGATATGGAGAAGCCGGTCATGGAGGCGAGGGACACGACGTTCGGAGTGGGCGCCATCGGGTTCGGTTCGTTCGATGACACTGGCAAGGTGAAGAACATCCGCATCTGGGGTCCCAGGCTGGAGAAGAGCCGCACGGAAATCTACCAGCGGCCAGAGTGACGTCCTGCAGGGCGATTGCGCCCGCTGAGAATGAAAACGGCCGGCTTCTGGACGCAGCCGGACATTTAAGTGCAGGCTGCATCGGCCGACGGGCATTTCTTTCTGAGAGGAGTCGCATTTCCACGTTTCCACTTGGCGGACTTCCGTTACCGTACCGCCGTGCAGACGATCGGAGAACAGCTCGATTCCGCGCCGTCGCTGACCCAGTTGACCATTCCGGACCTCTGGCAGCAGGAGGCCGTCGCCGCCCTGCGCGACGGCTGCGACGTCGTGGTGCAGGCGCCCACCGGGTCCGGCAAGACGCTGATCTTCGAGCTTTGGTCCAACCTCGGAAAATCCCGCGAGCAGGCGATCTACACCGTCCCCACCCGGGCGCTGGCCAACGACAAACTGGCCGAGTGGCGGGCGCGCGGCTGGAACGTCGGCATTGCCACCGGCGACCTCTCGGAAAATCTGGATGCGCCGATCATCGTCGCGACGCTCGAGACGCAGAAGAGCCGCCTGATCCGCGGCGAAGGGCCCAAGCTGCTCGTCGTCGACGAGCTCGGCTACCTGCCCTTCGAGGCCAACGCCGCGCACCTGTTCTTCCAGCTGGTCAGCCGGCGCTACGGGCGCGGCTCGATGCTGGTCACCAGCAATCGCGCGGTCAGCGAGTGGGGTGGCGTGTTCGGCGATGCGGTGGTCGCCACCGCCATCCTCGACCGCCTGCTCCACCACAGCCACGTCATCACCATCCGCGGCGACAGCTACCGGCTGCGGGCGAAGCGCCGCGCTGGCCTGGTTAACCAGGCCAGCGCGAACAGCGAACCACACACCGAGTGAACCCTAACGGGGGGTCAGTTTTCGATGTCGTCAGGGGGTCAATTCTTGATGTCGCTTGACANNCTGCTCAGCGGCAGCGTGGCAAACCCGCATCACATCGTGAAATGGCTCGAACGCCTCGGCCGGCGCGCCAGGTTGATCCGGCACGAGATCCGGCCGGTGCCGCTCGACGAGGTGTTCGTCAACAACCTCAACTGGAATCTGCCCCGCGAAATCCGGGGGTATTGGGCGCGGATTGTGGCCAAAGCGCTCGCCGAAGGACTGGGTCCTGTGCTCCTGTTTGCGCCCCGCCGCCAGGGTGCCGAGACGATCGCCGCCG
>DNDP01000306.1:17183-21117 GCA_003484235.1 Verrucomicrobiales bacterium
GGTTGCCTACCACCACAGCGGTCTCAGTTACGCCGTGCGGGCCGGCGTGATCGAACCGCTGGCGAAGGCCGGCCAGCTCCGGGCGGTCGTCGCCACGATGGGCCTGGCCGCCGGCATCAACTTTTCCCTGCGCAGCGTCGTGCTCGCGGGTGACTCCTATCGCCGGGACCAGGTCGAAGTGCCGCTGCGACCGGACGAGATCCTGCAGATGGTCGGTCGCGCCGGTCGCCGGGGCATCGATGAGCTGGGGTATTTCCTGGTCAGTGCGAACGGCCTGCGGCTCCGCGAAGGCTATCCCGCCCAGCTTGCGCGGAGCGGCATGGTCGATTGGGCTGCGCTGCTCGGCATCATGCAGGGCGCCGCCGAGACGGGTGCCGAGCCGTTCCTCGCCGCCGTCAAGGTGCAGGAGCGTCTTTTCACCACCAAGCCCATCCATCTTGGCGTCGAGAGCTCGCTCCTCCATCCGGACAAGTCCTGTGGACTTCAGACCGATGCCGAGCGCGCCCGCCACGTCCGGCGCAAGGTGCGCGAAATGTTGAACAGCCGCGGTGAATGGGAGCCGCTGCCGAAGAACACCGAAGTGCCGCTGGGCGACATCCGGGTCGGTCCGCGCTTCACGAGGGTGGACGATCATGGCCGGGAATCCCATCGGCGGCCCGATGTTGAACCCGGCGTTCCGCTGGACCTGCGTCCGCTCTTGAGCGAACCCGACGCCATCGAGAAGGTCGGCACCGGCACGCTGACGCCCCTTTCCGAACCCGGTGTGGAGCCGGTGATCTACGGGCGGGCCATCTCGGTGGCCGAAGTAATCGACGGGGACCGGTTGCTCATCGCCAAGTGGATTCGCCGGCTCACGAACTGGGATTCGCGCCAGACCACCCGCGAGCTTTGGCGCGGCCAGCTTGAACCATTGATCACCGACCGGCTCGGCCGGCAGCGGCTCGACGTCGTCGGCTTTGACTTCAAGCGCACCAAAGTCGTGGCCCTGGTGAGCCTTGCCCGGCAGACGATGCATGTCCCGGTCGATCGGCATGGCGTCCCACTGTGGCATCCGCAGGAGCGACAGGTGACCCCGCCCGACTGCTCGCGGTGTGATCTCGTGGAGACCTGCCGTGCGCTGCCGACCGGCACCGGCACGGCGTTGCTGTGGAAACGGCTCCGGCTGGTCGACGAAAGGGGCGTTCCCACGCGACGTGGCCGGATAGTGAGTTACTTCTCCGCCGGAGTCGGTCTGGCGGTCGCCGCGGCTTTGGAGGACGACCGTTATCCGCTGGACGAACTCGTCTACGATCTCGCGAACCTTGACGCCGGCTTCCGCTTCTGCCGCGAGGAGGATCGCTTTGCCGGCCGGCTGGCGGTCGTCTGCCGGGAGGCCTACGGTGTGCAGAGCGTGAACGGTTACCTGGAGAACGGGCTGCCGCCGAAGTACGGCAGCGGTGCTGAGGTCGTGGTCGCGGGCATCCACAAGAACCCGGCGAGCAAGGCCGCCTTCATCACCCCCTGGCTCGGCGACGGCGACGTGGACCGCGTGATCATCGAGTGGCGGTCATTGATGCGGCAGATCGCGCACGCCCCGGAACTCGACTGGTCGCGCTGGCGCGACCTGCAGTACCTGGCCCGCGCCATCCTGCACGAGACGGAGTCGCCGACGATGACCGAGCTGCCCCGCCTGACTTACCTGCAATCCCAGCGCATCGAGCACCGCCTCCAGCTGCGCCGCCATTGAGCCGGTCGTGGATCTGCCGGATGCCCCGGTCAAACCCGTAGGACAGGCATCCTGCCTGTCCCCGCGAGCTTCAGCGAGCGTCGTCGTTGCCCGACGTTGCGCACCTGCACGGGGAGCAAGTCCACGACCTGCGCGAGTTGTTCCGTGCTCGACGGTTTTCTGTGTGCGAGCCAATCGCTGGATGGACGGTGGCATTCCGGCGTCGCCGAGACAGGCAGGATGCCTGTCCTACCTCACTGGCCACTCCTTCACGCCGGCGCGCTCGGCCCAGCGCATCCATTGGCCGGCGAGATCGGCGACCTTGTCGGGCATCGCCTTGGCGAGGTCGTTCAATTCCGTGCGGTCGTCGGCGAGGTTGTAGAGCTCGGGTTCGCCGCGGTGCTTGGAGACGAGTTTCCAGTCGCCGACGCGGATGGCCTTGTTGCCTTCGTGTTCCCAGAAGATGGGGTTGGGCCGGTCGACCGGTTCATCGCGAAACGCCGGAGCGAGACTCACCCCTTCGAGCGGGATGATGTCGTGGCCGGCGTGTCTCGCGGGATAGCCGGCACCGGCCAGTTCCAGGCACGTGGCCATCAGATCGATCAGGTGCCCGGGGGTGTCCACGATCAATCCTTCGTCCGTGGCACGACGATGGGTGATGTGCCGCATGTCGATGCCCTTCGGCCAATGCGCGATCAACGGCGAGCTGATGCCGCCTTCGTGGACCCAGTGTTTGTATTCGCGGAAGGGCGTGTTCGACGCGTTGGCCCAGCTCAGGCCGTAGGCGATGTAGGTGTCGTCGGGACCGGGCATGACGCCCCGGCCGACGCGCACCGGTCGGCCGTCGCGGGTGAAGAGCGGCTCCATGCGGGTCTGCAACTCGCCGGGCGCCATCGGCTGGCGCAGCGTCGGATCGGGAATGGCCTTCGCCTGATTGTCGCCGCGGCCGTAGCCCTCGGCGCAGCCGCCGTTGTCGGCGAGGAACAGGATCAGGGTGTTGTCGAGCTGACCGGTCTGCTCGAGTTGCCCGACGATGCGGCCGATGCCCTGGTCCATGGAATCGACCATCGCGGCGTAAACCTCCATGCAACGCTGCTCCCAGTGCTTCAGCTCGGCGTCCTGCCAGGCCGGCGCACTGTCGTCGCGCGGCGAGAGTTTCCAGTCCGGGTTGATCAGGTCCATCTTGAGCAGACGCTGGTAACGTTCTTCGCGCAGGGCGTCCCAACCCTTCGCGTAGCGGCCGTGATACTTCGCGATGTCCTCGGGCTTGGCGTGCATCGGCCAGTGCGGCGCGGTGTAGGCGACATACATGAAGAACGGTTCATCAGCGTTGTTCTCCGCGTGCTCCTGGATGAAGCGGACGGCTAAGTCACTGATAGCGTCGGTGTAATAGAAGCCGTGCCAGGGCGCGATCTGGGTGTTGTCGAGCGTGAGGGAATTCGGATCGAAGAAACTGCCGGCGCCGTGGATCGTGCCGAAGAAGCGGTCGAAGCCACGTTGCCGGGGCCAGTTGGCCTTCGAGCCGCCGGGCCTGACGTGTTTACTCACGTGCCACTTGCCGGACATGTAGGTGTGATAGCCGGCGGGCTTGAGCGCCTCGGCAATGGTGACGGCGTTGCGGCTGAGTTCGCCGCGATAGGAATCGTATCCCTTGTCCTCCATCATGTGACCGATGCCGGCCTGGTGCGCATACAAGCCGGTGAGCAGCGAGGCGCGCGTCGGGCAGCAGCGCGCGGTGTTGTAGAACTGGGTGAAGCGGAGGCCGTTCTTCGCCAGGCGATCGAGCGTCGGCGTCTCGATCTCGCCGCCGTACGGGCCGATGTCCGACCAGCCCATGTCATCGGCCATCATGATGATGATGTTGGGGCGGTCGGCGGCTTGGGATGGCGAGGGGGCGGGAAACCACGTTGCCGCGACCAAGAGGGCGAGGATGGGTCCGGGTCCAGATGTCATGGGAAAGGAAGTCTTGACTGAGTCTGGAAACGAAATCGAGCCGCGAGTTGTGGTGCCCTTCGGATCTTGGGACGAGGGTTGGCTCTAAACCAAGCCGTACGCTGTCCGCGCATTGCCGGCGAAAACCTTTGCCAGCGCTGCCGGGCCCTTGCCGCTGAAGTATTCCTGCACGATCCGCTGGACGTCGTGAAGCGGGGCGAAAAGGCCGCTCACCGGCCAGTTGCTGCCGTAAACCAACCGGTCCGGACCAAACTCCGACCAGAGCACGTCGAGGTG
>DNDP01000306.1:21481-21995 GCA_003484235.1 Verrucomicrobiales bacterium
GCCGCCAGCCTGGCGATGGCGGGCAGGGAGTTGGGCGGGCCGTTGACGTCCAGCTGGAGATTGAGATCGGCGAGACGGCGGATGCTGCCCATGAAGGTGGGGTTGCCGAGCTGTTCCTGGATCGCGCCACCGCCGACCCGGATGCCGCGAAACAGCGGGTTGGCGGCGAAACGCTGCAGATTCGCGGCGAACTGGTCGTGCATGGGATCGAGATTGCCGCACAGCCCGACGATGAAATCGTCCTTTCCCGCGAGGTCGAGGATCCATTGGTTGTCTTCCACCCACGGGCTGGCCTCGACCACGACGGTGGCCGTGACCGGCTGGGGCACCGGCTGGGCGAGGTAGTCGGCGACGAAGGTTGGTTTGTGGAGAGGGCTCTCCTTGCCCGGCCAGGGAACGCCTTCGGGCCGGGTGGGATCAAAGAAGTGGGTGTGGCAATCGATGATCGCGAGGCTGCGATCGCCGGGACGGGTGGAACTGCAGCCGGCGGCCGCGAGCAACGAGGCCGAGCCGG
>DNDP01000306.1:22248-22750 GCA_003484235.1 Verrucomicrobiales bacterium
ACGAGCCGGTGGCCTTGAGGAATCGCCTTCGGTTCATTTGGGACGCCGTTCTACCACGGAGCCGGCCGGGATGTCAGCGAATGGATGCAGGATAAGGCGGTTTCTTTTCGGTTTTCTCCGGCCCCGATTCCCGGCAAGACTCGCGCATGCCAGCGCAGGAACTTGCCGGAATCGGTGTGCTCATGGTCGAAGACGACGTGCTGCTGCGGAAGCAGATTGCCGCGACGCTGGAGCGCCTCGGCGCCGATGTGACCCAGGCGGCTGACCTGGCGACCGCGCGACGGATGCTGGGCGAACTGAGCTTTGATTTCGTGCTGCTCGATGTGAACCTCCCGGACGGGCGGGGGATCGAGTTGCTGGTCGAGAAAGCCTTCAGCGCGGCCACCAGCGTGATCGTCATGACGGCCGACGCCGAAGTGAATACCGCCGTCGAGGCGATGCGCGCGGGTGCCGCGGATTTTCTGAGCAAGCCGTTCGAGCCGGCCGAACTGCCGCTGGTCTT